>DASYAX010000066.1:0-26873 GCA_036501045.1 Bryobacteraceae bacterium
GCTGCAACTGCCCGACCGGCCGAAAACGAATCCGCCCGCACAGGCGCAGATCGGTGTTGCTCTTCCGGGCTACTTCGGAACGATGAAGATTCCTCTGCTGCGTGGCCGCACGTTCACCGAACGCGACCGCGCCGGCTCCCCACCTGTTGCGGTGATCGACCAGGAACTGGCGCGCCGTTATTTCCCGAGCGAAGAACCGGTCGGAAAATTGATCGGCAGCGGTGGAATGGGCACGCCGGCTCACATTATTGGCGTGGTGGGCAGCGTGCGAAATAGTGATCTGGGAGGGCCTCGCGAACCGGAAGTCTATTATCCGGAGCTGCAGGAGCGAAGCGAGTCCATGTATTTGGTGTTGCGCACAAAGGGCGATACGGACCCAACGGCCGCGGTGCGCCAGGCTATCGCGGCACTCAACCCGGAGGTCGCCTTATACGACGTGCGGCCGATGGACCAGCGTGTCGCAGCGTCGTTGAAGCTACGCCGTTTTATCGCGTTCCTACTGAATGGCTTTGCGTTCGCGGGCATGCTGCTGGCAGGCGTGGGCTTGTACAGCTCTCTCGCCCATCTGGTCCAGCTTCGCCGGCGCGAGATTGGAATACGCCTGGCAGTCGGCGCGCTGCAATCCCAAATTGTGCGAATGATTGTCACTCGCGGCGGAATCGTCTCGGGCATTGGTCTCGTTGCGGGAATTGCCGGAGCCATTCTAGCCGCACGGATAGTGCGGAGTCAGTTCTTTGGCGTCCAAGCTACCGATCTGGCGACATGGGCCACTATACTGGGCGCGATCCTGATTGCCACTGGAATTGCGGCGTGGCTTCCGGCCCGTCGCGCAGCTCGGATAGAACCGTCCATAGCGCTTCGCGAGGAATGATGCCGATTTACTCGATCGGCGTTGCCGTCAACTCGAGCTG
This sequence comes from Bryobacteraceae bacterium, assembly GCA_036501045.1. GTDB lineage: Bacteria > Acidobacteriota > Terriglobia > Bryobacterales > Bryobacteraceae > Bog-105. Next base: position 912 of record DASYAX010000066.1, read on the forward strand.
CATTTGTTGCTTCGTCGCCGTGTCATCGGCCTTGAAGACGACGCTGGGCTTCTTGATCGGCACGACAGCAGCCGACCCCCAAACGTTTTGCCGGATAATCGGTGAGCCCGCGGAGCTTGTTCCGGGCTCTTGCACGATGCTGCTGATCTCCGCCTTAATGAAAAGGGACAACTCATTTCCCAGTTCTTTTAAAGCGCGGCATTCGATGGTCACGCCTACACCGACTTGGCCCGTCGGCAGTGGCACTCTGCTGTTAGTGCGTGTCTCACTGGACTCGCCATTTGTTGAAGCCGTCATCGAATACGCTCTGGAGTTAATAACCTTCCCGGCCTCCAGCTCTTTCACCACGAATTCGAGTCGATAAAACTTAGGCGATTCCTTCGGCGCTTCCGAATTCTGCGCCAGGCACGTCACCCCCGCTAACGCGAGCGTGAACAACCCGGCCATCCTCAAACCTCTCGAGTTCCGCATGTCTTCTCCTCCTTATTGGGTTCCGTCCCGCTCGGTACGCTTAGCTAGCTCAGTAAATTCTTCTAGCGCTTGCGCCGGATCGCGCTTAACAAACGCGACCAAAGCACGCTCTTCATCCGTCATGGCTGAGGGCGTAGGAAATCTCTCCTGCTTGGGGAGAGCCCTCGCAGCCAGCGCCCGCCTCCTGTGCACCTTTTTTCGAAGTTTCGGCTCAACGGGATGCACAGCGGGAACTGGCGTGGCCGCAATTTGCCGCTCCACTACCTCGCCGCTCCTCTCAGGAACAGACGGCGTTCGAACCGCGATGGCCGCGAGCACCAAAACCACGGCTAAAGAAGCCGCCAAGCCCCATCCCCATCTTCCGAACGTTCCACCTCCAATCCCACCGCTGGGAATTCGGCTCAAAATACGCTCTTCGAGCCCCGCGACCGGTTCCGCATCGGCGTAGCTCGACAAGGCGCGCTCCATAACCTGCTCAACTCTGTCGTCATGCGTCATGAGCGCCTCCCATTAAAACCGACAACTTTTGCTTCAAGAGCTGTCTCGATCGCATCAATCGCGTCCGCACGGTTCCCTCCGGAATTCCCATCACCAAGGCGATCTCCTTCGAGTTCAAATCCTCCACGGTCGATAGCGCGAGTGGCAGCCGCAGTTCTTCGGGTAGCGTGGCAATCAGGCGATGAACCACGGCCTGCCAGTCCGCCGCGATCGCCGCTTGCTCCGGGCTTTCACCGCTCGACGGAATACCGCAATCCGCCAGTTCCGCAGCCCGAGGCCGCCGGGCGAGCGCGATGCGCCACGCGATGCGAGCCAGAAATGCCCGTTCGTTCTCAATGGTGTCCCATCTCCGTCCTCGATAGACCTTGAGAAAAGTCTCTTGGACCACGTCCTCGGAATCATGCGCATTCCGCAGGATCGAGTAAGCCACCCGGAATACGAAACGTGACTGTCGCCGAACCAGATCCGCGAAACGGCCGTCACAGGCTATGGCTTCTTCCTTTGCCGCCAACCCTGGCTCCTGGAACGCAATCTGTTTCGCCGCCTCCATTCACCAGCTAAGACCGGCGCCGAGCCGGAACTGTTCAATTCTTTTTTGCCGCCCCGTCATCGCCTGATACGCTCAATATCGGTAATCGAATCGAGCCAAGGACTTCGTTTGCGGTCTCTCGGACAGGACATTCGGTACGCGCTGAGCGCTTGGCGTCACAACCCCTTGCCCACTTTGGCTGCTTTGGTCGCCTTGGCGCTCGGGATCGGCGCAGCCACCGCCATTTTTAGCGTCGTGAACGGCGTGCTCCTGCGCCCGTTGCCTGTGAAAGACCCCCCGCGCGTGGTCCGCATTTTCGAATCGGAGACGCGGCGTCATCGTGATTCGGTGAGCATGCAGGATCTCATCGATTGGAAAAGGCGTTTGCCCTCGGCGTTCGAAGCCTTGGGGCTGTACCGGCCCGGTTTATCGAACATGACCGGAACCGGGCGCGCCGTCCTGGTCACCACTCTGCAGTGCGACGCAGAGCTATTTCGCGTCCTTGGAACAAGCGCCGTGCGCGGCCGTAACTTCACGCCGCAAGATGACGAACCCGGCCGCGATCAAGCCGTCATGCTGAGCTGGGCGTTCTGGCAGCGCGAATTCGGTGGCCAGGAGGTCGTCGGAAAAACGCTGCGCCTGGATGGCAAACTGCGGGTGATCGCGGGCGTCCTGCCGGCCAACCTGAACATCCTGGGCCATAAAGACATTTGGACGCCGGTAACGTTTGACCTCGCCGACCGTGAAAACATGCGCGGCTATCACTCTTATTCGGCGCTGGGGCTCTTGCGCAACGGCGTGCCGCTCGCGGAGGCCAACGCCGCGTTGACCCAAGCCGCCGCCGATCTCGCCGCTGCCTATCCGGCGCAAAACAAGGGCGTAGGCGCGTTCGCCATCACGCTGCGCGATTGGTTATCCGGTGAGTTGAAAACGCCTCTGTTGCTGCTGCTCGCCGCGGTCCTTTGCGTGTTACTCATCGCTTGCGCAAATGTCGCGAATCTCTTGCTCGCCCGGGCCTCCGCGCGCGGCCGCGAGATGTCCGTCCGTCTCGCCATCGGCGCCAGTCGCGCCAGGCTCTTTCAACAACTCATGACAGAGAGTTTTCTGCTGGCATTTTGCGCCGCCGCCGCCGGTTTGGGTATTGCGGCAGCCGCCATTATCATGGTGAGACATTCCCCGAACATTCGCATTCCCCGCCCGGAAGATATTGTTCTCGATTGGCGCGTATTATTGTTCGCCGTCTTAATTGCGGCTTGGACCGCGATTCTCTTCGGCCTTCTGCCCGCCCTCCGCGCCGCGGGTTTCGACATCGCCCAGGCGCTCAAGCAATCCGGCGGCAAAATGACCGAGTCCAGGCGCCAGCGCTGGCTGAGCCGCTCGCTGGTAGTAGCCGAAACAGCAGTTGCTACGTTGCTCCTCATCGAATCGGTGCTACTGATCAAAAGTTTTGCGAAAGCGTCCGGCATCGATCCCGGCTTCGAGCCCGATCATGTAATGACCATGTATGCCTCGCTTCCGCCCGAGCGCTATGGTCGGGATTCAGAGTTCGGCGCTCGCTTCGCCCAGCAAGTGCTCGACCGTCTCCATTCCATTGGCGGTGTCCAGAACGCCGCTTTCGCTGGCGATCTTCCCTTTGCCAGCACGCTGGGCGGCGGTCCGGTCGTGATCAAAGGCAAGCCCTCGCCGAAAAACACCTGGGATGCGCCTTTCGTCGAGCTTACGGCAGTGACATCGGGCTTTTGTCGCGCCCTGAAAATCCCCATACGCAAGGGCCGCGACCTCAATCGCACAGACGATGTCCCCTCCGCGAAAGCGGTCTTAGTGAACCAAGCCTTTGCCCGGCAATTCTTCCGCGGTGAGGATCCGCTCGGTCAACTTCTTTCCTATACCGCTGACCGGACCGACTGGCATGAAATCGTCGGCGTCATCGGCAACACCAGGCAGCAAAGCGTCGAAAAAGCCGTCATCCCGCAGGTCTATGTGCCGCTCTACCGCTATGTGGACTTGTGGCCCGCCGTGGTCGTTCGCACCAGCGGGAATCCGCTCGGCTATGCCAAAGCGATTCAAGCCAAGCTGCAGCAGGTCGATCCCGAAGTGCCCGTGTTCCTGCCGCGCAGCATGCGTCAGATCATCGCGGAACAGCTTGGCTGGCGCGCCTTCAACACCGGCCTGTTGACTGTATTTGCGGCCGTCGCCCTGGTTCTTTCTTCGCTGGGCGTCTATGCGGTCATCGCCTATTCCGTCACGCAGCGGACGCCCGAAATCGGCGTGCGCATGGCATGCGGCGCGGCGCGCGAAAACATCCTGCGCATGGTCGTCAAGCAGGGAATGCTGCCGGCCGTCATCGGCACCCTCATGGGCGCAGCGGCTGCGCTCGGCGTGGCAAAACTGTTCTCACAGTTGCTCTATGGCGTGCTTTTCACCGATTACGCCGCCTATCTCTCGGCGATCGCGTTTCTGATCGCCGTGGCTGCGGCAGCCAGCTACTTTCCCGCTCGCCGCGCCGCCGCCATTGACCCCTGGCAGGCGCTGCGCCACGAGTGATGGCTAACCAGTCTCAAACGTCCAGATTCCGCACATCCAGCGCATTTTCTTCAATAAACTTGCGCCGGCTTTCCACGTCCTCGCCCATCAGCGTGGAAAATATCGGTTCACTTTCGGCGAAGTCGTTTAGATCCACCTGCAGCAAAGTACGCGTTTCAATATTCATGGTCGTCGACCAGAGTTGCTCTGCATTCATTTCGCCCAGGCCTTTATAGCGCTTCACATTCACCTCGCGCGTGCCCTCGTTCTTCACCGTTGCAAGCAACTCGCGCCAGTTTGGCAGCACCTGCCGATGGCCGTCTTTTACGATCGTGAACGGCGGTGTATTGAAGCGTGCCACCTGCTTCACCTGCGCGCGCATCTTACGGAATTCGGGCAAGGCCAGAAATTCGGTGTTGATCATTCGGGTGGCGTTGGTCGGATCCCGGTAGCCGATCATCCAGGCCGAATGTTCTTCCTCGCGCTCTATCGTCACGTCCAGCTTCGTCTGGCGCAAATGATCGGCCACAATCTTCACGCTTTCCTCGTTCTGCAGGTCGGCCTTGGTATCGATCGGCAAATTGACCTCGGCCAGTACATCCACTACGCGCGCATCGCGCACGCGCCGCTCCAACCGCTTGCTGATCTGTGCCAGTTCATCGAGCGACATCAGGAAGCTTCGCAGTTCGCCGCCTTCGATTTTGGTGGCCTGACCGCCCGCACCGGCCGCCTCAACCGTCAGATTCTCGGTAGCGCGGCGCAAAATCTCGCGCGTAAATTCCTTATCGTCCTTGATGTATTTCTCGCTTTTCCCCTTCTTGATGCTATAGAGCGGCGGCTGCGCGACGTAAACCTTCCCGCGCGTAATCAATTCCTGCATGTGCCGGAAGAAAAACGTCAGCAGCAGCGTGCGAATGTGCGAGCCATCGACGTCCGCATCAGTCATGATAATGATCTTGCCGTAGCGAAGCTTGGCCATCTCGAAGTCTTCGCCCCTGCCGATGCCGGTCCCGATGGCAGTAATCATCGCGCGAATCTCTTCATGCGCAAGCATCTTGTCGTAACGGGCCTTTTCCACGTTCAAGATCTTGCCCTTTAGCGGCAGAATCGCCTGATAACGCCGGTCGCGGCCTGATTTCGCCGTGCCACCCGCCGATTCTCCCTCTACCAGAAACAGCTCGCAGCGGTCCGGATCCTTCTCCTGACAATCCGAAAGCTTTCCAGGAAGACCGCCGGAATCGAGTGCGCCCTTGCGCCGCGTCAGATCGCGTGCATGACGGGCCGCTTCGCGTGCGCGCGCCGCGTCAATCGCTTTGCTGATGATCTTTTTGGTAACCGCCGGGCTCTTGTCGAAAAACTCGCCCAGCTTTTCATTCACCAACTGCACCACCTGGCCTTGAATATCCGAGTTCAGCTTGCCCTTGGTCTGACCCTCGAACTGCGGCTGCGGCAGCTTCACGCTGATCACCGCGGTAAGCCCTTCGCGCACGTCGTCGCCGGTCAGATTCTCTTTCTGGTCTTTGATCAGTCCCGCCTGCTGTGCCGCGGCATTGATCGTGCGCGTCAGCGCGCTGCGAAAGCCGCTTAAGTGCGTTCCGCCATCCACCGTGTTGATGTTGTTCGCGAAGCTGAAGACATTCTCGGAGTAAGAATCGTTGTACTGCAATGCCACTTCGATGGTCAGTTTGCCGCCGTTCGGCAGCTCGCGATCGCCTTCAAAATGAATCGGCTTGTCATGCAGCACCGATTTGCCGCGATTCAGATGCCTGATGAATTCCGCAATCCCGCCGCTATAAAAGAATTCTTCGGTCCGGATCTCATCGCCGCGCTCGTCGCTGAGCGTAATTTTCAAGCCCTTGTTCAGGAACGCCAATTGCCGAAGCCGCTGCGCCAACGTGTCGAAGTTAAATTCGAGCGCATCCATGATGCTCGCATCCGGCCGGAACGTGATCTTGGTGCCGGTCTTGTTCGATTTTCCGGTCTTCGCGAGCGGCGCTTTCGGAACGCCGCGCTCGTAATCCTGCTCCCAGGTCGCCTTGTCCCGCCAAACCTCCAGGTGAAACGTCTCAGACAACGCGTTTACGCAGCTCACGCCCACGCCATGCAATCCGCCCGACACTTTGTACGTATTCGAATCGAATTTACCGCCGGCATGCAGTTTCGTCAGCACCACCTGTGCGGCGGAGACGCCTTCTTCCGCATGAATATCTACCGGAATGCCGCGCCCGTTATCCACTACCGTCATCGAGTTGTCGATGTGAATCGTCACTCCGACTTCCGTGCAATATCCGGCCAGCGCTTCGTCGACCGAATTGTCCACCACTTCATACACCAGGTGATGCAGCCCCATCTCGCCGGTCGAGCCGATGTACATCGCCGGACGCAGCCGTACCGCCTCTAAACCTTCCAGGACTTTGATACTGCTGGAATCGTAAGTGTCGTTCTGAGCCACTGTAGCCATACTTTCAAGCGCGGTCTTCACGGCCGCCAGGCGCGTTAGCACCCCGGGCCGTCGGACCGCATAACCTTTCTTTTCTCGCCGCCGCCATCAAATGCGCATGGGCATTACGACGTAGCGATACACCGCGTCGGCCGAGCCGCCGTGCGGCCGCAGTTCCCCAGCGCTGTTCGAATCCTTGAAGTGAAACTCCACCTCGCTTTGATCCACCGAACGCAGGAAATCTAGCATGTACTGCGCATTAAAACCGATCTCGACATCCGGACCTTTGTGATCGACCGGAATCGTTTCCTCGCTCTCGCCCGTTTCCGAGATCGAGGAATGAACCTTCAACTCGCCTTTCAAAACCTGCAGCCGGATCGCCCGTGAGCGTTCATCCGCAAATTGCGCCACGCGCTCGATCGCCGACTTCAGCTCATCCCGCTGTATCACCAGCATGTGTGGATGCTCTTTGGGCAAAACGCGATCGTAATCCGGAAAATTTCCCGTGAGCTTGCGGCTCAGCAGCAGACGCTTATCGATCCGGAAGAACAAATGGTTCTCATTGCCTGAAAACTCAATCTGCTTGCTCGGGTCGTCGCTGGCCAGTTTCTGAATTTCGGCCATCGCCTTCTTCGGCAGCAGCGCCCGGTACGCAACGTTAAAGCCGGGAAGCGGGATATTTCTCTCCACCAGAGCCAATCGGTGGCCGTCGGTTGCCACCATGACCAGTCCGGTATCTCGCAAAATCAGCAGCGCGCCATTTAGCGTGAAGCGCGACTCCTCAGCCGAAATCGCAAAGATTGTGCCGCCGATCATCTGCGCCAGCACGCTCAATGGAATCTCGGCGAGCGCCTCCGGCATCTGCGGCAGCTCGGGAAAACTCTCGCGCGACATGCCCGCAATGCGCGTCCGCGATCGCCCGCACACCAGACTCGCCCAATGGTTGTCGGTGACCTTCACCTGGACATCCGCGTCCGGCAGTAAGCGTACGTAATCGAGCAATCGGCGCGCGGGAATCGTCCCCGCGCCCTCCTTCTTGATTCGCGCCGGACACGAGCATCGAATTCCCAATTCCAAATCCGTCGCCGTCAGCCACACCTGATCGTGGTCCGTTTCAAGCAAAATATTGGACAGAATCGGGATCGTGGTTTTCCGTTCCACCACGCCTTGCGTCAACCCCAGCTCGCGTACTAAATCGGACCTGCTAACCGAGAATTCCATGGCGAATTATTGCGAACTCCTTGGCCTCTGCTGTTCCCGCTATTGCCCCGTCTATTCTTCCTGGGACAAGTATTTAAGTACTAGAAGAAGAAACCGTATTAGTAGGAACTGTGGAAATGTCGATTTCTCTCTAAATTATAGCAAACTTTGCCGCTTGCGGCAGTTCTGCCCTGTGAATTTTTGCTCCGGAAAATCTGCGAAATCCAGCCGTCAAAAATCCGTGAACACCGCTCCACACCCTCTTCCCTATCCCCTGAGTGGAAAAGCGCCATAACCCTACTGGAGTGAATCCATTAACGTGTGGATGAGGTTGTTCAAATCCTCGTCCCGCTGCCGCAAGTCTTCAATCTTCTGCACCGAGTGCAGCACCGTCGTGTGATGCTTCCCGCCGAAATACCGGCCGATTTCGGGAAGCGACGCGTGCGTCAGCTCTTTGACCAGATACATCGCCACCTGCCGCGGATAAGCGATCTTCTGCGTGTTGCTTTTCAACTTGAGCTGGGCCGGCTGCATGGAGAACCGCTCAGCCACTGCGCGTACGATCGATTCCACCGTAATCTTACGTTCCGGCGCCGTATTCAAATGCTTCAACGTCTGTTGCGCCATCGAAATGGAAATAGGCTGGCCGGTCAGAGAGGAAACCGCGATCAGCCGGGTCAGTGCGCCTTCAAGTTCCCGCACATTCGATTTCGTCTTGGTCGCAATGAAAATGCGAACGTCTTGGGGTAGACGCACCCCCTCCGACTCGGCCTTCTTATCCAGAATCGCCATCTTGGTCTCGAGGTCCGGCGCCTGAACATCCACCATCAATCCCCACTCGAAGCGCGAACGCAGCCGCTCGACCAGCCCGGGCAATTGATTTGGTGCCGAATCGCTCGAAATGACAATTTGCTTCTGGTGATCGTATAGCTCGTTAAAGGTGTGGAAGAATTCTTCCTGCGTGCGCTCTTTTCCCGCGATCACGTGAATATCGTCGATCAACAGCACATCGGCGCTGCGGTAGTGGCGATGGAATATCGGCATCCGGTCGAGCTTGATGGAGGTGATCATCTCGTTCATGAAGCGCTCGCTCGAGGTGTAGATCACGTTCATCCCGCTGAACTTGTCCAGCAGGCATCGTCCAATAGCGTGCATCAGATGGGTCTTGCCGATTCCCACGCCCCCGTAAATGAAGAGCGGATTATAGCTGCGCGAAGGCATCGTCGCCACCGCCTGCGCCGCTGCGTGCGCCAACTGGTTCGATGCGCCCACGACATACGTACTGAACGTCAGCCGCGGATTCAGCCAGGCCGCCGTATTCTCAAATAGCGGCTCGGCCATATACCCGGCCCCGGAACTGTTACCGCCGCTCCCGCTTTGTCCGGCCGCTGCCGCTGCCGCCGCTTCGATCGTGTAATGAACCTTGTGGATCGGGAGGCCGAGTTCCTGGATGGCAGCTCCTATCTGTCCGCCGTACTCCTGCCGGATCCACGACGCTGTCGTTTCATTGGGTACCCGGACGGTCAATTCACCGTCGCGTAAAGAACCGAGCGCGGTGCCGGAAATCCAATTCCGATACGCCGCCTCGCCAAGCTTAACAGCCAGCCAACTCTTGATCCGATCCCAAGCGTCACCCAACCCCGCTGCTCCTTCGTCCGAAACGCGGCAAAAGTTTCCCACACCTTTTCCACTCCTGTGGAAAAGGTCCGGGGAGGATTGGCCTATGAGGCTGTCTACTGGCTGCGATACGCAGTCAGTTTCAAGTTGGGGGAAACCGTCTCCGTCGCTTCGGAAACCTCAGTCTATCATAGGGAATTCGTTTGCCAACAAAATTCTCACATGTTTGTAATCGCCTTTAAATGAATGCGTTACAAGGTGCCTTTGCCACTCGGCCCCCACCAAAAAACGGCCCGGCAAGGGCCGCCAGCCGCTCGAACATCAACTATTGCAGTCACATGAATTGACTTCCACAACAAACTCATCGGAGAATGTCGATGAGGCTCTACGCGGGAGTAACTCAGCTGGTAGAGTGCAACCTTGCCAAGGTTGATGTCGCGGGTTCGAATCCCGTCTCCCGCTCCATCTGACCGTTGTCCGGCCAGATATTTTCGGCGGCTATCGATGACTCACGTCTATATCGCATTCGAAAGCCGTAGGGTTCTTAACCCAAACTGCGGGATCTGTAAGACAATCCTAGCTTTGTTCTCTTGGGAAAGCGTTGAGGCAACCGCAGGGCTTCGTCGGCAGTCCAGTTCGACTAGCTCTACCGAGTCGCAGGGGATGCCGAGCGATATCACGTGGTTCGTCCGATTGCTTTCGGCATTAAAGAAACGCAGAAAGAGATCACGGCCGCGGATCAGCGCAGCGGTGAGATAGACGCCCGGCGTTTCTGTTCGTACCAGGTGAGCAAATGCCGCTTTGCCCGGAACAAGAGAGATGCGGCTTGGTAACGGTTCCGACCATTCGGTCGATTCCCGCCAGAGTCCAGCTTCATTCCAGCGGCCGGCATGCGGGATAACTGCATAACGCAACTCCTGAACCCCGTTGAGCGGGCACTTACCCCACCAATACCCGCCATCCCAGCCCCATCCCATCACCAGCGAAAGCGGATGATCTTCTCCATGCGCGTAACTTGTGGTGTGATCTGTTAGCAGAGCGAAACCAACATCGTTCGTTTCATCATGTAAGTCAACCCAATTCACGATAATGTTGTGCTTAATCGTGTCCCAGCTTTGAAAGAACGTATTCTTATTCTCACTGCGGCAGACATCGTATGCGGCGCTCTTATAGACCTGTTGATTTTGCAGTCGAACGGGAAACAGAGCAAGTAACTTAAAGCGGTCGTCGTATTCCGAGCGCCGCCGGCCGGTCATCCGTTCGGCGGGTTTAATTTCCCACGGGTCCCCGATCCACGTATCTTTCGCAAACCGAAGCTGAGTAGAGAACTCAATTCTCCGCTGCCCCTGCACGATGCTGATTAACGACCGGAAAGGGACCGAACCAACGGAGCCATGAATGGCGATGGTGACGCGGACTGGGCCATGCTCCAGGATCTCGAGCGTAGCGGGAGATGTCGCGCTGGTCTGCCATTCTTTCTGCTCGATGAAGTAACCGCGGAACTCATGAAACCGGCGATCACCAGGCATACAGAATTCGCGATTTAGTGCCTTCGCAAAGAGACTCGAGACCGCGCCACCGTGTGCCGCATCGAACGTGATCCGGTACAGATCTGTCTCCACCACCACTGATCCATCGGGTAAAGCGGCGGCGGTTGCACCAGAGCGCTTGGCTTCGGCCGAGTTCTGAAGGCCCTCGACGTCATACACAACCCGGCCTGTGGCAGGAACGCGAGCCTGAAACAGAAGCCGGACTGCACCAATACTCTCGCCCGGTCCGAGTACGCCGCCACGCCCACCACGAACACGATCGCTTTTGTCACTTAAATATTTACGAGTAATCGTGAATTGACTTGGAACGATGTTTCCCGCTGCATCGCGCACCCGGAGCGCCTTGGTACCCATGTCGGTAGGTAGCTCTATCTCGACGATGTCCTGGCGATCGTGCGCCTGCGTATTGAAGACGTGAACAAAAGACCTTTCTTCATCCGCGCTGGTCATGTTTGAGTTACCGCTTAGACGATCGAGAGAGCGATCGATAATTGCGCGACACGCAGCTTCAGCGTCCCAGGTTTCGGCGGCGACTTGAAAGGCCCACGCGTCGCGGCCCGTGCGTGTCGTGGCGGTAATCCAGCAATCGTGATGCTGAGACCAGAGTGTTTTATCCCAGGCCGCCTGCAGTTCATCGGCCGGAAACTTCTGTTTCCCGAACACGGCCGCAAGACACGCCATCTTCTCCGCCGCGATCAAGCGATTTTCAGCCGAACGTACCTGCCGCGCGATCTTCTGCAGAGTCTTTTCACCCCAGGGCAGGCTACAGCGAATATCTTCGATGCCAAAGCGCCAGTTGCGGGTTGTCTTACCGGCAACGGCCTCCATGTACTCGCGCCAGGTTACAAAGCGGATATAATCGCCCTCGACGTTCGGCCTCGCGGCCCATCCAAGATCCTGAAAACACATGCCGGCCGGATGAGCAATCCCGTGCTCGATGCACTTCTCCATAAAGGCCCGCGATCCTGTCTGCGCCTCGGTTCGCCACGTATCGAGCAGCTCTTCAGATGCATAGCGCGGGACAGTCCGGATCGCCGTGCCGTCCGGTCCAACCCAATTGAAGGTTTCGGCGTCTATGCCGGTACTGTAACCGCCCCACGCCGTGCTCGGGTCCTTAAGCACAGCCGCTTTAAAACCCAGCGAAACGAGAATCTGCGGCAAACAACTGGCCCAGCAAGGTTCCTGCGTTGCATAGGTATCGACTGCAAGTCCGGGAAAACTCGCTCGAATCACTTCCAGGCCACGAACCAACTGACGAATGTTACTCTCACCCGTCATCGCCCAGCCGTACGGTTGTGCGAATGTTCCGGCGACCATCTCGAGCCTCTCCGGCGAGCCTGAAGCATTCAGCAAGTCTCTGATTCGGGCGAACGCTTCCGGATCGTCCTCTGCCAGACGAACCCACGACGCCGGTTCTATATCTAAACAGAGCTTCCATTCCGGCGTCGATTCGAGGCGGTTAACGATGTCCCGCCAAGCGCCAGCCGGCATGTGTCCGCGAACGCCGCCGTGATAGCCGTCTACGAAATACAGCAGATCCTTATCATTCGCGGCGCCCACGCGCAGTACTTGTGGACTCGCCGCGAGAACGTATTTCGCAAAATCCCGGCGGTTTATCTTGTTCATTCGCTAAAACGAATAGCGAAGGGCAAACTGAATCTGGCGATGTGTGTCGAAGCCCTCTATCGTGCTAACAGTGCCCGTGCTCTGTCCGAAAAAGGGCAGATTGTTCAAGGCAGCATTAGGATTGCTGAACTGCGGATGATTGAAGACGTTGAAGAGTTCAGCGCGAAACTGAACCTTCTGCCGTTCTGTAACTGAAAAATCTTTGAACAGGGAGGCGTCGAAATTCACCGCACCCGGGCCGCGCAGCGCATTGCGCCCTAAGGTTCCAGCATGTCCAACCGGTACGGCGAAAGCAAGAACGTTTAGCTGATTCGACGGTATGTTGTAATTCGCCGGGCTGGTTGGAACGCCGGGAGTCACATCCGCGCGTCCATTGGCTTGTCCGACAAGCAGAGGATCGCAGCCGCAGGAAACAGAGTACGGAAAACCGCTGCGAATCGTGCCGATTACATTCAACTGCCATCCCGAACCGATCACTTTCGGAATGCGCGGTGCTCCGGGAATCTGATAGGAACCATCCATTTCAATGTTGTGGCGGACGTCAAAGTCGGAGTTGCCATAATCCATCATCCAGTTATGGTCGTCCTGAAAAGAGCCAAATACTCCCGGGGCATCGTCGAGTGAATGAGACCAGGTGTAGTTCGCGTTGACAGCGAGTCCGTGCTTCAGGCGCTGGTGAAAAATGACCTGCATCGCCTGATAGTCGGATACCGCTCCGGTAAGTGTCATATTGATGCTGCCGTATTGCGGTAAGGGACGTAAATTCGTACCGGGAAGTAAGCGGTTCTCGTCCATGCCTTCCTGAAGATGATTGCCTCGGGAGCCGCTGTATCCCACCTCCAGCATCGTGCCGCTTCCCAGCTGCTGTTGCACATTGAAATTCCATTTAGCGGAGTACGCTTCCTGATAGTTCATCGCGATGGTTGAGAAGCTTGTCGTGGGAATCGCGAAACTGCTTAGGTTCGGAAACGGCAGACCCACTAATCCAGGCACTTGCAGCGAGTTGACGGAAGCGCTGTATCCGAAGCCCGGTACATTGGCGGGCAGATTCTGCGCCAGGTTTCCGCCGTTCAGGTCCGAGTAGAAGATGCCGAAGCCCGCTCGTAAAACCGTCTTCGCCGAGTCAAAAGGTGTGTAAGCAATTCCCAGCCGCGGTGCAAAATCCAGCGTTGGCGCGTGCAGAATCGATGATCCCGTGGGCTGAAGCTGTCCCGTTGCGAGATCGAAGTTAGCAATGCGTCCGTGAGCTTCCGTTGGCGTTGTATCGTACTGGTAGCGAACGCCCATGTTTAAGCTGAGTTTCTTGCTTGCCTGAAAGTTGTCCTGGAAGAAGAACTGCGCGTACGTGTTGCGGATCCCGATCTCGGGAAAGCCCAAAGTTCCGTCCGAGTAGGCATTGTTGATTAGCGCATCGGAAAAGGTCAAAAACTGCACCGTCTGCTGGTATCCGAGTGCTTTGTTCGGCTGGTTGCGAATAATCTGCCCGCCCATCTTCATTTGGTGGCGGCCGACAATCCAGGTGAGATTGTCCAGCCAGGTGATCGAATTATTCGCCACATGCAGATTGAATAAACCCGGACCGACTCCCGCGCCCTCGCCGAAGTTAATGATCGGCGAGTCCAACACGGTAGGGTCGTTAGATGCCAGCGGATCGACGTGAAAACGGTTGTAATATGCATTTGCTTCGTTGACGACGTTTGGTGTGATGGTGCGCGTGTAACCAATCATGCCGAGCTGCATCATTCCCGGCGCATGTTGCACCTGACCGCGAGCGACTCCGGTATAGGTGTCGGTCACGTTTTGATTGGCGTTGTAGCGAACGGTGATATGATCCACCGCCGACGCATTCCAGTCCACTTTAATAACGCCCGTGTTTTCGGTTAACGGGTTGGACACAGATTCCGTGTACTGGCCAAAACGCGGATCAGCGGTGGAAATGGGGCCGTTTGGAAGAGGCAGAGTCGAAAACGCAGCTTGTATGGGAGCTACTGCTGTGGCTCGAATCGCGGCAGTGGGCACGTCGGCAATCAGAATGTTTCCGCTGCGCTGACGCACGCCCTCGTAATCAGAGAAAAAGAAGAGTTTGTCGTGTACGATCGCTCCGGCAAAGGTTCCGCCAAATTGATTCAGTCTGTAAGCGGGCTTGTAGTTGGGCGCCGGGTTGAAGTAATTGCGGGCGTCGAGTTTCTCGTTCCGGAAGTACTCAAATAAACTGCCGTGCCACGCATTTGTCCCCGACTTGGTAATCAGATTAATAACCCCGCCTTGTGTCTGGCCGTACTCGGCGGAGTAAGAATCCGTATAAACACGAAATTCCTGAACCGCATCGACGCTGGCGCGCGACACCCGGCCGGCGCTCGATCCATAGGTGTTGTTCATGTCGTCGTAGTCAACGCGGCTGGCGTCTCCGCCGTCGAGCAGGAAGTGCAAGCCGCCTTCGTTGCTGAACGTGCCCTTGCCGCCGATGCTGAGCTGGTTACCGGATCCATTCAGTTCAACACCCGGCACCAGCGCGAGAAGTGAGGACACGCTCCGGCCATTGATTGGCAGATCGTGAACCTGTTGTTCCGTCACAACGCCGCCAAGCGTGGTAGAGGCGGTGTCGACCAAAGGCGTCTGCCCGCTCACCTCGACCGTCTGCTGGACCTCGCCGGGCGCCAGGGTCACCGGCAGCCGCATGCGATCGGAGACTCTTAGAGTTAGACCCGAAAGGATTTTCGTTCCAAAGCCTGGAGCCGATACCGTAACCCGGTACGTTCCATTCGGCAGAGGAGTTGAGGTGAAGGCGCCGGATTGGTCGCTTGTGAGCACCAGAGTCAGATTGGTTCCCTCATTCGCGATCGTTACCTTGGCATTTGGAACCACGCCGCCGCTCGAGTCGGTTACTGAGCCTAAGATGGTTCCTGTGTCTGTCTGGCCAAAGCATGCCATCGCAGCGCTGAGTGCGAGCGGCAACAGGGTCCAAGTAAATTTACGCATCGGGGCGCCTCCTTGGGAACGCATTACCGCGACCGTGTTGAACGGAGCGGTGGTATCGGTTCCACTGCTTGATCACAATACAATTTCAGTGATTTGTCAAGACTGGTCTGGGACTGCCGGGCATCGCGGTGATGACCAACTCAGGCCTGTAAAGCCGTAGATCGTTTAGGATCTCGGGCTCTCGGAAAGAATTACAGGCATAAGTGATTGCCATCTGCGCGTTTTCTTCTAGTTCCGGATGTTCTTTGGCGGCGTAACAAAACACATTCGGGGTGTGGCGCGGATCGTCTTTACGCATCTCGGGATAAGTGAAGAAACGATGAGGTTGTCCCCAAGGACCAGAAACCAGGGCGGCTTGGCTATAGGACGCCGTCCTGAAACTGCCACCAGGAGTGGGGTATACGGCCACCCACATCTTCAATTCCGGATGGTAGTTGACGCTCATCTCGGTGATGTTGCCACTCAGAAGTTCGAGAGCATTTTGCGGCGAAGTAGATGGCATCCAACTCGACCATTGTCTGGGCCCTGACATGTATTGCCAGGTATGGCGAAGATCGGTCGATGTTAGTCGGTCAACGCGTGTCCGCAACAGACCCACAAAGGGGTGATTCGCAGACCGGTGGAATAGCGTAAACACATACAAGTACTTTGTGCCGCCCTCGTCCGCAAGCGCGGCCGCAATGCCCGGCACGACTTGATTCCCCTCAGAGACGGAATGATATGAAATTTTCCACTGTTCTGGAGCGTCTGTCGGATTTGAAATAACGGCAAGCTTGATAGATTGATAATCAAACCCGAAAGCGCCTCCCTCGGGTGTCGCGCGCATCTGTTCGAGGAAAACATACAATACGCCATTACTCACAAAACCGTCGAGAGGCCAAAAGTAATTGGATTCCTTTGTTCGAAAGAAGGCATCGGGATGGCCGCCATGCATTCCGGACCACCAGTAAGTGACTCCGCAACTTCGCTGGCACTTGCGGATCCCGAGCGAGTTATGAATCATGTCGCCCGTCGTGCGGCGATCGCCTACGAATGTGTCGCCGAATACCCAAACCGTGGTGGTTGAGTTAAGCGGCACCGAGTAAGCGGCATCCCCGCCCAACCAATGTTGCCGATACGGAAACAGATCGGAACTGACGGACGCGGGCGCGCCGGGCAGAGATACTACCGCCAGCAACAGAACCGCCGCTAAGCTCCAGGCCCGCATCATCACAACCCTTTCACATGATCCGCGAGGAATTGCCAGATTTCGCGGTAAGCATCTTCCGTCTCCGCGTCGTTGAAGCTTCCATGGACGCCGCCTTTGATCGTCACGAGCTTGTTCGGAACGCCGGCCCGTTGTAGCTCTGCGTGCAAACGTTGAGCATGGCTGTACGGGACAGTGGGGTCTTTGTCGCCATGAATCGTAATGATCGGCGGGAGATCGTGGCGGATATAGTTGATGGGAGAAAGCCGCCTCGCTAAGTCGATGCTATTGGGTTGACCTCCTAACCACGCGACCGCATACGTTTTGCGATTGGGTCCGCTTAGCAAGTCAACGACGTCCGTAATGCCGTACCAGTTCACGATGGCGGCAACGTGCAGCGACGGTTCGCCTGGATCGGCAGGACATGCATCATCGAATCCAGCTTCCGCCGTCAACATTCCGGTAGTAAGCGCCAGATGACCTCCGGCGGAGTGTCCCGTTACGATCAGCCGCTCGGTATCGAAATGATATTTCCGCGCGTTTCGAAACACCCAACGCAGTGCGCAGCGGGAATCTTCGACGGCCGCCGGAGCAAGTGATTCTCCTGCCATCCGGTATTCCACATTAACCGCATTCCATCCCTTCTGGAGATACGGCATCAGAAGCGTATCGGCTCCGGCTTTCGCTCCGAAGACCCAACCGCCGCCGTGTATGTAAATAACGGTCGGTACCGGTGTCTCTATGTCCTGGCGATGCCAGACGTCGAGCTTGAGCGGAATATTGTTGGCACTGCCGTAGACGATGTCAGGCGAAAAGGAATAGTGATTCGCAAACAAGGCGGCCCAGCGAGCCGCGGCTGCTTCTTGGGCTGGAAGCGTTGCGCAACCGAAGAAGAGCGAGGCAATTGCCAGAAGAAACGCGGGGTAAGACTTGGCGTAATTGGTCATCTTTCAAAAAATCAACCGCAACACCGCGGCAGCGGCACATCGCGGTGGTATCGGTTCCACCCAAAACGCTGATCATATCGCAATGCGCTGATCTGAGGTGGATGATCCGATCCCTGCTTCCCGGCAACCGCAGGAACTCCGCAGAACGAGAGCTGTTTTGAGCAGATTCTGCGTTGTCCTGCTTTGGCTGCGCGAAAGCGGGCGTTTCAGCTCCTCGAACAGCAGCTTCGCGGCTGACCTGCCAATCTGCTGCACCGGTTGTCGGATCACGGTAACAGCGGGCCGCAGCGTCGATGCGAGATCGAAATCATCGAAGCCAACCAGCGCGACGTCGCCCGGAATGCTCATTCCCAGAGCTTGCATGGCCTGAAAGACAAAGATGGTGATACGGTTCCGGACCGCGAAAACGGCATCAATTTTCCTGACAGGCAAACATAAAGTGTGCAGCGCGGATTCCGTCTCAGCGTAACTATTGGTACTAGAAACGATAAGTGGTTCAAGACCGGCTGCGCGCATCGCATCCGCATATCCTCTCTGCCGTTCCTGAATGCTGTAAAGACTGGATTCTCCGCCAACGCAGGCGATGCCTCGATAGCCGTGTTTGAGTAGGTGTTCGATGGCCATCCGGGTGCCGCGGCGGTTCTCACAGAGCACACTCGGAACGTGTGCCTTCTGAAGCGGGTGGTTGAACGTGATTACGGGAATCGCCAGGCTATCGATCAAAGTTGCGAGGGACTTGCTCTTCGCATCAGCCGGCGCAAGCAGGATACCTTCCACACGATGCCGGATCAGACTTTCCAACTGGTGAATTTCCGTCGGTGGATCGTAGTTGGTGGCCGCCACGATCATCAAATATCCGTTCGAGCGTGCTACTTCTTGCGCCGCTTCCGCACAATCGGAGAAGAATGGATCGGCAATGCTCGGCAAAACCAGGCCAATCGCCTTCGTGCCGTTGCCTTTTAAACTGCGCGCCGCTTGGCTTGGCCGATAATCCAGCTCTCGTATCACCTGATTGATACGATTCAATGTTTCAGGACTAACTTTCCTCCCACCGTTAATTACGCGTGATACGGTCGCTTTGCCGACCCCGGCCCTTCTCGCTACATCGGCGAGAGTAGGGTGACTATTGCGGGTTCGTTCCATCCATCCGGCTTCATTGGTCATTCTCGCAGAGGATGCCGGCGAACCGGGATTTTTCGCCGCCCGATTCCCCGAGAGGGCAGAACAAGCTCGCGGTTCACCCGTAGGAAAGCTCGAACTTGCGGCTCCATCGTAGGCCCCCTCGACCCCTGCCGATAAGACTGCAGAGCGGTCGTGTGGTCAACTAAAACGTCCGGCCCCCGTCTCTATAATTTGTGTGGCAAGCCATGAAACCAACCAGAGCGGCCATGGCCCTTGCCGTTTCGTTGCTATTGCTTAGCCCGTTCTTCATCGCAACTGCCAAAACCAAAAAGATCAAGAAAGTAAAAGCCAAAGACAATCCGCCGGCCTTTGCGGCGTTTAGCGCGCCGCTTTCAAACGAGGATCGCCTTCACCAGGCCTTGGCCCGCCTCACCTTCGGCGCGCGCGCGGGAGATCTCGAACAACTGCGGGAGACCGGTCTCGAAAAATGGCTCGAGCAGCAGCTCCATCCTGAAAAATTGCCGGAAAATCCGCTGCTCGCAGAGCGCCTGGCGCCTCTGGCGAGCCTGGGCCTGAGCATCCACGAAACCTATACGCACTATCCGCCGCCGCGGATGATCGCCGCCGTCGCCCGCGGCACAGGTACGCTGCCGGACGATCCCGAACTGCGCGCCATCGTGGTCCGTCTCGCCGATCGCTACTTGCAGAAAAAACCGCTCCCCGCCGCAGCGGCCATAAATCCGACTGACGACGCCGATCTCGATCTCAAATTTAAACTTTCCGACATCCTCACCGAACAGCAGATCGATATTTTGCAAAACGGCAAGCCCGATGAAAAGCGCCAGGTGCTCGCCTCGATTCCACCCGGCAAGCGCCTCGATTTCGCCTGGGCGCTTCGCCGCCCCCAGCGGCAGCAGCTCTATGCGCTCTCGCCAGTCCCTCTCAGGCGCGACCTGATGCTCTCCATCAGCCCGCAAAATGTGGTCGCAAGCGATCTCAGCGAAGGCAAAATCCTCCGCGCCATCTATAGCAACCGGCAACTACAGGAGCTCTTGGTCGATTTCTGGTTCAATCACTTCAATGTTTTTCTGAACAAAGGTGCCGATCGCTACTTGCTTCCGGCCTATGAGCGGGACACCATCCGCCCGCACGTCCTCGGCAAATTCTACGATCTGTTGCTTGCGACCGCCAAGAGCCCGGCCATGCTGTTCTATCTCGATAATTGGCAGTCCGTCGCGCCCGAGGCCGACCGCTACCGAAAACGCAAACGCGGCCTGAACGAAAACTACGGCCGTGAATTGCTCGAGCTCCATACCCTCGGCGTCGATGGCGGCTATACCCAGAAAGACGTGATCGAAGTAGCGCGCTGCTTTACCGGCTGGACCATCGCTAACCCGCGCAAAGGCAGCGGTTTCGAGTACAACGACAAAGTCCACGATCACGGGCCGAAGATGGTTCTCGGGCACCGGATCCCGGCGGGCGGCGGCATGAGCGACGGCTTGCGGGTGCTCGAAATTCTGGCCCACCACCCCGCCACCGCACACTTCATTTCATTGCGTCTCGCCCAGCGTTTCGTAGCCGATGACCCGCCGCCCTCGCTCGTCAACCGCATGGCCGCGACCTTTCGTAAATCCGGCGGCGATCTGCGCCAGGTCATGGAAACCATGCTCTATTCCGGCGAATTCTGGTCTGCCGGCGCCTACCACGCCAAAGTAAAAACGCCCTTTGAGATGGTGGTGAGCGCCGTGCGCGCCACCAACGCCGACGTCACTTCGGCATTTCTCCTGGAGAACGAGCTGCAGCGTCTGGGCGAGCCGCTTTACCGCAAGATCGAGCCCACCGGATACTCGAGCGCCAACGCCGAATGGGTCAGCTCGGCCGCCTTGCTCGATCGCATGAATTTCGCGCTCGCCCTGGCGCGTAATCGCGTTCCGGGTGTCAAGGTGAACGTAGCCGCCTGGCAGGCGCTGGCCGAAAACAATCCGCTTTCTCTGGCCAGCGAAATTTTGGAGCAAAGCCCCAGCGACCAAACGAAAGCGGCCATTGAAAACATGCTCGCCGCCCCGGACCTCCAGAAACAGAACCCCCGGAACAGAGATCGCGAGAAGGGCAGCCTCGTGGCCGGCTTGACGCTCGGCTCACCCGAATTTCAAAGACGATAAGGAGTATTGATGCGATCCCGAAGAATATTTCTGAAGAACTCGGCGCTTGCCATGTTCGGCGTCGGCTCGGTGCCGGTTTGGCTTTCCCGCGCAGTGTATGCCAAAGACGCGCCCGGAGAACGCAAGAAGATCCTGATTGCCATCTTCCAGCGCGGCGCGGTAGACGGCCTGAATGTGGTCATCCCGCATGGCGAGCCGGCCTACTACGCCCTGCGTCCCAGCATCGCTTTGCCGCGTCCCGACGGAACGGACGCTTCCGCCATCGATCTGGATGGCCGCTTTGGCCTCAATCCCGCTCTGCGCTCCCTCAAACCGTTGTGGGATAGCAAACAGCTCGCCATCGTCGAAGCCGTGGGCTCGCCCGATCCCACCCGCTCACATTTCGACGCGCAGGATTATATGGAATCCGGAACGCCCGGCCGCAAAGCAACCTGCGATGGCTGGCTCAATCGCGCCATGCAGCCCGAGCCCCGGCCTTCCCCGCTGCGCGCCGTCAGCTTAAGCCCTGATTTGCCTCTAACCATGCGCGGCAAGAACGAAGCGCTCGCCATCGCCAATCTGGGCGATTTTCGCGTCAGAGATGCCGGCATCGCTGCCACCTTCGCCAGCATGTATGGCGCCTCCACCGATCAGGTTCTCAACGGAACCGCGCGCGAAACCTTCGATGCCGTCAAGCTGGTTCAATCGATTCAAAAATCACCTTACACTCCGGCCAACAGAGCAAAATATCCCGCCGGACGTCTCGGTCAGAGTCTCGAGCAGATCGCCCGTCTCATCAAGGCGGACGTCGGCCTCGAAGTGGCCTTCACCGATGTAGGCGGCTGGGATACCCACGTCAATGAAGTGGCGGCGCAGCCGCACCAGGGCCAACTCGCCAACCTCCTCCGCGATTTTGGCGGCGCGCTGGCGGCCTTTTCCCTGGACATGGGCGACCGCATGGCCGATATTACTGTTGTCACCATGTCGGAGTTCGGCCGCACCGTAAAGGAAAATGGCGACCGTGGAACGGATCACGGACACGCCAACGTCATGTTTGTCCTGGGCGGCCGGGTGCTCGGCGGCAAAGTCTATGGCGAATGGCCCGGCCTCGAACGCGAACAGCTTTATGAAGGCCGCGATTTGAACGTCACCACCGATTTCCGCTGCGTTCTCAGCGAATTGGTCTTTAAGCAAATGGCCAATCACACCGTCGCCACCGTTTTCCCCGGTTTCGAGGGGGTCGCTTCACGCGCTATACTAGCGGCCTAGCGGTGCGAGATGAAGCCGCGCGCCGTCCCACTTTTTCCATGGAGCGCGCTCAATGAAGCCCCAAATCTACAAGGTCGGTTCCGCTTGGGTCTTGTGGGTTCCCGGTGTCCGCGTCTATCGATTTTCAACCTGGGAAGGCGCTCTTAAGCACGCCCTCGCCCCGGCTTCGACAGACCCCGCTCGCGTTCCCCTCCGCGTTTCAAATCCCCCGCTCGGCGAATCGCCAGGCATCGGCTACAATTCCATCTAAATCCGCGCGCTTCGGGCGCCAACCCAATACCCGCTGCAATTTCCCGGAATCCGCTACCAGGCTCGGCGGATCGCCCTCCCTCCGCGGCCCAATGCGATGTGGGACTTTTTTTCCGGTTACGCGCTCCACCGCCGCCAACACTTCCTTCACCGAATGCCCCGACCCGGTTCCCACGTTAAATACGTCCGACGCCCCGCCCCGCAGCAGATGTTCCACCGCGAAAATATGCGCCTCGGCCAGATCGCTGACATGAATGTAATCGCGAATGCAGGTTCCGTCGGGAGTCGGATAGTCCTCGCCGAACAGTGACACCGGCTCACCCGTCTGCACCGCCCGCAAAAGCAGCGGGATCAGGTGCGTCTCCGGATCGTGCCGCTCCCCCAGACCGCTTTCCGGGTCCGCCCCGCAGGCATTGAAGTAGCGCAAGCGCACGCTGCGAAATGCGCGGTACCGGTCGAGCCATTCCAGAATTTTTTCGACCATCACCTTCGACTCGCCATACGGATTGATCGGAGCGTATGGCTCATCTTCCGGAATCGGCACTGTTTTCGGAACCCCATAAGCCGCCGCCGTTGAAGAGAACACGACGCGTTTCACGCCAGTTGCCAGCATCGCCTCGAACAGCGACAAAGACCCGCCGGTATTATTCGTGAAGTAAAGCTCCGGCCGCTCCGTCGATTCGCCCACCGAAATGTAGGCCGCAAAATGAACCACCGCTTCCACGCGTTCTTCCTCGAGCAAGCGCGTGAGCTTCCCGGTATCGCGCAGATCGAGCCGCCGCAAAATCGCCGCCGGTACAGCCTCCGCCGAGCCCCGCTCCAGGCTGTCGGCCACCACCACCGAGTGCCCGCGTTGTTCCAGAAAATAACGAGTATGGGAGCCGATGTAGCCCGCTCCACCGGTCACGAGAATTTTCGCCACGCCGCTCCAGTCTAGCCAAATGGAACCTCACTGGCGAAGCATCGTGTCCAGCTCGCCAAAAATCCGCTGAAACAGACGGGCGCGCAACTGCTCGGCTCGCGCCGGGTCGCGTGGTCCGCCCACTCCGGAATCGAGCATGATTGAATGGTCGGACTCATGGGTAACAGACCGGACCGCGAACATGGGTGACAGCCCAACGAACTCGGTAAACATTATCCTCGTTTATCGGCATCGCCACAAGGACTGAAAATGATCTTGCGCGAAGATCGCCCTCCTCTCTGATCGCAGTTGAGAGATCATTTGCAAAAGATCAGCAATCCGAGCCTCGGCTAAGATTCGATTGCACTGCGATGTGGTTGTCGTTTGGTTCTATTTAAGTGTGCAGCAGTTGTCGAAGATGTGGGAATGTGGGAATCGCGAAGCGATTTCCAAGGACGGTGGGAAGGATGGAAAACCTGCTTTTGGTTTTCCGGGCTTTCCACGGGCCGTCATTTCCACATCACGTTCAGTATCGCTGACAGACGGTTCGATGGTCTTGGTATCGGATGTTGGTGCGTTCCGGGCACGACGATGGCCCTTTTGTTTCCGGGTGGCGACCGACCTGAAACTATTTCTAAACGCTGCGCCGTTACACACGATCTGGGTACCAGGTGAGTCCGTTTCCGGTTTGCGCCTGATCCGGACGCAGTCGCGAAAAAACTCATCCCGGATTAGTAAAGTCCTAGCGACGCGCGATCGATCGCGATCGGGTTACTGCCGGGTTCGGACATCTACGATGGCCGACCAATCCGAATCATAAGCTGCTTGAATCGAGCATCACTACGGAGGGCGTCAAAGCGAGGGTCTACTCCTAGGAAGGCAACCCGCGGCGAGCGTTCTTCGACGGCTCGGGCGAGCAAAGCGAACGTCCGATCCGTTTCGCCGATCCCCAGTGATGCGAGTGCGAGGTCATAAGACGACACAAATCTCTGTTTGGACAACTTCCAAAGCTCGTCAAATAGCGTCCTCGCTTGGCCTCGCCTCCCGGCAACTCCGTAGGCGTGCGCTAAGGACGCCATATAAATAGGGCTGCCGCCGGATAAACTTACTGCTCTTTCGAGTTCCGTGATGGCCTCCCGGTACATATGCTTCTGCTCGAGCGCGTGTCCGAGCACCAGATGCACCGGAACGAAGCCTGGGTCCATTTCCAGGGCATTTCTGTACTGCTCGATAGCCTTGTCGTACTGTCGCGCAAAAAAGTACCGTGAACCTACCCAGGTGTTGATGATATTCGATAAAGGATCAAGTTCCCGGGCGCGTTCCGATTCTGCTATAGCTTCCTGATGGCGGCCTTCCAGCGACAGAAATTCGGCATACCAGTGGTGCCCGTTCGCGTAGTTTGGATTCAACTCAATAGCGCGCCGGAATTCCCGCTCAGCGCTGGCCCAGTCGCGATCGTAGTAGAGCGTTACGAACGCCAGCGACGTATGTGTTTCTGCGAGCGAGTCATCCAGGGCCAGCGCCTTCGTCACCGCGACCTTAGCATACGGAAAAGTCTCGGAGGGGGCCATGTATGCGTACCATCCCAGCGGCAACCAGCAATCCGCAAGGCCGTCATAGGCCAGCGCGTAATTCGGGTCTTTCTCAATCGCCTGCTGAAAATAACCAATGGCTCTCTTCAGGTTCACTTCGGTCCTCTTGTTCCAGAAAAACCTTCCCTTGGAATAGGCGAAGTAGGCATCCGGGTCTGGAGTGCGCCGACGGGCCAGCCGCGCGCGATCAGGAGGGGTCAAAGTTGCCCGGATTTCATCAGCTATTTTCTGGGCCACTTCAGCCTGCAGCGCAAAGATATCCTTTAGATCGCGGTCATAACTGCCGCCCCAGATGTGTGTGTCGCTAGCCGTCTGAATTAATTCGACGTTGATGCGCACCCGGTTTCCGGACCGCAAGACCGAGCCCTCGATAACTGCATCGGCATTCAACTGACGCGCAATCTCTGGAAGCGGCTTACTGCTTCCCCGGTAGTACATGGATGAAGTCCGAGAAACGACTCGCAGAGCGCTGATGACCTCGAGGTGCTGCCGAAGGGAGTCGGCCATCCCCTCCACGAAATACTCCTCGTCGGGATCTCCGGAAAGATTGGCCAAAGAGAGAACGGCTAAAGACTGGATTGGACCCGAACCCGTGTGAGTCGGCCGCCTTTCGTGCAACCCGATGATGAGGCCGGCAATTACTACTATGAGGAGCAAAATGCCGGCCATTACGCGTGGAAACGCAAGGAATCGCAACCATTTTGCCCCCTTTTTGACCTGGGCAGCCGACTGGGGCTCTTCAGCCTGTTTCTGGCCAGCAGGTTCCGCTAAATCATCAATGCGCTCGCTCAGCGGAGCGATGAAGCGATATCCATTACGAGCGAGCGTCTCAATAAAGCGCGGCGAATCTGCCGAGTCGCCTAAAGCCTGCCGGAGTCTCTTAACGGCTGCGTTGACACTATGCTCGAAGTCCACGTAGGTGCCCGTCGGCCAGAGCCGCGCTTGAAGGTCCTCTCGGGTGACTACCTCGCCGGGGCTTTCCAGGAGCATGGCAAGTACGCTGATCGGCTGGCCGGCGACTTTAATCCGAAGGCCGTGCTTCCGCAGCTCGCGGGCCTGGACATGGAACTCGAACGCTCCAAACTTGAAAATCCGGCCGGAGGCGCTCGATTCCGGTCTGGC
>DASYAX010000067.1:0-3606 GCA_036501045.1 Bryobacteraceae bacterium
AAGGCGCTGAACTTTTTCGGATCGCCGACCATTCGTGTGGACGGACTCGATATTGAGCCCGCCGCTCGCACAATGCTGGAGACGGGCTTCGCTTGCCGGCGCTACCCGGGCGGGCTGCCTTCCGAAGAAATGATTCGAGCGGCTCTCCTGCACGCTTGGCGTGAAAAACCACCCGCCCAGGGTAGCTAATGCAGCACCACTCGCGCCAGCCCCGCATTATTAGCCGAGTCGTAGACGCGAAATACCAACAGATGCTCGCCGGGATGCAGATTGTCGAGATGCAAATGGAAATGCTCGTGGGGGGAGTCGGTTACGCCATCGGTCGATTCGATGGGCTGCCAAAAGCCGGCATCGAGCGAATATTCGCAAAGGCGTAACGGGCTGGTTTTATCGTTCCCCTGGATGTCTATGTCAAGCACGGCTCCGTTGCGTTGCGGGGCGCTTAAGGTAACCAGCGGCGGCGTATTGTCGATCAGTACGGGCGCGCTGACAAGCTCGGATTGGCGGGCGAATTCGACAGCGTTCGCAGGGGCGTCGGAGGCGACTACCTTGAAGAAATAACGCCCATCGGCAAAGACGTCCGGATCGAGCAGAAGAACGTTTTCGAACATGCGGCTGCGAATGAGCTGCCAATCGGCTTCGTCGTCAGCGCGAAAGTAGACGGAATAGACGAGCTTGTCGTTATCGGGGTCGTCGGCCTGCCAGGAGATTTGGGTTTGGGTGGTTTGCAGGCGCGAAACGGTTTGGCTGGCGGACGTGGCGGAACTGGCGGCCGGCGCTTCTCCGGTATCGGTCACGGTTACGGAGTAAGCGGACGAGGAACTGGCGGCCGGGGCGCCCGACTTGGCCGGATTGGTGTTGACGATCGAAGTGACGCTGATGCTGTGAACCACGGGCGGAGTGTTCTGCGGCAAATACGGGACATCGACGGTGTTCAACTGCGCGGTGCTGTTGGTGGGCCATTCGGCGCGCCATTGAACGAAGCGGGCAGGCGGACTCTTGATGAGCGCGTGGTCGGGATCGGATATGGGTTGCGACCAAGGGCTCCAGGTTGCGTCGGGGCGCGCGGCGTTGCCGGTGCGGGTGCGAAAGGCAAGCGGCGTTCCGCTGCCATGCCACTGCAGATGCCCCCAGCGGGCCACGCTCGCGGAATCGTGCACCTGCGATTCGTAGGCACCGGGAGCAGACCCGGCGGACGCGAAGGCGATGAGTTGGCCGGGATTGCTGAGCGCGGCATAGAGATTCGCGCCGGATTGGATCAGCCGCGTGGTTGCGCCATCGCCCGGTTCGGCGAGCAGCATGGTGCGGTTAGCATTCCAGCGATAAATGCGGCCATGATCGTCGGTAGAGAAAACGATGTCATCGCCATCGAGCAGTAAATCATAAACGTTGTCTTCTTTTGAGCTGCGCAGCGTCTCGACGGTACGGTTCGGGCTGATGCGATAAATGGCCGACTTTTCGACGCCTCCGACTTCGACGACAGCGGGATTTGAAGCGGGTACCGACGAGGAAAGCGCCGATGCCTTCGCTTGATCACCAGCAGCTTTGAGGCCGCTTTGATCATTGTCGGCATTGAGGTTGTTCCGGTTCGCTTCGTTTACGGTGATGACAGTGGCCGAGGTGGCAACCACCGCGCCAGAGGATTGCGCCGTGCTCGAAACAGGCATCCCGGAGCGGGTAGAGACGGCTCCTCCCATGGCGGCTGCATAGACGAGGCCTTTCGAATCGACTGCAATCGCGCGGATTTCGGGAAGCGTGGAATCGTACAGGATGGTTGCTTGTTTTGGTCCGGAAATTTCGTACAGAATGCCATTCGGATCGGTTCCGGCATACAGGTGACCATCGGAAGCAAGAGCCAGGGCGGTGACGTTCCCCTGCCCGGTTTCGTAATAGATGCTGGCCGCGCCATGTGGATCGATTCGATATACGTTGCCGGGTTCGCCGGTGGCGATGAAAAGCGATCCATCGGGCGCCGGACGCACGGCCCAGATGTACTTGGCGGTCGAATGCCAGATCTCGCGAGTTTTCCCGCCGTCGATGCGATAGAGGCCGCCGTTGGGCGAAGTGCCCGCATAGAGGACGCCTTTCGCATCGACGCAAAGCGCGAAGATTTCCGATTGTTGAGCGGACCAGAGCAGGGTGGGCTTTCCATCCGGTGTGACACGGTACAGTTTGCCGCCATGGCCGGTTCCCGCGTAGATGCTGCCGTCGGGCGCGGCGACCAGCGACCATAGGGTGGGCTGGTTGAGCGCGGAAGTCCAGCGCACCACCGGGCCGGGCTCCAGGGTTCCGTCAGCGCTGAGCGAAAGGTTAGAGAGGCGGCCTTTGAGAAAGTCGGTGAAGCTGTTCACTTCCCAGGCGGTGCTGGTAGCGGCGGAGGCAGTGATGGTCAGGGCGCAGAGAAAGACGGGAAGGCGGAGTTTCAACCGGCGAATCCTTTTGTGAAGCTGGCAGTGAACTACCTACATGGTAAGGCGAAGGAGCGGACCGGGTGAAAGATTGCCAGCGCAGCGTCGTGTGTTTAAGCTGACTGCGCCATCTGTGACATGGCGGCGGCCGCGCGTTTCTCCATGTCCTCCGGTGCAACGTCCTCTACGTGAGTGGCAAGCGCCCATGGCTGGCCGAATGGATCGGTCAGCTTTCCAAAACGGTCGCCCCAGAACATGTCCGCGGGTGGCAAATCCGCTTTGGCGCCAGCCTTGACGGCTTGATTGAAAACCGAGTCGACATCTTCGACGTAGAGAAAGACGCTGCAGCTCGCGCCGCCCAGTGATTGCGCCGAGCGGTTTCCGCTGCCCGGCATCTCATCCGAAAGCATGATTACGGAATCGCCAATCTGTATCTCGGCGTGGCCTATCTTGCCGGCCGGCCCACCCATTCGGAACTTTTCAACCGCGCCAAACGCCTGTTTATAAAAATCGATAGCCTTGGCTGCGTCGCTGCTGACGAGGTAGGGAGTTGCGGTGTGATAGCCGGGCGGAATTGCGCTTACTTTGCTAGCCATTATTTTTGTCTCCACCCCGAAAGTTATCACAAATTGAGATCTATTGCCGCGCGCGAAACCGGTCAAGCGCGTGCCGGTAATTTCGTTGCCGTATCGGCTCCGCTTTGGCCGATTCGAGAGCGTCTCGCCAGCGTGGATTGCCGGGATCGAGATCGATGTCCCTTTGCAGCAGTTCGAGCCCCTTTTCTTCCATGCCCCTGCCTGTCAGCGCAGTTCCCACTTCGCTCAGCAAGGCGGAATCGGTTGAGTTTTCTATCACGTTCCGCAGCTTCGAATGGGTCTCGATCGCCGAGGCGTAGATGCTGGCGATTTTCGGCAGCGTGTCGAGATCACGCGAGGTGTCGAGACTGCGTACCCGCTGGAGCAACGCGAGCGCGCGCTCCGGGTCGGTTTGCGCAAAGAACGCTCCGGCATTGAAAAGGACGTCGGCGGAGTCGGAATGATTCGCGAGCGCCTGTTCCCAGGCTGATGTTAATCGCTGGTAGTCGTTCGGCGTGTTCCACCGTCCACCACGTGGCGCCAACATGGCCGTCATCGTGGTCAGCGACAATTCAGGATGGTGCTGAATCAGCCAAAGAAGCTGGCGATTGAGAGCCCCACGC
>DASYAX010000068.1:0-55605 GCA_036501045.1 Bryobacteraceae bacterium
GTGCTGTACCTGATGGTGAGCGGATTTTTGTTCAGCTCCTACAGTTTTGCCGGTTCGAGCGCTTTCAAAAACGGGATGTGGCTGCTGCTGGGAGCGCTCGCGGCGTTCTTCGGCGCGCTATGGGTGCTGAAGCCGCGGCGGGGCCGTTTGTATTTCTAGCGGCGCGGATTTTTCAATGCGTCTTTTTCAGTGCTGTGACCAGCTTGGCCACATCTTCCTCGTTGTTATAAAAGTGCGGCGAGACGCGCAGGCAACCCTTGCGGGCGGAAGTGATGATGCCTTGTCCCGCCAAACTTACCGTTAAGGACGAAGCGTCCGCGCCGGGGAGCCGCGCGGTGACGATTTGGGAAGGCAGACAATCGCCGGGCGTCGGATCGAATTCGGCATCAAGCGTTGAAAGCTCGCGGCGAATGAGCGCGGCCAGCTCCAGGACGCGGGCTTCGATCGCGGCTTGGCCGATTTCCTCCAATAATTGCAGCGATGCCTGCATGCCATAAAGCGACGGAAATGGCAGCATCCCGGACTCGTATTTTTCGGCGGAGTCGCCAAAGCGCGGCGAGCCGTGGTGGAGGCTATTGACGTTGCGCCAGTCCCGATCGCTACGCCAGCCAATTACGTTGGGACGCAGACGCGTGCGCATTTGCGGATCAACGTAGACGAAGGTAGCGCCATTGGGCGAGATCATCCACTTATAAGCGTCCACGGCGAAGAAATCGGGTTGGATGGCGGCGCAATCGAACCGCAGCGCCCCGAGACTTTGTGTGCCATCGAGGTAGACCACCACGCCGCGGCGGCGCAGATCGGAAACGATAGCCGTGAGATTGGGACGCAGGCCGGTCGAATAATTAACCGTGCTGAGCAGAACGAGCCGCGTGCGGCTATTTACATGCGCGCTCAGCTCGTGCCAGGGAGATTCGATGCCGCGCACCCCGGCCAGTGCGTGCGCGTAAAGCTGATTGGGGAATTCATCGCGCAGGGTCAGCATTTCATCGCCCGGCTGCCAATCGATGGAGCTAATGGCGAGCGCGAGCGCGGCGCCGGTGTTGGCCATGAAGGCAATGTCCGAAGCGGCGGCGTTGATCAAACGCGCGATGGACGCCCGCAGAGCATCGGCATCGGCGAACCAATCCAGGAAATCGGTGCAGGCGTTTTGGTCGCGGCGCTCGAAATGTGCACGGGCTGCTTCGGAAGAGCGGCGCGGCAGTTGCCCGAAGGTCGCGGTGTTCAGGAAAGTGCGGCCGCGGAGGGAAGGAAACTCTGCGCGTACGGCACGCCAATCGATTGCCGGCACTACGCGGCCGCCGGCTGCGATTTCTTTTGCAAATGTGCTATGGCGTCCGCGAGAACGACTTCTTCGGAGGCGCGCGACCGGCGCTCGACGAACTCGACGCGGCCGTCGGCGAGTTTTTTGCCGATGGTGATGCGATAGGGAATGCCGATCAGGTCGGCGTCTTTGAATTTGACTCCGGGACGCTCGTCGCGATCGTCGAGCAGGGCGTCAATGCCCGCTTCGATGCATTCCTTGTACAGCCGGTCGGCGGCCTGTTTCTGCGCGCCGTCGGCGTAGTTGACGGGCGTAATTACGACAGTGAACGGCGCAATGGCGGGCGGGAGCGACATGCCGTCTTTATCGTTATAAAGCTCGATGGCGCAGGTGAGAATGCGCTCGATGCCGATGCCGTAGGAGCCCATGATGGGGGTGATCTCCTTACCATCTTCGCCGAGGACACGCAGGCCCATCGATTGCGAATATTTATAGCCCAGCTTAAAAATGTGGCCGATTTCGATGGCCTTGGCGATTTCAAGCGGCGCGCCACAATTGGCGCACGCGTCGGTGGAGGCGGTCTGCCGCAGATCGAAATATTCGGGCGTGAAGTCTTTGCCGGGCGTGACGTTTTTCAAGTGGTAATCGTCTTTGTTCGCTCCGGAGATCAAGTTGCGGCGGCCTTCGAGAGCGGAATCGCCAAGCACGCGCATGTTTTTTACGCCGACGGGGCCAAGCGAACCGGCGCTTGCGCCGAACCATTGCACGATTTCATGCGGATGGGCGGCACGGAGATCGCTAATTTTCAAAACCGAGCGCAGTTTGGTCTCGCCGAGTTGATGATCGCCGCGTAGCAGCACCAGGACCGGCGTTTTCTCATCCGCCACCATGACCAGGCTCTTCATTTGCGAAGTCTCAGGCAGCCTGGTGAAGGCGGTGAGGTCGGCGATGGTTTTTAGACCGGGCGTGTGGAACTCTTCGGGTGTGAATGCGCCGTCGGGATCGGGGGTCTCGGGAACAGCCGCCTTCGAAACGGCTTTTTCGAGATTCGCGGCATAGCCGCAGCCATGGCAGCGAACGATCAAGTCTTCGCCGGCGTCGGAGCGCACCATGAATTCGTGCGATTGACTGCCGCCCATGGCGCCCGAATCGGCTTCCACCACGCTGTAGCTCAAGCCGCAACGATCGAAAATTTTGCAATAGGCGCCGTAGTGCTTCTGGTAAGCGATGTCTAGTCCGGCGGCATCGAGATCGAAAGTATAGGCGTCTTTCATGATGAACTGGCGGACGCGCAGCAGGCCGGATTTGGGACGCGGCTCATCGCGGAATTTGGTTTGGATCTGATACCAGATTTGCGGCAGTTGTTTATAGCTGCGAAGCTCGCCGCGAGCGATAAAAGTGACGATCTCTTCGTGCGTCATGGCGAGGCACAGATCGCGGCCGAAACGGTCTTTCAGGCGGAAGAGATTTTCGCCCATGGCTTGCCAGCGGCCGGATTCCTGCCAGACCTCGGCGGGGTTGAGCGCCGGGAGTAAGATCTCCTGGCCGCCGATGGCATTCATCTCCTCGCGCACGATTTGCTGAATTTTCAGCAGCGAGCGCTGGGCGGGCAGCAGATAATTGTATATGCCCGCGGCGAGCTGGCGGATGTAACCGGCGCGCAACAGAAGCCGGTGACTCACGACTTCGGCTTCGGCAGGAGGTTCGCGCAGGGTGGGAATGAAGAGAGTGCTCCAACGCATTCAGTGTGTAATAGACAATTAAAGCAGACCGATAGAAATCACCACATGAACGAACAGCAAAGAATGGCGCGGAGCTTGGCCTCCGTTGATCCCGAGATTTTTGAAGCGATTGGCGAGGAAATCAGGCGGCAGGATACGCGGCTCGAATTGATTGCCAGCGAGAATTTCACATCGGAAGCCGTGCTGGAAGCGACCGGCAGCGTGTTCACCAACAAATACGCCGAAGGGTATCCGGCGAAGCGGTATTACGGCGGCTGCGAGTTCGCCGACCGGGTGGAGAATCTGGCGCGCGAGCGCGGCAAAAAGTTATTCAATGCGGAGTACATCAATGTGCAGCCGCACTCGGGATCGCAGGCGAACGAAGCGGCTTACGCTTCGGTACTGCAGCCGTGCGACACGATTTTAGGAATGAACCTGGCGCATGGCGGGCATCTGACGCACGGGCATCCATTGAATTTTTCGGGAAAGCTCTACAAGGTCGTGGCCTACGGAGTGCGGCGCGAGGATGAGCGCATCGATTACGAAGAACTGGCGCGGCTGGCGGAGGAACATAAGCCGAAAATGATCATCGGAGGCGCGAGCGCGTATTCACGGGTGATCGATTTCAAGCGCTTCCGCGAGATTGCGGACGCGGTGGGCGCGGTGTTTCTAGTGGACATGGCGCACTATTCGGGATTGGTGGCGGCGGGCGTTTACCCGAACCCGTGCGAATACGCCGATATCGTCACGTCGACCACGCATAAGACGCTGCGCGGCCCACGGGCGGGCATTATTTTGGCGAAGGAGAAATTCGGACCGGCCATCGATAAAGCGGTGTTTCCCGGCGCGCAAGGCGGTCCGCTGGTGCACGTGATTGCGGCCAAGGCGGTGTGCTTTTTGGAAGCATTGACGGAGGAGTTCCGGGGCTATCAGCGGCGGGTGCTCGAAAATGCGCGGGCGCTGGCGGCGTCGCTCGAACGGGAAGGCTACCGCGTAGTCAGCGGCGGCACCGATTCGCACATGCTGCTGATTGACGTGTTTGCGAAGGGCGTAAAGGGAAAAGAGGCCGAGAAAGCGCTCGACGAAGCGTTCATCACGGCGAATAAGAACGCGATTCCGTTCGACACAAATCCTCCATTGAACCCGAGCGGCATTCGATTGGGGAGTCCGGCAGTAACAACGCGCGGATTTGGTGAGAGCGAGATGAAGGAAGTGGGGCGGCTCGTCGCGCACGTGCTCAATGATGTGAAATCAGAGGCGGCGCTTGCGGAAGCACGCCGCGGCGTGGCGGCGCTGACCGAAAAGTTTCCGCTATATACGTGGAAACAGTGAGTCGCGTTTTAGGAGTGGCCTAAAATGCGGTGCGGCCGATAGGGCTCTTCGAGTCTTTGAACCTCTTCGTCCGTCAGCTTGATGGATAGAGCGGCCAGCGCGTCATCCAGATGATGCGGTTTACTCGCGCCGACGATGGGCGCGGTAATCCCGGGCTTCGAGAGAATCCAGGCGAGGGCGATTTGCATGTTGGGAAGGCCGCGAGCCTGGGCCACCGCGGTTACGGCGTCGGCGACGGCGAAATCGTCATCCTGGTAATACAGTTTGTCGGCGATGGTGTCGGTCTTGGCGCGTGAGGTTTCGCCGCCTTGCTTCTGGCGGTTGCCGGCGAGAAATCCGCGGGCCAGCGGAGACCAGGGAATCACACCGATGCCCTGATCGCGGCAGAGCGGCAGCATCTCACGCTCTTCTTCGCGGTAGACCAGGTTGTAGTGATTCTGCATAGCGACGAAGCGCGTCCAGCGATGTAGATCGGCGGTGTAAAGCGATTGCGCGAATTGCCAGGCAAACATCGATGAAGCGCCAATGTAGCGCGCCTTCCCGGCTTTTACCACGTCATGCAGCGCTTCGAGCGTTTCTTCGATGGGCGTATCGTAATCCCAGCGATGGATCTGATACAGATCGACATAATCGGTGCTGAGGCGCTTGAGGCTATGCTCGATTTCGCTCAGAATGGCCTTGCGGGAAAGGCCTCTGCCATTGGGATCGGCGCTCATCGGTTGAAACACTTTGGTTGCCAGCACAACCTCATCGCGTTTGGCGAAATCGCGCAAGGCGCGGCCCACGACCTCTTCGCTGACGCCATCCGAATACATGTTGGCGGTGTCAAAGAAATTAATTCCGGCTTCGAGCGCGCGTTTGAGGAAAGGGCGGCTCTGCTCCTCGTTTAACACCCATTCGCGCCATTTCGGGGTGCCGTAGGTCATGCAGCCGAGGCAGAGACGGGATACTTTGAGTCCGGTTTTGCCGAGATTTAGATATTCCATTCGACAGACTCTATTATGATCTTTGGGCCTGCTGTGGAAACCATACTTTTGAAGGATCATGCCGCTTTGTCGGCTAACGTCAGGAACTCAACGTGGGTTGAGGTGAACCTCGAGGCGATCCGGCAGAATATTGTCCATTCGTTGCGCGCGGTGGAGACGCCCGCGCTGGTGGTGGTGAAGGCGAACGGATATGGCCACGGCGCCGCGGCGATAGGCCGGACGGCGATTTCGGCAGGCGCGAAGATGCTCGGCGTCGCGACGATCGGAGAAGCGCTGGATCTTCGCGAGTCGGGAATTGCCGCGCCCGTCCTGATCATGGGTCCGGTGGTTGGCGACGAACTGCGCTTGCTTCCGGAAGTGGATTGTTCGATGACGCTGTGGAATCGGGAGCAGCTTTCCGATGCCGCGGCCATTGGGAAAGCGGCGCGCAAGCCGATTCCCGTGCACATCAAAGTGGATACCGGTATGGCGCGTTTCGGAGTGCAACCGGAGCAGGCCATCGAGTTCGTGGCGGCCGCTTCGCAGACACCCGGCATTTTTGTCGAAGGAATCTCCACGCACTTGGCCTCTTCCGATGTGGAAGACGCGACCAGCACGTTAGAGCAAATCGCGAAGTTTCGGACGATCGTTGCCGCGCTCGAGAATCGGCGCTTGCGTCCGCCGATCGTTCACTGCGCCAATTCGGCGGCGGCTTTCCGGTTTCCGGAGGCCCGGTTTGACATGGTGCGGCTCGGCATCTCGACCTACGGCGTGAATCCGAATCCCGACTGGAAGCTCCCATTCGATTTAGTGCCGGCGATGGCCTGGAAGGCGCGGATTCTGAATGTTCAGTGGCATGAGGCAGGGGAGGCGATCGGCTATGGCGGCGAATATCGTTGTGCGCGCCGTGAGCACATCGCCACTATTGGCGCGGGCTACGCCGATGGCTTCCGGCGCGTGCCGAAATATGTCAACGAAGTTCTGATTCGAGGCGCCCGCGCGCCGGTGGTCGGCCGGCTTTGCATGCAGCATTGTATGGCCGTGTTGCCGGCGTCGCTTGCCGGAGAAGTACACGCCGACGAAGAAGCCGTGCTTCTCGGCAGGCAGCGTGGCGAGGAAATCACGCCTTCCGAACTGGCCGCCAAATGGGGAACCAACGAATGGGATGTGTTTTGCGGTATCAACGCTCTGATTCGCCGGACGTATGAGTAATTTTTCAGAGCGCGGACGTCACTAAAACTGGCCGGTCTTCGTCGACAAAGTCAATCAGGTCGCGGAGTTTCACGACATTGCTCTTGGTTATCCCGGACTCCCAGTTGAAATCAAATTTCGTGTCTTTTCCATAAAAGATACCGCCACAAATCACTTCCGCGATGATGCGGCTTCCTAGCGGACCGAGACGCTCTCCATTTTCAAATACCTCCGCCTCTTTGAGAACGTAATACCAAAGCGGCGTTTTAAAGCGTGTATCGGTGAAGCCTTTCAACGCCAGGTCGTCCAGCGGCTTCCCCTCGCCATTGGGTTTAGGGTAAATGTTGATATCCGAGCGATACAAATAGTGAGCCTGATCGTTCGGTTCCACCTGAGCGGGCGGCAGCCGCTTAGACGGATCGAGACCAAAGAACGCCGCAAGATCTTCAGCACAGGCGAGATCGATCTCACGGCTTCGGGTCAAGTTGCGATGCGGAAGATTGCCATTTGTTTTTACTGCATCGGGAATGGTGCTCTCCGGAAGATCGAACACGACGGAGGTCACTTTGCTATCGATCTTTAACGACAACGAAGCATCAAACTCGCTCTTGGGAAGGAATATATCCCAGTCGATCACGTGATCTTTGCTCAACGGCCTGTTCCCACGCAGATCGCCCTTGCGTGCGATATCGCGGTTATTAAAAAGCTGCACAGGCCCAAAACCGTTCAGTTTGTAGGCGCTTCGAAGCATGCTGTGCCCAAACCGGAAAGCGATGGCAAATTCATGAGGCATTTGCAGAGAGCCGTCGGGCGCCGGCTTATATTTCAAATTGCCGTAGCCTTCTAACTGAATCTGCGCCAACACGTCACTTAGTACGTCCGCTTGACATACCCGCGGCAGATAGTCATTGAGAACCACGCTTTGCCAGTTGGCAATAACTTGCGCCTTCGCGAGAGCAGCCGCTTTCTTCGCATCCTCTTTCCTGTTCGGCTTCAGGCCGTGGCTCGTCTCATACACCTTCTTCAGGAGTTTGTTGTGCAAGCGCATCAGGAGTATGTGAACTTGCAGGACGATTTGATTCTCATCGTTGCGGGGATCGAAAATGTAAGCCGCTCCCAGGCGGCCCGGTTCTGAGGCATCATCCCAGCGCCTGACGTCATACGCGTTGGGACCTAGCCGCAGCAGCTTAAAGCTCATGTCCGGATTGAAGACATCGCCAACATCGATAATGCCCTCGAGCGAGGGGTCCGACGGCTCATCCGAATAGACGCGGCCCCCATAGACGCTGTCGAGATCAAGCAGAGGGCTCGCAAAGTCCACAACCCCAGCGCCGGACTGATCGTCAAAGAGATTCGCGCCGTTAAAGGTAAGATCGTGATCGACGAACTGTCCGACAAACGTAAACGCGGCAGGGATCGCCGGATTTTCGGCCTCAGTTGCTGCCGGATCTGTATAAGTCGTCCCTTCATGCGGGAAGGCGAGATAGGAAATCAACTCCGACGGAATGCGATAGTGTTTCTCGCACATCTGCTGAAAGAACATGCGCGCTTTGCCGGTTATGCCTAAGGCAGCCTGCGCAAGACCATCTTCCGGCTCTTCCGGCAGGTGTTTCTTGAGCCTGGCCAAGACCGCGCCTGGCTTAGTCAGGATCTGGAACCCACCATGGTTCATGAGCACGGAAATTGTGGATTTAGCCGGCAGTAAGCGAAACGGACCACCTAGCTTCCTACGAAGCGTTTCGAGGTGCGCGCGGATGGGGTGCTTGGGATCGTTAACTAGCGCGCGTGCGTCGGCCATAGTGTATTTCCGATGGAAATGCGCTTAGAGGCGCTACTTGCCGGCTGCTTTTTCCAAGTGGCCGCCGAAGCCGAAGCGCATGGCGGACAGCAGCCGGTCCTGATAGTCGGCTTCACCGCGCGAGCTGAAACGCTGGTAGAGCGCGGCGGAAAGAACGGGCGCGGGGACGGCTTCATCGATGGCGGCTTTGATGGTCCAGCGGCCTTCGCCTGAATCGGAGACGCGGCCGGCGAATTGTGAGAGCGCAGGATCTTTCACCAGGCTGGCGGCCGTCAGGTCGAGCAGCCAGGAGGCGATCACGCTGCCGCGCCGCCATACCTCGGCGATATCGCGCAAGTCGAGATCGTATTGGTAATGCTCGGGGTCGCGGAGCGGGGTTGTCTCCGCATCAATGCCGCCCTCCTGCTTTCCGACATTTGCGTCGCGCAAGATGCCAAGACCTTCGGCGTAGGCAGCCATAATGCCGTATTCGATTCCGTTGTGAACCATCTTGACGAAATGGCCGGCGCCGCTCTGGCCGCAATGCAGATAACCCTGTTCAGCCGTGCCGTCCAGCTTCTCGCGCCCGGCGGTGCGCGCGATGTCACCCGCTCCCGGCGCAAGCCGCGCGAAGATCGGGTCGAGATGCTTGACCACGCTCGCCTCGCCGCCAATCATCATGCAGTAGCCTCGCTCGAGACCCCAAACACCGCCGCTCGTGCCTACGTCCACGTAGTGGATTCCCTTCGCCGCAAGTTCTTTGGCGCGGCGGATGTCATCCACGTAATAGGAATTGCCACCGTCGATCAGGATGTCGTCTTTTTCAAGGAGAGGCAGAAGACCGGCAATCGTTTTATCCACCACCCCGGCCGGCACCATCAACCAGACCGCGCGCGGCTTATCGAGCTTCGCGACGAAATCACTCAGCGAGGCACTTCCGGTTGCCTTCTCTTGCACCAACTCGTCCACGGCTTTCGGCGACATGTCGAAGACCACGCACTGCTGTCCTCCTTTCAGGAGGCGGCGGA
Source organism: Bryobacteraceae bacterium (assembly GCA_036501045.1). Classification (GTDB taxonomy): domain Bacteria; phylum Acidobacteriota; class Terriglobia; order Bryobacterales; family Bryobacteraceae; genus Bog-105. Next base: position 9,279 of record DASYAX010000068.1, read on the forward strand.
CCATGTTCGCTCCCATCCTTCCCAGTCCAACCATTCCGAGTTGCATTCGTTACTCCTTGCGTTTGCGGTATCGGCGGGCGTTTTATCAGCGACATCGTGCCGTTGCCGCAGTTTGAATTATACAGGCGGGTGGATTTTTTGGGTGGGAGCTTTCGCCGATCTCGGCTACACTTTCACGCGTGAGCGGGAATCTTTTCGAATCAATGGCTGGGAGGCAGGGACTCGAACCCCGATACGCAGATCCAGAGTCTGCAGTCTTACCATTAGACGACCTCCCAAAGGCTCAACCGCAGTATATCAAGCAGATGTAGGCGAAACGGTTCGCATTTACTTGTTAGGAATGTGGAAAAGAGTATGCCAAAAGCCACGTTTTTTCTTGGATTTGCGGGAGTTTTGCCAGCCGGAAAAGTGCGAAGCGCGCGCGTCGGCGGGAGGCGCCGGGGGCCGCACGGCGCGCGGTTTGGGGCCGGCGATAACCGCTGCGGGCAGAGGCACTTGCACCGTAGTCTCGGAAAGCTTGGCCTGCGCGTCGTCTAAAATCAGTCTTGCTTCTACGATGAAACGCTTGGGGGCAGAACCCACGTAGTAAAACGGATAGCAGGTGATCATGGTCAGCAGCCTGCCCGGCGCTTGACCTGGAGGATCGATCCCCGATATGATTCCGCCGCCATCCGCGCGTAATACGCTTACATCAGAAGGCTTGACGATCTTAGTCGCCGCAACCTGGTACGTGTAAGTTCCGGCGGCCGACTGAAAATTGACTAAGTCGCCCTCCTTAATATCCTTGAGCGCCCGGAATAACGTATCGCGATGGGCCGCAATGGCGAAATTTCCTTCTTGCCCCGGCAGCGAAGTGGATGGAACATGGCCGACCGCTATGCCGAGAGTCTTTGCGTCCACGCCTTCGCGCACGATGGCGGCCAGATTGAGCCTGGCGATCTCGACGCGTCCTAAGAGCGCGCCTTCAGCGGGACGCGGGATCTCCGATGTCCCGGGTGCGGGAGCGGGTTTCGCCGTCGATGAAGCGGGGGACGCGGCTTTCGGTCCGGCCAGGAAGCCGAAGGGCGTTTGCTCACGCACATAATCGGCAAACGTGACGGCGGGGCGCCCCGCGATCTGTTGGTCGAAGGCCCAATTCTCAAACGCTTGATATACATATTGGTCCGACAGTACGTAAGCGTAATATCCGGTTGCGCCCATGCCGGCAATCAGCAACAAAATTTGGATGAAGCGGAGCACACTCGAGCGGCGGTTCTTGGCCGGGCGCGTCCGCAGACTGTTCCGGCTGTGGACGCCGGGCCTGTTGGTATGGGGAGACTCCGGATTTCGCCGGATGACGACGGGAGTTCCGGTATCAATCATTTTTGCCGAATGCCCTTCCCGGCGCGGCTGGCTCCTGGCGGGCTAATAGGTCCGATAAGGGCGTTATGGTGTAAGTTGTGCGTGTTCTTACTACTAGCTTTCGGCCATTCTCATGCGCGGTGACTTTCACCGACCTGATTTGCCGCTTATCCGTTTTCTCATCGGGAACATATCCGATGGAATAGCGGTTGCGAATATCTTTCGATATCTTATGGAAGATCGGGATCACCTCATTCAGCTTTTGTGGCTGGAAATACTCGCCACCGCTGACGCTCGAGAGCTTACGGAGCACCGCCGGGTTCAAATCGCGGTCCTCGGGATCGAAAAGGCCCACCGTATAAATCGTCGCACGAGACGCTTCGACCAGTGGCATTAACTGCGTCAGCGATAGCTTACTGACATTGTCACCACCGTCGCTCACTATAATCAGCGTGCGCTTATCGCGATGGCCGCGCTCGAGATGCTTCAGGGCATACGCGGTGGCATCGTAAAGCGCGGTTTGTCCCACCGGTTTACCGTAGTAAAGAGCGGATCTCAAAGTCTGGAGGTCATCGGTAAACGGCATGGAAGGAGGTAAGCCGCGGACCACGTAGTTATTGAAGTTGACGACAAAGAATTCGTCCTGTGAATTGCTTTCCTTAGCGAACGCCAGCCCCGCCAAAATCACCGCTCCGCGCTTCCTCTCCATGCTTCCGCTGTTGTCAACCACCAATCCAACGGTGACCGGAGTATCGACGCTGGCGAAATGAGTGATCGGCCGGGCGTGCCCATCTTCGGAGACGTGAAAATCGGCTTTGGTCAGACCTGTAACATATCCGCCGTGTGGGTTTTGCACGCTCACGTCCAAGAGAACGAGATCGACATTATCGGAAATTGTGTAGTCCTGGCGGGGTGCAGCCAGCAACGCAATCGGAAGCGCGATTCCCAACAGCCTGATACGACTTTTGTATCGTGTGTTCATCGCCGTACGCCTTTGGGTACATTGTTACATCGTTTGACTAAGTAATCCTCAAAAAGAACGACGCCCGGCTGCTTAGCCGATTTGGCCGTACAGACGAAGCGCCGTCTTTTTTTCCGGCTGGCGAGCCGCTTCCGTTCCGCCGTTTACGACTGGGTTTTCTTGGTGGCTAGAGCGAGGATCCCCGCCAGGCTCAGTGATACCAAACCTAACAAACCGATTAGCGGATTGAGGCTAGCAGTGTGGGGAAGCGCTGCCGGTGCGGCGGCGGGAGCAGGCGTGCTCTGCGCTTGCGGCTCAGGCTGCGCGGGGGCAGGCTGCGGCTGAGGAGCAGGTGTCGGAGTAGGCTCGGGTTCGGCGGCAGGAGCGGGCTCCGGAGTCGGTTCGGGCTCATGATAGGCCGCCGGTATCGGCACCGGAGCGGCAGAGGCCAATTGCGCCACTAGCTTTTTCGGATAGACAAACTCTTGTCCGAAGTTATCGCCAGGATAGAACCAGGCGCGAACTGCTTTCGGTACACCCGCGGGCGTTTCCCAAAACGCGAACTGCGTCTTGCCCGTAGGCTCGAGGCGGTAGTTGGGAATCGCCATGATTGTCTCCTCCAGGTGCCGTTGATCTTTATCAAAGATCTGCACGACGTGCCTGTCGGATTGCGAATCCAGCAATTTCCAAACGTAAGTGCCGGGATCGAGAACCTTATTGCCTGCGATGATCGGCTCATTCACAGTTACGATAGTCATTTTGTCCCATGCGTCGGCATGGGCCTTCGGCACAAACGAAGTACCGAGGAGACCTATACCCGTTACTGCAAGAGCGCCAATGTAAAACGAGCGAAACTTATTGTCCATAGTTCAAACTCCTCCAAACCAAACCGTCATCCATTTCCGCCGCGTCGTCACAATCCGCGCGGCTGCTGTTGTAAAAGCATCTTTTGGGCCAGTTCGCGGCCCTGCTCAGTATCAACACTATAGAGACGAGATGCCTGCCTGTTCCGGTGCAAAAACTACCGGAAAACTGAGATATTGGCATGAACTAGTGCGAATTGCGGTAAAGAGGAAGCGAAGACGGCGATGGATCTTAAGGTTTCGGATAAAGTGTTGAATATGCCAACTCAAGCTACGAACGTGATCACGCTGGCGCTCGATGTGGGAGGGACCGGGATCAAGGGAATGTTGCTCGATCAGCGGGGCAAGCCTATCAGCGATAGAGAACGAGTAGACACGCCGCAACCGGCTACGCCTGAGGCGATGCTTGCGGTGATGGATGGAATCGCCGCGAAGTTGAAGGGCTTTTCCCGCGTGTCGGTAGGATTCCCGGGCGTGGTAAAAAGCGGAGCCACGTTGACGGCTCACAATCTCGACTCTAAGTGGGTTGGGTTCGATTTGGAAAAAGTTCTGACACGGCGCTGGCGAAGGCCGGTGCGCGTTGCCAACGACTCGGCGGTGCAAGGCTTTGCGGCGATACAAGGCAAAGGAGTGGAGTTGGTCATCACGCTCGGTACCGGCTTCGGGTCTTCGTTATTCACCAACGGATACCTGGTGCCAGGATTAGAACTGGCGCATCATCCCTGGCGCAAGAAAAAAACGTATGAAGATTATCTTGGCAAGTGCGGCCTAGCCAAATACGGCCGCAAGCGCTGGAATAAGTACCTCGAGAAAGGCATCACGCAACTCGAGGCTTTGTTCAACTACGATCACCTCTATATCGGCGGCGGCAACGCGACCAAGATCGACTTCCCGCTGCCCAAGAATGTTACGCGCGTACCGAACGAAGACGGGCTGCTGGGTGGCGTGGCGCTGTGGAATAAGTAGACCGCGTCTCTTACTTACTTAGATACGGCCACTTTAATAGTAAGTGATAGTGGTAGAGGTAAACGAGGACGGCCAGCGTGGCCGCCAGTAATGCCACGACTCCGAAAAGCGCGAGCAGTACTTTGCCCCATGGGAAACTTTTCCCTTCCCGCTTGAGTACGAGCAGATAGCTCACAAACACGCCGACGAAGAACAACAACACCATGGGCACGGCAAACAACATCATGTTGAAAACGTCGGGTGTTGGCGTGACGACGGCGGCAATGATCGTGATGGCCAGAATGGCGTAGCGCGAGTGGCGCAGAAGGAAACGCGGCGAAGCGAGACGCAGCAGCGTCAGGAAGAAAATGATGACCGGCATCTCAAACACCAGCCCCACGCCGAGAGTCACGTTCACGAACATGTCGAAGTATTCGTTAATCGACACCATCGGCTGAACGTTGAGGTCGATTCCGATGCCGAGCAGGAATTCCAGGCCATAACGGAAGGCGACAAAGTAGGCAAAGCAGCCGCCGGTGATAAAAAGTCCGGCCGTACACAAGATGAAGGGGACTGCCCATTTCTTCTCCCGCTTGTAAAGACCGGGCGAGATAAAGGCCCAGATCTGATAAAAGATCCACGGCGCGCCGATAAAGATCGAAACCAGAAGCGGCAGTTTGAGGTAGATGACGTTGAACTGCTCCATGGGCGTGATGGCCACCAGGCGAGGCGGCTTTACGCCGAGATGGATGAGCGCTCCCACGGCGGGCTCGGAAACCACTCTCCACAGCGGGCCGCAGAAGGCGAGGCACGCGACAAAGGCGATTACGATGCCGGCGATTGCTTTTAAGAGGCGGGACCGAAGCTCTCCCAAGTGCTCCATGAAAGACATGCGGAGCATGCCTCTCTCCTCGTCATCCCCTTCGTCTTCGGCCTCATCGGGCGGGGGCGGAGGAGGGGGCGGCGGGGCTTTGGGAGGAATCGGCGCGAGAGCCTGGGCGGGGGGAGCGGGCGGCCCGGGCTCCACCACCGCGGGCGCAGCGGCTTCCGGGACCTCAGGGGGCTGGCCATAAGGATCCGATGAGCTGCTGTATACGCTCGGGGCCGGAGGCGCAGCGGCCGGCTGGGTCTGTTCTGCTTCCGGTTCAGCGGAGGCACTTTCACTGTGCGGAGCGGGAAGCTCCTGGTTGTCGTCAGGCATCAATGCTCAGGAACTAAACGGAATGCCCTTCGTGCGCTGCGGCGGAAAGAGGCTCGACCGGCTGAACGCCATTGGAGCGCGGCACAGTTCCCGCCACGGGCGAACTCGGTGAAGAGAGATCCCGGTTGGCCTCGGCGTCCTGTGTTGCGGTTGCGCTGGCGGTGGATGGTTGTGAAGAAGCGGCCTCATGTGATTCAGCCGTCTCCTGGTCTTCGTAAGAGCTTCCGTATGCCGAGCCGTAGCTCGAATCGCTGTGGCCCTGCTCGTCGTAGGCTTGAGGATAACGCGGCGAAGAATAATCGTAACTCGGTTGGGTTTCGATGCGCGTCTCTTTCTCCAGCTCACTCAGATGGGTTTCAAAAGTAGCTTTCAACTCGTTCTTGGCACGCCGGAATTCGCTCAGGCCCTTGCCGAGCATTCGTCCAAGCTCGGGTAACTTCTTGGGCCCGAAAAGAAGAAGTGCAAGAACGAAAATGAGCATCATTTCCTGCACGCCTAGCGGTCCCATACAAACTCCTTCTTTACCGGTGACGCCTTTATGATAGCCCAGGGCAAGCGGGGGCTGTTGTTATGATCTTGGACGATGCGGCGGCAACGGATGTCCGGTAGATTGAGTGGCGGGCTGGCGGCGGCATGTCTGCTGGCGAGCTTCGCACCTCTGGGGCGGGCGCAAGTGGCGCTAAAAAACATCGACGGGGACCACATCGCGATCACCATCAACGGACAGCCGTTCTCCGATTTCTACATTGGCAGCGCCTATCCGAAGCCATTTCTGGCGCCGCTGCGCTCGGCATCGGGCCTGATCGTGACGCGCCGGTTTCCGATGGAGATGGTGGAAGGCGAGAGCCGGGACCATCCTCACCATCGCGGGCTTTTTATCGGCTACGGCGATGTCAATCGCATCAATTTCTGGGAAAACGAGGCGGCTTCGAAGACAAGCGGCGACAATCCGCACACGAAGGGAATCATCGCGCTCAAATCTCTGGGCGACCTCAAATCAGGAAAGAAATCCGGCAGCCTGCAGGCCACGTTCGATTGGAAGACGCCCGAAGGCGGCCTGGTGCTCGAGGAGCGGCGCAGCATGACGTTTTATGCCGAGCCCGAAATGCGCACGATTGACGTCGATGTGACCTTTGTGGCCAAGACGGACGTGACGTTTGCGGACACCAAAGAGGGATTTTTCGCGATTCGCCTCGCCGACAGCATGACCGGCAAAAACGGCGGCATCATGACGAATTCGGAAGGCGCTCAGACCGAGAAAAACGTTTGGGGCAAGCGCGCCGACTGGGTGGATTATGACGGCGCCGTGGAGGGGCAGAAAGTGGGCGTAGTGATTTTCGACAATCCACAAAATCTAAATCATCCGCCGCGCTGGCATGCTCGCAATTACGGTCTGTTCGCGGTGAATCCTTTCGGCGTCAAAGATTTCGATCCGCAAGCCAAAGCGGCTGGCGGGCATAATCTCGCGAATGGAGAATCGCTGCGCTTTCGTTACCGCGTGATCATTCATCCGGGCGACGTGCCGAAACAGAAAATTGCCGATCTTTACTCCGCGTACGTAAAGAAAACGAAGTAGCGGCATGGCTCCCTGGCGTGTGCCGGCGAGTTTGTTGCTGCTAGCGGCGCTCGCTTTCTGCGAGCCGCCCCGCGCGCCGGTTGTGGCGCCTGTGATTCCGCCGGCAGCTCAGGCTTCGGCACACTTTGACGCAATTGCGGCGACGAATGCCTGGCTCGCGACCATTCCAGCGGCACAGCGCGCCCGCTCCGACGCCTACACGGAAGGCGGCGAATGGCTGATCCTCTGGGATTTTCTCTACACGCTGCTGGTCATGCTGATTTTGCTCGAAACGAAGCTCTCGGCCCGCATGCGCGATTGGGCAGAGCGGGGTACCCGCCGGCACGGAATACAAACCGCGCTTTATTGGATCGGGTTCATGGCGGCTAGCGCCGTTCTCACATTTCCGCTGGTGATTTATGAGGACTTCCTGCGGGAACATCAGTACGGCCTGTCGAACCAGAACTTCCATTCGTGGCTGAGAGACCAATTCATCGGCTTTGGATTGACGCTGCTGCTGGGCGGACTTGCGTTCCTCGCGATCACCGCGATTGTGAGCCGTTTTCCCCGAACGTGGCACTGGTGGGGCGGCGCGGTGGGAGTTGTATTTCTGGTTTTCTCCATAGTCATTGGGCCGGTATTCATCGAACCGCTCTTCAATACCTACACGCCGCTTCCGGCCTCCGCTCTCAAGGACCGCATTCTGAGCATGGCGCGGGCCAATGGCATCGCCGCAAACGATGTGTACGAGGTGGACGAATCGCGGCAAAGCAAGCGAGTGAGCGCCAACGTCAGCGGTCTCTTCGGAACGGAACGCATCGCTTTGAATGACAATCTGCTGAACCGCTGCTCGCCGGAAGGCGTGATGGCCACTATGGGTCATGAAATGGGCCATTACGTTTTGCACCATCTCTACAACGATGTGCTTTTCTTCGGCGTCGTCATACTGGCGATGTTCGGGGTGCTGCGCCGGGCGCTCGAATGGATGCTGGAGCGTTGGGGCGCGCGCTGGGAGCTGCGCGGTGTGAGCGATGTAGCGGCGCTGCCGGCAGCGGTTTTGATTCTGGCTACGTTGGGGTTTCTGTTCACGCCGATCGGTAATACCTGGACTCGCACGCAGGAAGCGGAGGCGGATATTTTCGGCTTAAACGCGTCGCGCCAGCCGGATGGCGAAGCGGAGGTGGACCTGCTGCTAGGCGAATACCGGAAATTGGACCCCAGTCCGATCGAAGAGATGCTGTTCTTCGATCATCCGGGCGGCAGAACGAGAATTTACGCGGCGATGCGCTGGAAGGCTGAGAACCTCAAACCGATTCCCAACGGCCCGATTCGCCCGACCGAAAGACCGCTTCGATGACCGCCATATTGTCGAGCGCGTTTTCGAGCGGCACAGGTACTTCGCCATTTTCTTGAATGGCGCGCGAAAACGCATCGCCCTGAATGGTGTATTGGTCGGCGGTAGGAAACTCTTCGGTGCGCGCACTGCGGCCGCCCGGTTGGGAGCCGTCATCGACAAAGATGCGGCTGGGACGATCGGGCGGGATGTTATAGGGAATTTCGAGTTCGACGCGTCCCTTGGTGCCCAACACCTGCATGCGCTGGTACGGCACCAGTTGCGTGCTGCAGGTGAACACGGCGTGGCCTGGGGCGAAATCGAGCAGCACCGAGCTGAGGTGATCGATACCCATTTCCGGGTCGCGATCGATCAGTGCCACGACGCGTGAAGGCTCACGTTCATACAAGAAGCGCGCCATGGTGATCGGGTAGCAGCCGATGTCCAGGATGCCGCCGCCGCCGATCTCCGGAATATTGCGCACGTTTTTGGGATCGCGATTGAAGTAGCTGAAGACGCTCATGATGCCGCGCAAGTCACCCATGACACCGCTGCGAACCAGCTCGCGCGCGCGCAGCCATTGCGGATGGGTGCGCACCATGAACGCCTCGCCGATTTTAACTTTGGTCTTGTCTCTGACGGCGATCAACTTGCGCGCTTCCTCGACCGTCAGCGAGATGGGCTTCTCGCACAGAACGTGCTTGCCCGCTTCCGCCGCTTTGATCGACCACGGCACATGCAGATGATTGGGCAGCGGATTGTAGACGGCGTCGATGGCGGGATCCGCCAAGAGTTCTTCATAGGAACCAAAGGCTTTGGGAATGTGGAGCCGATCAGCGGCTTGGCGCGCCCGGTCGAGATCGCGCGAAGCAATGGCTGAAATCTCAGTAAGCTGGCCGTTTTGCATGGCCGGAATCACTTTTTTAACAGCGATGTTGGCGACGCCCAAAACGCCCCAACGAATCTTTTCCAAACCAATCTTTGCCGACATGCTCACGAGTCTACTGCAAGCTCGTGTGGTCACGCACGGCCGCGATTACCTGGCGGATCGCGCTAACGATGACATCGGGCCGGTCAATCTCGACAAAATGCGAGCTGTTGTCGGCAATGAGCTGCCTGCTGTGGCGCGAAAGCAGCAGCAGGCTCGCTTGCAATTTCGCATAGTCATCGGAATGGCGCGTGGTGCTGACGACCACCAGCGGAATTTCGCTGAGTGCGCCGGCCTGTTGGGGCCTCGTGGCTTCGAGTTCCGAGATGCATTCGGCGGCATCGGCCGCGGTCGGACGCTGCGGGCTCGCGGACGCGGCCCAGAGCTGCAGTTGGCGATCGCGTTCGGGCAGCTTGCTGAAGTTCACATCGTCTTCCATATTCAGGACAATGGGGACGCTCGAGATCAGCACCGGAGGGCTATCGGGACCTTGCGGAGGCGGAGGTGGTGGAGGATGGCTTTTACCCGGAAGGAAGGCATGATCGACGATGACCAGCCCCGCCACCTCCGTTCGATACTGAGCCGCGTAAAGCCGTGTGATCAATCCTCCTATCGAATAGCCAACCAGCACGTAAGGACCGCCGATGCCCGCGGCCTGGAGTAGCTTGTGAATTTCGGCGGCTCGGTCGCGGCAGGTCATGGCGGGACGCGTGTCGCTCCAGGCGGTACCGGCGGCATCGTAGGTACAGACGCGCGTCGACTTGGCGATTTCCGGCTGCACCAGCGCCCAGTCGAAGGAGAACCCGCCCACAATCATAACGGTGGGAGATCCTTGGCCCGTACAGTAAAGATGAACGCGATAACCACCCAGGTCGATTAGCTTGCCGGGGGCCGGGTAGGGTGGCGGCGCGGCTCCGGCGCTCGAGAGCAGCAGAAAGAAGATTGCGAGTACCCCGGCCATGCCTTACTTGCGTCTACGAATGGACGCTAATTCGATGATAAAGCGCGGGTATTTATTTCTACTTCTGGCGCTCGCCGGTTGCGGGACGCACAAGGTTCCGACCGCCGCCGTGTCCGCGCCCGCGTCCGGGCTCGCGATTTCCCCGGAGTACCTGGATCTGCAATCGGGTTGGCGGCTGCGGGCAGTTGTCCCGCTGATGAAATCCGGCCGGTATACGCCGGCCTTCACCGAGCAGCAGACGGCCGGGAACGTTATCTCTCTGAAAGCGTCAGCCGATTTTCTCGGCTACGAAACCGCGCATTACGCCGTAACTGCGCAGAGCCGGGATGGCGTCTGGGTTCAATTCAGATCGGCTGGGGTGACGAAAGATGGCGTCACTGTGCCGGAGGCGCAGGCGCCCGCGATCCTATCGATGCCGCCCCGCCGCATGAAATACGCGCGGCTGCTTTATCTGCTGCGGGTCAGTGAGAGCGATCACGATATGGCCCTCCTGGCGGCGCATCGCAAGGAAATTCTGAACGACGAGACACGGCGGGTGCAGGCCGATCCGGCCGCCTGCCGCAGCGATGCCGGCATTTTTTGTGTTTGGATTCCAAAGGGAGTCGCCGTGCGGGCCGAAAAGTTACAAAGCGGTAATGGGCAGTGGGTCCCGGCGCGCTGATTCATGCAACGTGCAGGTGGCTGGCGCCCTCAGGCATAGAGTTGGATTCCTGCCGCCATGGCCGCGGCATGCAGAGGCGTTTATCCAGCGTGGCCGCGCGTTTCTGTGCGGGAACGGCGTTATGGCGATTTTCCAGATAGCGCTCCACTGCCTCACGGACGATTTCATTCGTGGGCCGGTGTTCTTCCTGCGCTGCGGCCTGCATTTGCGCCAGCAGGGCGGGAGGTAGGGGAGGCGTATTATCTTCGCTGACTGTTTTCATGGCCTCAAGACGAAGGATTGCATGCCCGGCGGTTGCAAGTAAATGCGCGCTGATTGGTCTGCTACGCTGAAAATCTCGTGAAGCTCTACGACATCGATCCCGGTCGCGATTGCCCCGAAGTGGTACGAGCCATCATTGAAATTCCGAAAAATTCGGTGAATAAATACGAGTACGATGGCGAATTGGGCGTTTTCCGGCTGGACCGGGCGCTCTATTCGCCGATGCACTATCCGGGCGATTACGGCTTCATCCCAGGCACGCTGGCCGACGACGGCGACCCGCTGGACATCATGGTGCTGGTGGACGAGCCGAGCTTCACCGGATGCATGATGGATGCGCGTCCTGTGGGCGTTTTGCGGATGGTGGATGGGAAAGAGAGCGACCAGAAAGTGCTGGCCGTGCCGAGCCGCAATCCGCGCTTTGACAGCATTCACACGATCGACCAGGTATATCCGCACATCCGGCGCGAAATTGAATATTTCTTCTCGATTTACAAGGAATTACAAGGCGCCCAGACCAAAATGGAGGGTTGGGGCGGCCCTCCGGAAGTGCGCCGGGTGATCAGCGACAGCCGGCAGGCTTATCTGGATCGGAAAGCGCCGCTAGGCGAAGCTATCGCCTGAATCATCGTTCGAGCCGCTGTCGTCGCTCGAATCGTAATCGGCGTCGTCGTACTGGGCGTTGTCGGCGTTGTCGTCCTGATTCGAATCCTGGAAACCAGAGTCATCGGCATTGGCGAATTGGTTTCCGCCATGTTCGGCGGACGGGGAATCGTAGTAGTTGTTGACAACTTCTTCGACCGGCGCTCCCATACCTCCGCCGCCAAATCCGCCGAGCCCGCCGCCATAGCCCGGATGCGAAAAGAGTGAACTGATGCCCTCAAAAGCAAGGGCTCCGGCGGCGACACCAGCGGCGGTTTGGGCGGCGCCGCGCAAGAAACTGCCCGCGCCACTGGGGCTGGGTCCGCTGGGACTAGGCGCGGCATATTGTGGAGGCGCCGGACTGGGGCTAGCATAAGGAGGCCCATAGCCGCCGGACGCTCGGGGCGCCGATTGCCCGAGAAAGCTGCCGCCTGAAGCCGGCGGCGCCGTTTGTGAGCGCTGTTGCAATTCCTGAATCTGCTCCTGTGCGCGCTGCAGAGCCAGGTTTTGAATCAGCACAGTTTGCGTCATCAAATACAAGGCATCCGGCCGCGAGCCGATTCGGCTACGAATGAAATCCTCGGCTTCGGAATCCTTAGGCGGCGCGGGGGTTTGGGCAATCTTATCCGCCAGGTCGGCCAACATGTTTCGTTCTTCCGCGGTCATGGCAATGTCCTCTCCTAATAATGAGACGCCTGACACGACGAGAATGTTGGCGGTTTTGTTCCGCTCTTGCAACCAAACCTCCACTCGTGACAGTGTAGGAGTGGATACCGTAACAAATGATTTTGGAAGCGACTCCGCCGGTCGATCAGGAGCTGAATCCGTGGGAATCGGCCGGGCACCGCTTTAACGAAGCGGCAGAGCTCCTCAAGCTGGAGGACGGCATGCGCAAAGTGCTGCGCCAGCCGGCCATGGAGCTGACAGTGAATATCCCGGTGGTGCTGGACGACGGGCGCATCGAGGTGTTCACGGGCTACCGGGTGCAACATTCCATCGCGCGCGGCCCGGCCAAAGGCGGAATCCGCTTTGCGCCCGATGTGTCGCTCGACGAAGTCCGTGCCCTAGCCGCCTGGATGACGTGGAAATGCGCGGTGGTTAATATTCCGTTCGGCGGCGGCAAAGGCGGCGTGATTTGCGAGCCGCATTTGCTGAGCGAAAGCGAACTAGAGCGCATCACGCGCCGCTACACGGCGGAAATCTGCGAATTTATCGGCCCGGAACGCGATGTGCCGGCGCCTGACGTAAACACCAACGAACAAACCATGGCGTGGATCATGGATACCTTCTCCATGCACAAGCGCCATACGGTAACCGCGGTGGTGACGGGCAAACCGCTGGAGCTGGGAGGATCGTTGGGACGGCCGGAAGCCACCGGACGCGGCTGCATGATCGTGACCACGGAGGCGTTGAAGCTGTTTGGCCTTGTGCCGGAGAATACCCGCGTGATCATCCAGGGATTCGGCAACGTCGGCGGCATGGCGGCGCGGCTGATGAGCCGTAAGGGGTTCAAGGTGATCGCGATTGTCGAGTACGACGGTGCGGTCTACAACAAACACGGCCTCGATATAGACGGCCTCACGGCGCACCGGCTTGAGACCGGCTCCGTGCGTGGATTCGCCGAAGCGGAGGAAGTAGACCGGGCAGAAGCGCTGCTGATGGACTGCGATGTTTTGATTCCGGCGGCGCACGAGAACGTGATTACTTCGAGCAATGCCGGGCGAATCAAGGCGAAAATCCTGTGTGAAGGCGCCAATGGGCCGACCACGTTTGGAGCCGATTCGATTCTTGCGGAAAAGAAAGTCTTCGTGATTCCAGACATTCTGGCGAATGCGGGCGGCGTCACGGTATCGTACTTCGAATGGGTGCAGGACCGGCAAGGCTACTTCTGGAACGAAAAACTGGTCAACGAGCGGCTGGAGGAGATCATGGTCAACAGCTTCCAGGACGTAGTCGGTTTCGCGGGCAAGCATGGCGTGAATAATCGCACCGCCGCTTACATGCTGGCGCTCGATCGCGTCGCCGGGGCCATCAAACGGCGCGGATTGTACGCATAAGTGACTCCAGAGGCTTCCACACCCCTGATGCGGCAATATCAAGCCGCGAAAAACCAGGTTCCGGGCACGCTCTTGCTTTTCCGGCTGGGCGATTTCTATGAGCTGTTCTATGAAGACGCCATCACCGCCGCGCGCGAACTGGAGATCACTCTCACGGCGCGCAGTAAAGAACGCGGCGAGCCGGTGCCGATGTGCGGGGTGCCGTACCATGCCGCCGATGGATACATCGCGCGCCTGATCCAGCGCGGCTATCGGGTGGCTATTTGCGAGCAGATGGAGGAAGCCGGGCCGGGCAAGAAGCTGGTGCGGCGTGAAGTCACCCGCATCGTTACGCCCGGTACGGCTACGGATTCCAACCTGCTTCGCTCGCATGAAAACAACTACCTCGCCGCTGCCTACTCGAAGAACGGGCGCAGCGGTCTCGCCTATGCGGATCTTTCGACGGGCGAGTTTCGCACCACGGAAATGAACGCCGGGGAGCTGCTTCCCACGCTCGAAACTTTGAGCGTGCGCGAAGTGCTGCATCCGGAGGGAAACCCGGCGGGCGCGGCGTGCCTCGAGACGCCGCTCGATGCCTGGATCTTCGGAGGAGACTACGCCGGGCGGCAAATTCTGGAAAATTTCAAGCTGCTATCGCTCGATGGCTGCGGCCTGGCGGATAAGCCGCTGGCGGTGGCGGCGGCCGGCGCGGTGCTGCATTATTTGCGGGACACGCAAAGATCGGCGCTCCCGCATCTGAACCGTCCGCTGTTTTACGAACGGCACGATCATATGGTGTTGGATGCGGCCACCGTTCGCAATCTCGAATTGGTGGAACCGTTGTTTGCTGGTGAGAGCCGCGATACCACCTTGATTCACGTGCTCGACCAAACCATGACCGGGATGGGCGGGCGGTTGTTGCGGCGGCGGCTGTTGAATCCTTCCTGCGACCGCACGGAAATCGAAGCGCGGCTCGACGACGTAGCCGAACTGGCGGGGAAGATCATTCTGCGCGCCGATCTGCGCAAGGTGTTGGGCAAGATGCAGGACCTGGAGCGATTGCTCGCGAAAGTTACGCTCGGGACGGCCGCGCCGCGCGAGCTGTTAGCCCTGGGCCGGTCGCTCGCGTTGCTGCCCGATTTGGCCGCCTTGACGGCGAAGCTCGAAGCGCCCGGCCTACATGGCGAGATCGACCTCGTGAGCGAAGCGCGGGAGCGCATTCTGACGGCGATTGCGGATGAGCCGCCGGTCAGCCTGGCGGATAGCGGCACGATTCGCGACGGCTTCGATCCGGAGCTTGACGAACTTCGCAATCTCAGCCGCCACAGCCGCCAGTTTATTGCGGCCATCGAAACGCGCGAGCGCGCGCTGACCGGCATTCCGTCGCTGAAGGTTCGCTTCAATAACGTCTTTGGTTACTACATAGAAATCTCGAAATCAAACCTGGCGGCCGTGCCGGGCGGCTACGAACGAAAGCAAACGGTGGCGAACGCCGAGCGGTTCACCACACCGGAACTCAAGGAGTTAGAGGCCAGGGTCCTCTCGGCGGAGGAAAAAATCCTCACGCTCGAGCGTGAAATTTTCCAGCAGGTTCGGGCTTTCGCCGCCGCTCAGGCCGAGCGCATCAAAAGCGCGGCTGCCATGGTCGCGAAACTGGACGTGGCGGCGGCGTTAGCGCACGTGGCCGTGGAAAACAGATACCACCGCCCACGCTTCTCGGATTCCGGAGAGCTGCGGATCGAGGCCGGACGCCATCCGGTGATCGAGAAGCTCACCGAAGGCGAAGCCGCGCGATTCATTCCAAACGACGCCTATTTGCATTCGTCCAAAGAGTATATCGGCGTGATTACCGGCCCCAACATGGGCGGTAAGTCGACTTATCTACGGCAAACGGCGCTTATTTTGATGCTGGCGCAAATCGGATCGTTCGTTTCTGCTGAGGCCGCGTTACTTCCTATCGTAGATCGCGTCTTTACACGTATTGGCGCGGCAGACAATCTCGCCCGGGGCCGATCGACTTTTATGGTAGAGATGACGGAAGCCGCAGCCATTCTGAATACGGCCACTCCTAATAGTTTCATAGTATTGGATGAGATCGGTCGTGGTACTTCTACTTATGATGGCTTGGCGCTGGCTTGGGCCATCGTCGAGCATATCCACGAACGAACCAAGGCGAAAACCCTGTTCGCCACCCACTATCACGAGCTGACGGAGCTTGCCGAGCAACTTTCTGGGGTAGGAAATTTACACGTTGCGGTAAAAGAGTCGAATGACCAGATCTTATTCATAAGAAAGGTAGAACCGGGTTCTGCCGATCGTAGTTATGGTATCGAAGTGGCCCGTTTGGCAGGTCTACCCCTGCAAGTAATCGAGCGGGCAAGGTCCGTTTTATTGCATCATGAAGTAAGGGAACACTCGGTACGCGAAAAACTGGCGCCGGGTGAAGCTAACGCTCCCCTACAGATTAAGTTATTTGAGCCCGTGAATCAGGGGCTCGCCGATCGGGTCCGGGCTTTGAATATTGACGAGCTCAGGCCGGTCGAAGCTTTGCAGATTCTACAGGATTTGCAGCAAGAGTTGCTAAAGAGATGAGAATAGCAGGCATCATGAGCGGGACTTCGCTCGACGGGATCGATGTAGCGGTCATCGATATCACCGGTTCGGGCTTCAAGGCAAAGATTAATGTCTTGACGAGTCACTCGGTCCCCTATCCCAGAAAAATCCGCGAGGCGTTGCTCGCTGTTTCGAACACGAGCTCGCTGACAGGTGACATTTCGCGGCTCAACTTCCTCCTCGGCGAGTTGTATGTCGAGGCGCTGGAAGAAACGGTTGAGCGCGCGGAAATTCCGCTTAACACGATTAAGCTGATCGGTTGCCACGGACAGACGATTTTCCACGAAGGGCAAGCGTCACAGTATTTGGGGAAGAAGGTGGCGAGCACCTTCCAGATCGGCGAGTCCAGTGTGATCAGTGAACGCACTGGTATCGACGTGATCTCGAACTTCCGCGAGCGCGACATGGCGGCGGGAGGCAAAGGCGCGCCGCTGATACCGTACCTCGATTACATGCTGATGCGGCACCGCGGACGCGGGCGCGTGGCGGTGAATATAGGTGGTATCGCTAACCTGACGGCCATTCCCCCGAACACCAGCACGGAGCGCGTGATTGCGTTCGATACGGGTCCGGGAAACATGGTGATTGACCAGATCGTCAGCCGCATCACCCAGGGCGGTCAGACCTTCGATCGCGATGGCACCATTGCAGCAACCGGCGTGATCGATGCGAAGCTGCTTGCGAAGCTGCTGCGCGACAAATATTTTCGCGCCAAACCGCCGAAAACGGCGGGACGCGAGCAGTACGGCGCCGAGTTTGTCACGAAGCTTCTCGACACGGAGCTGAGCAGTGAAGATTTGATCGCCACGGCAACGGCCTTGACGGCAGAAAGTATTGCTCTCGGCGTGCGCAACTTCGTGCTGCCCGAAATGCGCGTAGATGAAGTGTTCGTATCGGGCGGCGGCACGCACAATCCGACGCTGATGAGGATGCTCCAGAAAGCGCTGGATCCGATTCCGGTAAAGGAAAGCACCGAAGTGGGTCTGGACGTGGATGCCAAGGAAGCGATCGGCTTTGCGGTGATGGCTTACGAAACCGCGCACTTGCGGCCGTCGAATGTTCCCATGGCGACCGGGGCGAAGCGGTCGGTCATCTTGGGCAAGTTGACGCAAAATGGCGCGCCGCATCACGGCGAGAGCAATGGCAGCAGCAACGGCGGCTCCGCCACCGGCATGAACGGCGCCGCGCATAAGCTGAAGACCGCAAGACCCGCGAAGGTAAATCGCGCGGCGGTGCCGGCCAAGGTGAAGGCGGCGGCACGATAAATTGATGGTTTGAGGGTACTCCATCGGAGTCCTCAAACCACCTTTACTTGCGAAGGCGATCTTCGACTCGCTACACTACAATCTCACGTACCGGACAAGGCCAGTTCCCGCTTGCCCAAACTTTCCCAGTAGCTTTTCATTCCCGTAATTCATTGAAACTGCGTAGTTTCTTCACACTTTTGCAGTGAAGGAGAAACAGTGCTGAGAGTTTTGGAGGTAGTGTGTCTTTTCGCGATCGACTTGAGCGCGCAATGGTCGAACGATCCTCCCAAAATAACCTTGCATGGGCATATTTCGAGCGAAGGCGAAATTTCCGCCGAGTACACCATTGCGCTGTACTCGCTTTCCGGCCGGGCGGCTTCGGAACAAACACAGGCGGATCCAACCGGCGAGTTTGCCGTCTCAGAAGTTTCGGCAGGGGACTATCGCTTGGTTGTCACCAACCGCGCAGGCGCGGTTGTGGAACAGGAATTCGTCCATGTTGGCAGCGGTTCTCCGATAGACGTACGGGTACCCAAACAGATGCAACCGGAAGCTCCGGCCGGTACGGTGACCGTCGCCCAACTCAGCCATAAGGCGCCGAGGAAAGCTCAGCAGGAGCTGAAAGCGGCGTATCGGGCCAGATCCCGCGGCGATCAGGAGGGTTCCCTGACCCAGCTGCGGAAGGCGGTGGCGCTCGATCCGCAGTTTGCACAGGCCCATAGCGATCTCGCGGCGCAATACATTGTGCTGAAACATTATGATCTGGCGCTCGCGCAGGCCGACGAGGCGGTCAAGCTCGATTCGGCGTCCGCGGTGGCCCAACTGAACCGTTCGATCTGTCTGGTGCGAATGAACCGGCTCGAAGAAGCCGAGGCGGCCGCGCGGCTGGCGAAACGGCTCGATCCGACGTCGCTTCGTTCGGAGTACGCCCTCGGCCTCATTTTGGCGCAGCAGAAGAAATTCACCCCGGAGGCGGCTGATAATCTCTTGCAAGCCGCTGAGGAATTTCCGGCGGCTCGGCTCGCGGCCGCGCAGGTTTTGGTACAGGCCGGGCGTGCTTCCGAAGCGAAAGAGCAGTTGCGCCGCTATCTAAAGAATTGCTCCGGCAAAGAATGCGCTGCGGCGCAAGCTTTGGACCATGACTGACCATCGTCCGGCAAAATTCCCCGCCCGAATATGCGATACTCGGACACCAGGGAGGTTCCATGCGTCATTGGACCA
Source organism: Bryobacteraceae bacterium (assembly GCA_036501045.1). Taxonomy (GTDB): domain Bacteria; phylum Acidobacteriota; class Terriglobia; order Bryobacterales; family Bryobacteraceae; genus Bog-105. Next base: position 28,048 of record DASYAX010000068.1, read on the forward strand.
ACCGTCAATTATCGTTATTCCTCGCAGCCGGTTTGACGATCGGCAGTGGAACGGCGCTCGCACAAAAGGGAGGAGCTCCCAGTGGCTCCGGCAACACGCCCTCGACCGCTTCGCCGGGAGTGGGATCAAACAGCCGCAGTCCAACCAACCCAAGTCCGCTTTCCATACCTTCCACCACGTCCCCCAATTCAACGAATAATGGAGAACAGCTCAACCGACCGATTTTCCTGTCCGGAAGAGTGATGTTCGACGACGGTAGTCCCGCAAACCCCGAAATCCGGATCGAGCGTGTCTGTGGGGGGAATCCGCGCCTCGAAGCCCGAACGGATTCGAAGGGCCGGTTCTCCTTCCAGCTTGGTGGGAATTTCGTTTTCGATGCGGACGCCTCCGATTCCATCTCATCGAGCGGAGTGAACCAACAAACAGGCCGCTTCCCGAGTGACATGGGCGGCCTCAATCGAGGACAATTGGACAACTTGTGGTCCTGCGAGTTACGGGCTGCCTATCCCGGCTACCGCTCGGACACCATTCCCTTGGGCGAACATCGAGCGCTCGACGATCCGAACGTGGGCACGATCATCTTGCACCGTCTGGTGAACGTCAAGGGTTCGACCATCAGTTTGACGACCGCAGAAGCGCCGAAGTCCGCGCAAAAAAACTATCAGAAGGGTCTTCAGCTTGCGCAAAAAGGCAAGTTCGATGAGGCGGAAAAGCACTTCGTCCTGGCGACCGAGGCATATCCGAAGTTTGCCGAAGCGTGGTTCGCACTAGGGCAGACTCAGCAACGCAATGATCAGGCGAGCGAAGCGAGTAAGTCCTATCAGGCGGCCATCGATGCCGATAATAAATATGTAAGTCCGTATGACCAACTTGCGCTACTCGCGGCGCAGCAGGGCCGGTGGGAAGACGCAGCGAAATATAGCAAGGAAGCGATCGATCTCAATCCGGTGGAATTTCCGACCGCATTCTGGTACAACGCCGTTTCCAATTACAATCTCAAAAAACCGGCCGAGGCCGAGAAGAGCGCGCAGGCGCTGGTGAAGCTGGACGCGAGGCACCGCTTTCCCGAAGCGGAAAATCTGCTCGCACAGCTTGCCTTAGAAAAGGGAAACTATCCGGAGGCGGCGGCTCACTTACGCAGTTACTTACAACTGGAGCCGAACGCGAAAAATGCCGACGCCCTCAAGGCGGAGCTGCTGAAGATCGAAGAAGCGAACGCGGAAACGAAGAAGTAGCAGAATGGAGCCTACTGTTTCAGAACAACCCGCTGGATATCCGTATAGGCGAAATCGCCGCCTTTGAAGAGTAGAGGCATGCCAAGCGTTTTGGCGGTAGCGTAGGAAAATAAGTCGCCAAAATTCAGAGCGGCTTGCGTTCCGCGGCCGTATTTATCGCAGGCGCGGCGGGCTGCGGTAACGATTTCCAAAGTCACCGGGATTATTTGAACTTCCGCCTGAGCCAGCAATTCAGATAGCAGCACAACGTGCTGCGGACTTCTGCTTAAGACCAAATGCGCTTCAAGCAGGGAAGCCGCAGATAGGCAGGGCTGGTCATCATGGCTCAGATAGGCGGCTAACGTCTCCGCTTCCGGCTCTTCCCGGACGATGGCAACGAGAGCGGACGTATCGATCACCATCACTTGCGTTTCGCTTGAAGCCGCGGCGAAACCTCATCGTCGAGATAGCTGAACATCTCGTCAGCCTCTTTTTTGGTATACGGCGGAATGTGTTCCCGCCTGGCGATCTCACCGCCTTTCCGGCTGATCTCCATAATGCGATGAAAACGCTGTTCCGCGGTACGGCTCCTGGCGCTACGTGCCGCTTCGGCGCGCAAAAGGCGCCGAATGATCCCGGTCTTACTGGCCCCTGTCTCTTTGGATAAGCGTTCCGCGAGCCGGGAGACTTCCGGATCGTTGATATACAGAGGCATATACTCTAATATATACTCTAGACCGGTAAGGCCGATGCGCGAAGGATCATGCAGGAGCGAGCGATCCCGGAATCCACTCCGGAATGTTCGCTTCTTCGGTCGCAGGCGCTTCGTCTATGACATCGACGAGTGGCAACAAGCGGCAAGAACGGCCGTCGGACCGCACCATGATTACCTCTTCGCCCGCATGAGCTTCCGCAAAAAGTTCGTCGAGATGCTCTTTCGCGTAAGGTAACTCATAAGTGGGCATCGAATAAATCCTTCATTCCTCTCATTCTAACGGTGCTTCAACCGTTTCAAGTCTTACTGGGATAGCTACCAGGTAACGCTTTCTTATCCCAGGCCTCTCACTAGTGGGTAGAGAGGGAACACAAGTGAGAACGTTACGGACTAAGTATGTAATAACCGGAGCAGCGCTAGTTATACTGGCAGGCTGTTCCTCAAGCAGTAAGGTGGCCGAACAGTCACCAGTTGCGAGCAAAGGCGATGGCTCCGGGACCGCGCCCGCCGCCACCACGGCCAAGAAAGCGGAAATGGCCCTAGTGCGCTTTGTGAACGCCACGACCGAAACGAAAGGGCTGGCATTCGGCGACACAACGCCATTTCCTGAAGTAAAGGCACATGATGTCAGTGCTTACAAGGAAGTACCGGCCCAGAGACACGATTTCAAGTTGCTACCTGAAAACGCAGCCGGCAGCCAGCCCTTGGCGACCAACAGCGAGGGCTTATCCGCCGGGAAACATTACACCGTGATCGCCTATGCCGAGAAGGACGGCACGATGAAGTTAGATCCTATCTCAGATGACTTACAGATGCCCGCTGCCGGTCAAGCCAAAGTCCGAGTGATCAACCTCGCGCCCAGCCTGGAAAAGGTTGACTTGTATGCTACAGGCAAGAAGAGCCCGGTCATTAGCGGGACCAGCGTGGATTCCGCGAGCGACTTTACCGATATCAATCCGTCAGAAGCGGAATTGATGGTTCGGCATGGAATAAGTAAGAAGAACTCGGCGCCCGTGAAGGATCTGACGATGAAGGCGGGGCGGCTCTATACAATCCTTGTTTTTCAGGATAAGAATCGCAACATCAAAGTAAAATCCGTCGAAGATGAATTCACTGCTCCGATGGGCAGCAACGGATAAGCCGGGTCAAACTACGTCGTAATAGCGATGCTCCGGCTGCGGAGCGGAAGGGCTGAAGCATTGCAGCCGTTCGTTGCGGCGTTGGCCGGGCAACCGGCTGAGCGGGCCCGCGAATAGCGTTTCCAATTCGCCGGCGGCGAACACTGCACGAAGGTTCACGAGAAGGCTGTGCTCCGTTTCGGGCGAGGCGGTGATTTCTCCGTCGATGGCAGGCTCGGCGTCATCCGCAGTCAGCGCGGCCTTTAGATAGGAACCTGCCGTTTCATCGAGCACTTTAATGTGAGCGATTCCGGCGCCGGCCTCGAGCAGAGCGCGCTGAAGATCATCGAGAAACGGGCCGACCAATTCGGCCGGCGAGAGCGCGGGTTCCAAGCGCAGCGAAGCCCGCCAGTTCAACCAGCCCAACGCGGCTTCGGCGCGCGCATAGTGCTCGTAGTCGATGTCGAGAAGCGTACGGCCTACTGGCACAGTACCCGATAGAATTTCATCCAGCCAAGCGGAAACGCCGTGGCCGGTGAGCGCGCTCAAAAAACGACGGGCCGGTGCGGGAACCGGCGGAAATTCCGTGTAGAGATCGCATTTGGTAAATGCAACCAGGTCCGCTTCGGCAATCTGCCGATCGAACAGGAAACGGACGTTCGGATCGCGGTCCTGTGCGCGGACGGGATCCACCAGCACGGTCAGCGGAGCAATGCGATAACGGTCGCGAAAATCGCGCTTCAAGGGTTGGAGGATGGTAGCGGAAAGGTCCGTACAACTACCAACCGGTTCGGCAAAGATCACATCCGGCGAATAGCGGCGCAGTTCTTCGGCCGCGTCGATCAAGCGCGAGAACTGACAGCAAAAACAGGCGCCCGTGACTTCCGAGGCGGCCATGCCGCGAGCGCGCAGGAAAGCAGTATCGACCACATCGTCGCCCTGATCGTTGAGGATGGCCGCGGTTTTCATTCCCCGCTCCTCGAGAATGCGCGCCGCCGCGAGGATCAGGGTGGTCTTACCGGATCCGAGGAAACCACCGACGGGAACAATCCACGTTCGCATCAGGCGCCGATTTCCAGCGTGACGATCTCTCCCTGGCCGATCGAGAAATCGCCGGGAAAATGGAAGGTGGCGACGCCCGCCGAGCGCTCAACTCGATGCGAGACAGATTGTCCGCGATAGGCGACGCGGCTCGCTCCGGTGGCGTGTGTTTCCAGGCTGCAGCGCTCTAAGGGAAGCCGCCCGGCGTGGACGCGTAGTTCCAGCTTCGCATGCTGCCCGCTTTGGCGGCGCGTAAAGACACCCCAGCCGGTGCCGGTCGACCAGAAGCAGCGGAATTCCGATAGATTCGATTTCGGCGCGATCGAAACACGCCGTTCTCCGCCGTGATAGTGAAATCCGCTGGCCGCCAGGATGCCGGACCAGGCAGCCATGGCGCGGGCATAGTGATGGCCGCATTCCGCTTCGTCCCAAGGATTGCGGCGCTCGCCGTCGTACCGGCGGCGTATGCTCGTGATGCATTCGATGCCCTGATTGGTCATGCCGGCGAAGAGCATATGCGAAGCGGTGGAATATTCGAGACCGGTGAACACTTCGGCGAAGTACGGAAACGGGATACGCGGACGCGGCGCGACGCCATAATCGCAGACCACCAAAGCGGCTTCATCGTTCAAGGCGAAAGTACGCTGGACGTTATCGTGCGCGGTGAGCGAGCGCTTGTAATTGTAGCGATAGACGGATTCGAGCGTGCGCTGAATTTTTTCGGGCGCGAGCAGCGGGCCGAGCCCCGACACGTCGGCCAAATATTGGCCGATCAACTGGTCCACCAGGCAGCCCTTGCCAATTTGATATTCGGGATGCTCGGGATCGTCGGCGCCCATGTCGCTGCGGAGCGAGGCGGCGATTTGATCTTTGCGGAACGGCTGCACGTGCTGCTCATAGAAATTGCCGTTGAACAGATTCGCATCCACCCAATGGCTGCCGCTCTCGAAGAGCCGACGGCACTCGGCCGCAAATTCCGCTTCCCCCACCGCGCGCGCCATTTCCTCACAAGCGCGAAGCGCGGCCAAGTAGTAAATGCCGCATTGCGGATTCGGGCCGTAAAACTCGACATCGTAGGTGTTGTGCTGGACACCTTCCATGACGCCGTCGCGATTAGCGTCCCAGCCGCCGGGAATCCAGGCGAACTCTATTGCTTTGCGGATGCGCGGCCAGAGATCCCGCAGCCAGGCTCGGTCGCCGGACAGAACCCAATCGAGATAAGCGTGGACGATCTGGCCCATTTGCCCGTCGGCTGCAGCGAAGCCACTGCGCTCCTTGCCATCAGGCAGAACTTGCCGGAAATGCATGGCCCCCTGGTCGTCTAGGGAAAACCCAAAAGCAGACTTTCGCAATGAGCGGGCGAAGCTGGGAAAGAGATGTGCGGTCGAGGTTTCGTAGTTCCACACGTGCGTGCAGTTTCCGAAACAGCAGCCGAGTTTGTCGTCGACGCCTTCGAAGCCGTGAAACTCACCATCGGCGGTGCGGAAGCAGGTAGTGGTGGCGAGAGTGGAAAGATTAGCGGAAGCGCCGTCGAGCAGCGCCGAGGGAATTGTGCTTTCGCGGAAGGATTTGGCAAACACACGGCTGCGGGCTTCGAGATCGTCAAGGCGCCCGGCGGCGTATTCGGCTGCGGCCCAGGCATCGGGGAAGCGCGTAGCGTACCAATTGCCTATGACGGTATTCTCTTCTCCTTTGGGCGCTCGCCAGCCGCAGCGTGCGGGCGTACGATTGGGGAAATGCCAGGCAAGCAGGAATTCGTAGATCGCTGATTGATTCGCCGCGATGTTGCGGGTCAAGCAGAGCGCGCCTACGGCATTCATACGCGGCGCTTCGGGACCGAGCTCGCCATCGGCGGAGAAATCGTCCCAAAATAGCAGCGGCGAATTCCACCAGCGCCCCGCAGGCCAGCCACGCAGATAGCTCAACTTGGCATCGCCCTGGCCAAGCGTAGCCAGCGCGAAGCTGCCGTGAAAGGTATCTGTTTCGGCGAGCGCGGGATTGGTCATCAGCAGACCCGAAAGCGCAGGCCCGCTGCGATATTCGTTCGTCCGTTTGTCTTCGGCCGCGCGGGGTTGCGCCGATCCATGAGCGGCGACTGGGTTATCGATAGACCACGCAATGCCCACTCGCGCCGCGCGCGGATTCGGGTTGACCACGTGGTAGCGCAAAACCGCGATCGGTAGCCCGGAGTCATCGGGTTCATGCGGAATAAACGGAGTGAACGCTTCCAAGCTGACATGCACGGGCAGCGAGCGGTCCTCGAAATCGATGCGGGCGAACGGGAATTCGCCAGTGAAGCGGGCTGAGGCGAGACGCGAAAGACCGGGCGCGTTTTGCGAGCCTAAGCCGTCTTGGCCCTGGTAGGGAGGTTGGTAACGCGCTTCGAGAACGTGCGCCACCGGCTTGGCATTGCCGATCTGGGCCCAAATAGCGGGCAGAGCGTAGGAAAGATTGTTGCCCTTGTCGGCACGATTGAAGATTTCCCAATCGCGAAGCTGGCCGCGGCCCCCGAGGCTGACGCTACCGGCGCCAACCCCGCCGAGCGGGAAGGCGATCATCGCAAGTTGCCGTCCGGTGAAGACACGCGGATATTGGATAGCAGCAACGGCGGCCGGCTCCTGCGCGGCAGCATCCTGATGCCCTGTGACCGGGATTGCGGTAGATGGCGCCGCTGCGGCTGCTCCTAGAGCGGCTTGCCCAAAAAAAGAACGGCGGGAGGTTGTTTGGCGTTTGTTCACTTGTCGCTGAAGTGATTTTATGCGACTAGGGGTCAGGAATTGCTTGCCCCCAGACGAGCGAGATGCCGGTGTCCCCACTCGCAGATTTTCTCGAGCGCCGGAAGCAGCGTCATGCCGTAGTCCGAAATGGAATAGCGAACCAGGGGAGGCACGCTCCGCTCTTGATGCCGGATGAGGATTCCGTCGCGCACCAGTTCCTGCAGGTGCCGGATCAACATCCGTTCCGTGATGTCCGGTATGCTGCGCCGCAACTCGCTGGTTCGCAGCGGCCCGTCGAGTAGCCGCCACAGAATCGTGCCCTTCCAGCGGCCATCGATCACAGACAGCATGGCGTCAATCGGACACGGCGAAATTTCTTTCTTTGAGACCGGCGTGTCTGCCTCCTGGCTGACAAATTAGTCAGTACATCCATTTGAGTCAGTGCGAGCCAATGTGGCGTCAGAATTTCAGGAGGCAATTAAAAGAAAATGCAACTTCTGGATACGATTACAATTATTTGCTCCGGCTTACTGGTCGGCAACGAGCTTAGTGTTTCCGCCTTCGTCAATCCGGCCGTGTGGCAGTTGGATGATCGCGCACAAGCCAAAGGAGCGAGCTTGCTGGCCCGTTCTCTCGGAAAAGTAATGCCTCTCTGGTATACCCTGTGCTTCGCGCTGCTTGCCGCCGAGGCGTACTTGCATCGAGATCAGGCGCGCCTGACGCCGTTACTCGTCTCGCTGCTGGTTTGGATCGGAATCACTATCTATACGATCTTGTTCCTGGTGCCCATAAACAAACGTGTCGCGGCTTTGACGCTTACGTCTTTGCCGGCCACTTGGAGATTGGACCACAAGAAATGGGACACGCTTCACCGCTGGCGTATTGTGTTGCTAGTGGTGGCGGTGAGCACCTTGACTTATGGGCTGGTCGGGCCGCGTTGACGCTGGACGCGGCGGCGAGGCGGGCGACCGGTGCAGCGTTCAGAACACGGATCATCCTCTCCACGAGGGTTACCATACAACGATGACGCAGTGGCTCCGCAGCCGGACGGTCTTTCAACGCGCCGCGCTGGCTCTGATGGTCTTAACGGTGGGAGCCGCCGTCACCTCCTATTTATCGGGTGGCAATTCGGGCTTCAGCTTCGTTGCGCTCGGTTTCCTCGTGTGCTACCTCGCGTTCCGTAAGGAATTGCTGTGGCGCGTTCGCAACCGGCTGCTGGTCACCTACATTCTCTTTGGCGTGGTTCCGATCTTCCTGATCGGATTTTTATTGACGCTCACGGCGGAGTTGCTGCTGGGGCAATTCGCGGCACAGCTTGTCCGCCAGGACTTGGAAGCGCGCGTCGAAAGCGTTCGCTCCGCCGCGCAGAATCTGACGTTGGCAGCCGCTCACGGCGCGAAGACGGATCTATTGGATGGAATCCGCGAACGCGTGCCGAGGCTAGAAGCCGTGGTTCGGGCCAATGGTGAGGCCCTCCGGCTGCCGCCGGACGGCCCGTTCCCAGCCGCGCCGGATTGGATCGCGCCGGGATTCGGCGACCTGTTTGAATCGTCCGGCCGCTACTACATTGGCGCGAATGCGCGCGATGGGAACACAGAGGCGTTCGCCTACCTTCTTTTGGATGAGCAGACTTTGGCGTCGCTCACGCACGAGGTTGTATCGGTTGTTGGCGTGCTCCCTGGAGATGACCGCACTGATTTTGAATTTGGCCTGACGGGCAGCAGGATCACGGTGTTTGAGAACGGTGTTCGAAAAAACATCCGACCTTCCGGATCGGCGCCGTCCCCGAGCTGGTGGGATGTGCCAATCACCAGCATGCTGGCTTGGCAGGCGCAAACTTCTTCCGGGAAAGCGGACGTCTTTTTACTTCTAAAATCGCGCCCGTCTTTGCTGGCTGCGGTCGGCGTGACGGGCCGGATGGTATCGGTTGTGCTCTCGATGCTGGTCGCTGTCGGCGGCCTTTTCCTGATCGTGGAAGCTGTCTCTTTGTTCTCCAGCTTGCGGCTAACACGGGCGATCACACGATCCGTAAACGACCTTTACCGGGGAACACTACAGGTAGCGGAAGGAGATTTTTCGCACCAGATTCCGGTGCGGGGCGAACATCAATTGAGTGAACTGGCCACGTCGTTCAACGGCATGACTGCGAAGATTCACCAGTTGATTGGCGAGGTCAAGAAGAAAGAAAAGCTCGACGCCGAATTGGAGATCGCGCGACAGGTGCAGTTGCGCCTGTTCCCGAAGTCTGTGCCAAAACTCAAAACTTTGGAGATGGCCGGCGTCTGCATTCCCGGACGAATTGTTAGCGGCGACTACTACGATTATGTCCGTCTGGACGACCGATGGACGGCCATCGCACTCGGGGACGTTTCGGGAAAAGGAGTTTCCGCGGCGCTGCTGATGGCAAGCATTCAATCGGCGCTGCACGCCCAACTGAAGTTTGGCGGAACTGCCTCCCAACCGATGCTTTCAAGTGCGATGTTGATGGCGCGGATAAGCCAGCAACTCTACGAAAACACCCCGCCGGAAAAGTACGCCACGTTCTTCTGTTCGGTGTACGACGACGAAACGGGACGGCTCAGCTACACAAATGCGGGCCACTTGAAGCCGATCCTGGTGCGCGCTGGACAGGCCATGACGCTCGAAGGCGACGGCATGGTGGTAGGCTTACTGCCGAACGTGCAGTATGAACAGCAAGCCGTCGTGCTACAGACGGGCGATTTGCTGGCGATTTTCTCGGATGGGATTCCCGAGGCCGAAGACGCAGCGGAGCGGGAGTTTGGCGAAACGCGTCTGGCGGAGTTATTGGCGGCGGAGACGGACAAACCGCTCGACCATATCATCACGGTGGTTACAAGCACGGTTGAAAAGTGGATTCATGATCCGGAGGGCCGGGATGATGTGACGCTGCTGGTGCTGCGGAAATTGTGAGGATGGGTTTTCTGGCCCCAGCCCAAGCAAACTCGTCCGATGAGGTGCGTTTCTTAACAACCCTACAGGGACATTTTCGGGCACACCAGACGGGGCCGGTCTCATCAGCATCGCGGCTCTCGCAAGTTTCTCGCTCCAGGACGGAACTGCGCTGCCGACTTTCTTTTCGTTTGATGTAAATGGCGGCTCCAGCAGTTTGGATTTGGCGATCAATAATAACGCCCTCACCTTACCTGGAGCTATCTGCATCGGCGCGGCAGCAGCATTCGGAGCGAATCTGACCGGCGTCAACTGCGGTCCAGGCGGAAATAACGGCTACTTGAATGGCAGTGGCCTTATTTTTACGACTCAGCAACTTCCGGTGGTAACGCTGGTCAGCGTGGCAACCACTACGCCCGAGCCTGGAACGCTCTGTCTCTTCGGGACCGCTTTCCTTCTGGGAGCCACCTATTGCTGTCAAGGCGAAGTGGGATGAAACAGCTCTGCAAACTCTAGCCGACTCCGGGTTCGGCAGAGCCTCCGATCCAAATCGATTTGAATACTCGCCCACGGCCCAACCTGGTCCACGCCTCCCGGGAAAAACAATACGCCACCACCGCCGGACGCTCTCGCCGGCGAATTCCTCAGTTTCGCCGCCGTTTCTTACGGCATGCACCGGAGGGCGGGAGCCGAGGGCACCGATCGTAGTTTCCTTCCGCTATGATGCCTCGGCAAATTCAAGAAAATCAAAAACTTCATGATTGGATTCCCCCACGATTGTCGTGTTATCAGACGACGGGAATTCACTCATGATATTCAGCAACGCAACCAAACTATTCGTCTTCGCTTTGCTTATCTGCACGGCAGCGAATGCGGCCAGTATTTTCACCTTCGACAGCGATAACCCGGGAACGGCCACAACGTTCACCGACACAATCAACGGCCTCTCCGCCACTTTTTCCAGCTCGGCCGACCCGGGGGGGTTCGTCCTTTATGAGACGAATTTCTTCGAAACTCTCACGGGTAACGTCCTCGGCGACCCCGGGCCGGTCGGCATGGACAATCTCGCTCTCGACATAAGCTTCAACCAGAAACTCTCCGCTTTTACACTTGATTTCGCGACAAGCGATTTCAGCGCGCCCTCGCCCTTCACCGTGACGGCCTACGAAAACTCGACGCTGGTAGGGTCGAATACCCTCACCGGTCAGTTCCTGCCGGGCTTCCCTTTTCCCGAGGGGGAAATTTCCTTCTCCGGCGGTCCCTTCAACAATGTAGTGATCTCTTCAACAGCAACAGATTTCGCAATAGATAACCTTACGGCCGTTGTCGCAGCGGCGCCCGAACCGGGAACGCTCGCTCTGATGGGCGCCGGTTTAACGATCGCGGGCCTTTCCCGCTCGCGCCGCCGCAGGACCGCCCGAACGTAGCGGACGGCTAGTTTCGAATCAATTTCCAAGAAGAAAGAACCATGAAAAATCCAACACAACTCGTACGTCACTGGAGCGTCTCGACAGCGGCTATCTCGCTCTTCGCCTTTTGTGCAATCAGCGTGGCCCAGACTAATCCGACGATCCTGCCGCTGTTACCGCCGTCTGTGTCGACTGTGCCTTCCAATGGCGACGTCAACCCATACGGCATCGTCTTTGTGCCGAAGAATGCGCCTTCGGGCAGGGTGGTCCACGCGGGGGACATTCTCGTTTCCAACTTTAACGACAACAACAACCTGCAAGGCCGAGGATCGACCATCATGCGGGTCGACAACACAGGCGCGGTGTCGACTTTTTACACGGCGCCCTCCACACAAAGGGGCTTAACGGCGGCTCTCGGCGTGCTCTCCGACGGCTTGGTCCTGACGGGCAATCTGCCCACCGTGGACGGAACGGCGGCAACCGCCGGGCCCGGTCAACTCTCCGTTATCGATTCATTCGGTCAGTTACTCGGCATGATCGGCACGCTGTCGACTGTCGACGGGCCTTGGGGCATGGCCATCCGCGATACCGGAAACGGCACGACCGGGACCGCTAATGTGTTTGTCTCAAACATCCTGAGCGGAGTCATTTCGCGCTTCGACTTAAGCTACACGGCGGGTGGTCTTGGAGCGAGCGTAGTCGTGCTCGCGAATGGCTTCACTCACCGGGTGGATCCCGCGGCGCTGGTTCTTGGGCCAACGGGACTGGCCTACAACGCCTCGAACGACACGTTGTACGTCGCCTCTTCGACCGACAACGCGGTTTACGCGATTCCGACTGCAACCGCTTCGCACGGCTCCCCCGTAGCGCCAACACTGGTATTTCAGGATTTCGTCCACTTGCACGGTCCAGTGGGTTTGCAGATTTTGCCTAACGGTCACTTTCTGATCGCAAACAGCGACGGGTCGAATATCGATCCGAATCAACCAAGCGAGCTAGTCGAATTCACCGCCACGGGCCAGTTCGTCGCGCAGATGTCACTCGATCCCGCCAACGGAGGAGCCTTCGGAGTTGCGGTGAACAACCTTGGCTGGGGCGCCGTCCGGCTGGCCACCGCCGACGACAATACAAATCGATTGAATATTACGACGACTGTAATTCCGTAATCTACTGTGGGCGGAAGGCGGGCCGCGGATCGGTTCTCAAGACGGCCCGACTTTCATTCACCAACGCCTCGCCTTCCCTTATCTGCCCGAGAGCTTTCAAACACTCCCCGTACGCGTTCTTCGCTTCCGCCGTTTGCCAGGCCGGAATACGGAAGGGTTCGTGCAACTCATAATCCGCCGCCGATCGCAGCAAGGGCTCCGCTTCGGCGGCCTTGTGTTCGGCCACGAGCGCCTCGCCCAATCGAACTTCGGCCGACATGATCGAAGGATGGCCCGGCCACAACTTCTTCTTTCGAATGTCAAGGGCTTTCCGGTAAAGCGGTTCCGCAGCCGCGGCATTGCGCTGAACAGCAAGATCGTTTCCCACCTCGATCAGCGAACTGGCGAAAGCCGGCGTGCCGTCCCCGCCCAGCCTGAGTCGAAGCCCCATTGCCTGACGCGCATACTGCTCCGCCGCCGGGTAATTACCTTGATCGAAATCGAGCACGCCTAAATTCGCGATAATCTGCGCGGCGGGCCAGGTGGCGCTCGCGCCGGTTTGCTTCAGAAGATCCAGCGCACGGTTGTAGTTGACTTCCGCGCCTGCATAGTCGCCCTTCGCCTGCAGAACGCGCGCCCAGTTATTTATCGATCCGGCGAGTCTCGGATTGCGCGGACCGAGATCCTTCCTATTGATATCCAGCGCGGACTTCAGCAGGGGCTCCGCCTCGCGCCACTCTCCCCGTTCCAGCAGCACGTAGCCGAGGTTATTCATCGAGACTGTGGTGTCCGGATGCTCTGGGCCGAGGACTACCCGCCGAATCGCCAGGGCTTCGCGCAGTTTTGCCTCGGCTCCAAACAGATCGCCGCGATCGATTAACGCGCTTCCCAGGTTATGCAGGCTGATCGCGTAATCGGGACTGTTCGTTCCCTCGACTCGCCGGTTGATATCGACCGCCTCGGTAAGCAACTGCCGCGCCTCGTCGAAATCGCCCTTGCGTTCCAGTGTCAGGGCCAAATAATTCCGCTCGGAGACACCATAATCAGGCCCGTTCTTGCGATCGATCGCGAGTGTCCTGCGCAGGAGCGAAATTGCTTGGTCGTCTTTAGCCTCCCAGTAGTAGCACTCACCGAGTTCACCCATGACTCCGGCCACTTCCGGACTTGTGTCTCCGAGGGTTGCCCGCTTCACGTCCAGCACTTTCGTCAACAGAGACTCCGCGAGACCGTACTGGCCCTTGTCGCGATAGAGCTCCGCCAGCAGTTCCTCCGCTTTCACCGTCTCCGGATCGCGTCCCCCAAAGGCCTTGCGATCCAATTCCACCGACTTGACGGCAAGCGGCTCCGCCTGATCGAACATACCCAGCGTGCGGTAGGCGTGCGCGATGGTTTCGAGCAGCGAACCGCGGACTTGCGGTTCGCCCACGAGCTCCCCGTCGATCCGCTGCGCGCCGCGGTCGAGCAACGTGCGCGCCGTGATGGTTTCGCCGCGTGCCACTTCCGGCGCCGCCGACTGGAACATGCCGGAAAGGAACTGCTTCTCGCGCTCCGCAATCTCCCGCTGCCGGCTCGCGCGCTTCGCCAGCACGCCCATGCCGATTCCGAACCCCGTCAACGCCACTGCAAACAGCAGTGCCGCCGCGACTCCGGCTTTGTGCCGCCGCACGAAGGTGCTCGAGCGGTATCCCCAAGTATCCGTACGAGCCTGCAGCGGATAGCCTCCGAGATATGCTTCGACATCCGCCGACAATTGCTCAACCGACCCATATCGCCGCTCTGGCTCCTTGCGCATCGCCATCATCACGATGCGGTCCAGATCGCCCCGGAGCCTCTTCGCATCCGCGTTTTCGCTTGCCGCGCTGGGCGGTTGGGGAGTCTGTTCACAAATGGCGCGCGCGATTTCGAGGGGGCTTTCCGTCTTGAGGCGAAACGGGCGCACCCCTGCCAGAAGCTCGTAGAGCAGCACACCCAATGCATATACATCGGCGGCTGTGGTTACGGATTCGCCGCGCACCTGCTCGGGACTCGCGTATTCGGGTGTCATCAGACGCTCGCTGGGCTGCGTACGGGCCGTACCGGAGAATTCAGGATCGAGGAGGCGCGCAATGCCGAAGTCCAGCAATTTCGGCTCTCCTCCCTCGGTCACAAGTATGTTGGCCGGTTTGATATCGCGATGGATCACGAGATTGTGGTGCGCGTATTCCACCGCGCCGCAAACGGTGCGGAACAACCGCAGGCGCGCGTCGATCGATAGACGTTGCCCGGCGCAATAGCGATCGATGGGAACGCCCTCCACATACTCCATCACGAGATAAGGTAATCCTTCGACGCTCACCCCACCGTCGAGCAATCGAGCGATGTTCGAATGATTCAGCTTCGCGAGGATTTGGCGTTCGGTGCGAAACCGAAGCAGCATGTCGCGATCGCCACCAAAATCGGCGCGCATGAGTTTGATCGCGACCTTCTGCTCGTAAACTTCGTCCGCGCGGCTCGCAAGGTAAACGCGGCCCATACCGCCCTCGCCCAAAGCCGCGAGAATCCGCCACGGGCCGATCCGTCTGCCGGTGAATGCCCAATCGCCTGCGATCTCGCGGGCCGCTTTCTCCGCCGGTTCTCGTAATGCACTCAGCGTGTGGTCAGCCGCTCCCAGCAGCGATTCCACATCGCGCCGCATAACCGTATCGCCGGCGCAGACCTGATCCAGAAACTGCGCGCGATCTCGCACATCCATGTCCGAAGCTTGATAAAAGAGTGTTTCGAGGCGGCGCCATCGCTGGCCGTCAGGATGGAGCGTCGGATTCATTGTGGCGCTTCAGGCAACCGGGAGAGACAGATCCCGGTAGAGCCAGGCCTTCGCCATCTTCAATTCGCGATGCACCGTCGCCTCCGAAATCCCGATTGCCGCGGCAGTCTCCTCGTAGGTCAAGCCGCCGAAAAACAGGAGCTCCACGACTTTGGCTTTTCGCGCGTCGTGCATTTCCAGACGCCGCAGTGATTCGTCGAGATCAGCCAGTTCCGGCGTCGGCGCCGGACCGAACACGACGGCCTCATCGAGCGCGATGTGCTGCGCGCCCCCGCCACGCTTCTGACGCGCTCCTGCCCTCGCATGGTCCACTAGAATATTTCGCATCACGCGCGCTGCGACAGCGAAGAAATGAGCCCGGTCTTGCCAGTCTCCGTCCGCGCCCGCGAGCCGAAGATAGGCTTCATGAACCAGAGCGGTTGCCCGCAAGGTCTGTTCCGGACGGCCCGCGCGGAGACTTCGGGATGCAAGCCTGCGGAGCTGATCGTAGACGAGCGGGACCAGGCGATCGAAGGCATTCTGATCCCCGCCACTCAGCCTTTTGAGGAGTAGTGTTACGGCGGCCTTGTCAACCTCCCGACTCGCGGGCTCGCGGGCCGGTTGCGTACCCATTTTCCTCGAATTTTACTATGCTGCGCTGCCGAGTGGGAAGCACCTTCCGCCGTTCGCGGCGCCAGGTACATCTACAGGACGCACTTCGATCTTTTGGTGGATAGCGACTTTAGTCGCAATTGGGGGCGACTCAAAATATCTAGCGGCGTCATCGCCAGGCTGCGCGTTCACGAATTCCGTGTCGTGCGGCTCAAGAATCGTGCGTTATCGGCGCGGTCTCTTGCGAAGACGCCGGTGAGCGACTTGCGAGTTGCTCCTGCGAACGGCCGTCCTGCCGACATGCACTCCCGCGCTAATCTGGAAGCGAATGGAGATAGCTGACGCAGGCCGCGAGCAGGCACGGCAAAGACTAGCGGAACTCCGGCAGATTCTCCTGACGCTGCATAAAGCGCTGCTCGATTCCGAACGGACATCCTACGAGCTGGTACACGGCACCGTTCCTTCGGCGGGCGCATTTTTGCAGCTTTTGATCAACGACAATTGGTTCCAGTGGCTGCGTCCGATCACTACTTTGCTCGTGCAGATCGACGAGAGCATGGCGGCCAAGAAACCGCCGGCGACCGAGCGCGATTTCGAGCGCTTGATCAACGATACCCGCGCGCTGCTTTCTCCTTCGCGCGAGGTGAATGGCTTCTGGAAGCGTTATGCGGGCGTCATACAGCGCGATCCGGGAGTCGCGGTGCTGCATGAGCAGATGGAAAAGCAACTGCAGTAAGAGCGGCTAGCGATACGCGGGAATACCAGTCACCTTCTCGCCGATGACCAGCGCGTGGATGTGATCGGTGCCTTCGTAGGTCTTCACCGTCTCGAGGTTGCACATGTGGCGCATGATGGGATATTCGTCCATGATGCCGTTAGCGCCCAGCAGATCGCGGCTCAGGCGCGCGCATTCGAGCGCCACCGCGACGTTGTTGCGCTTCAACATGGAAATGTGCGCGGCCTCGACTTTACCCGCATCCTTCAGCTTGGCGACATGGTAGGCGAGCAACTGCCCTTTGGTGATTTCGGTGATCATCCAGACAAGCTTCTCCTGCACGAGTTGATGGACGGCTAACGGCTTATCGTCAAATTGTTTGCGCGCGACCGTATAACTGCGGGCGGTTTCATAGCAATCCATGGCGGCGCCGAGCACGCCCCAGCCGATGCCGAAGCGCGCTTGAGAAAGACACGCCAAGGCAGCCTTCAGTCCCTTGGCGCAAGGTAATTGGTTCTCTTCCGGAATGGCGCAATCGGCGAAGTGCAGGCTCGAGGTAACGGAGGCGCGCATCGACAGTTTGCCGTGAATGTCGCTGGTTTGATAGCCGGGCGTTCCTGTTTCGACGAGAAAGCCGCGGATGCCCTCCGGTGTGCGCGCCCAAACGATGGCGATGTCCGCAACGGAGCCGTTTGTGATCCAGGTCTTTTCGCCGTTTAAAATCCACGCGCTGCCGCGCTTTTCGGCGGTGGTGCGCATGGCGGAAGGGTTCGAGCCGAAGCCGGGCTCGGTCAAGCCGAAACAGCCAATCGCTTCGCCCGATTGGAGCTTAGGGAGCCAGCGCTGCTTCTGCTCCTGCGAGCCGAAAGTGAGAAGCGGATACATGACCAGAGCGCCTTGCACGCTGACAAAGCTACGCAGGCCGGAATCGCCGCGCTCAATCTCTTGCATGAGGAGACCGTATTCCACGTTGTTCATGCCGGCGCATCCGTAGCCTTCGAGATTCGCTCCGAAAAAGCCGAGCGCCGCCATTTCCGCGATGAGCGGCTTGGGAAATAGCGCGTTGTTGTAGGCCTCGCGAATCACGGGCAGCACGCGCTCGTCCACAAACTGGCGCGCGGTTTGCCGAACCATGAGCTCCTGTTCGGATAGCAGCGAATCGAACTGGAGGAAATCGACGCCTGGGAAACGCGGCATAACGCTCCACTTCAATTTATCGCGCCAATTTGTCGCGCCTGATCGCTATCGAGGCGAAGAGGAGGCGGAGGGAAGCCCGGACGAAGAGAAATTCGCATTCCTTGAACGACTAGTTCACCAGCGAGCTCTGAACGATTAGTTATGCGCCTCCCAATTTTCGTAGTGATGTTCGTGGGTGTCGCGCTCGTTAGCGCCGAGACACCGGGAAAATCCGATAACGGCCACGCTGAGCTGGATCGGGCGTATCAGGCGCTGTCCCAAAAAGATTACGATTCCGCCATCGAGCTGTTTCGCAAAGGATTGGCGAAAGAGCCGGCCAACGCGGGCGCGCATAAGGACTTGGCATATACGTTGCTGAAAGCCGGCGAGAACGCCGATGCGCGGGATGAGTTCGAGGCCGCGTTACAGATCAATCCTAAGGATGAGACGGCGGCGCTCGAATTTGCTTTCCTGGCGTTCGAGACCAAGAAACCGATCGAAGCGCGCCGCATGTTCGACCGGCTCAGGAAGACCGGTTCGCCGAAAACGAGAGCGACCGCCGAGCAAGCATTTCAAAATATCGACCGGCCGCTGGCGGATGGAATCGCGCGCTGGAAACAGGCGCTGGAACGGGCCGATAAGCCGAACGATTACGCCATGTTCAGCGCGCATTGGGAACTGGCGCAACTGGCGGAATTGCGCGACGAATTGCCGCTCGCCGCCCAACAATATGAGATCTGCCGCCAGTTGAAGCCGCAGATGGGCGAATTGCTGCTGATTCTGGCGCGCGTCTGGCGGCAACTGAACCGGGTCGACGAGGCCCAGGCGGCCTTGCTCGCGGCCTCGCGTTCGAGCGATTCACGAACGGCGGAGCAAGCGCTCGAGAAGTTGGGGCAACGCTATCCCTATCCTTATGAATTCCTGAGCGCGCTGAAATTGGATCCGCAAAATGCGGCTCTGCGCAAGGAGCTTGGCTACCTCTATCTGGCCATGCATCAACAGCCGCAAGCGATCGATCAATTCGAGCGAGTCTTAGAGATAGATCCGAAAGATCGCGCCACTCGCGAGCAATTGAATGCGCTGCGCGGGCTCAAAGTGCGGCCGGTAGAGACTCCAGCTCCGTCGGCGAGCGGAGCTTCTTCGGGTATCGACGCCAAGAGCATGGGAAAGAAAAGCCTCGCCCTCGGCTATACCGGGGATGCTCTCAAATATTTGCGGCAGGCCCACGAACAGGATCCGGAAGACGCGGACGTCATGTTGGAGTTGGGCTGGGCCTACAACCAGGCGAAAGATGACCACGATGCGATTACCTGGTTCGACCTCGCGCGCCGCACGGACGATCCAACGATTGCGGCGCAAGCGGCCAAGGCGTATCACAACCTGAACGGCGACGTGATGCCGCAGACCACCGTGTGGATGCTACCGATGTACTCGACGCGATGGAAGGATTTGTTTTCTTACGGACAGGTGAAGCGCACCATTCCGCTACCGGGACTGAAAGGCTTCAATAAATGGCTGTCTTTTTATGTTTCGATCCGCTTCATAGGAGACGTGAAGAGCAGCCTGGTGCCGACCCACGTGATCGACCCGCAGTATTTGTCGGAGAGCTCGTTCATCGTAGGCGGCGGAGTGTCGACAAGAGTGTGGCATCACTTTACCGGTTGGGTGGAAGCGGGCGAGGCCATGAAATATCTGCTGGACCGGCGCGATATCGGGACCGCGATTCCGGATTATCGCGGCGGCCTGAATTTCACGAAGGGCTTCGGGTCTCTGCTCGGCAATCCCAAATCGGGGCTGTTTTACGAGACCACGAATGACGCGATTTATGTAAGCCGCTTCGACAAAGACTGGCTTTTTTATTCGCAGCACCGGGCCGGGCGCACGTTTAGCTTCGAGCACGGAGACTCATTCGAGACGCTGTTCAACCTGAACTATCTGCGCGACACTCAGAACCAGTATTGGGCGAATACGGTGGAAATGGGGCCGGGAGTGAAAGTGCATTTCCGCTGGATGCCGAAGAATGTCTACTTCGCAACCGATTTCCTGCGCGGCGTCTACCTGAACAATATGTACAACCCGCGGCGTCCGAATTACGACGATGTCCGCGTGAGCTTCTGGTACGCGATCACAAAATGAGAATACACTTTACGCAACTGGCCGTGCTCGCGCTATGGCCGGCGCTGCTCCCGGCAACGACTTTTCAGGTAAGGGGAGTTGACGCGAGACCGTGGGCGAAGATCCTCGGGTCGGTGGGGATTACGGCCGCCGAAACGGGCGCGCCCTCCATCGTAATCGCCGGACCAGGCGCGCAGGCGGATGTGGCGGCTATGGCCGAGAGCCATCTGCTGATTCTCGAAGGCGACAGTGCGGCGGCGCGCAGCCTTGGGATCGTGCCGAAAGGGCAGACGGTCGCCGTGCGGCAAATCTGCGATACGCATGCGCTGAAGATGCAAATTATCTGGGAACAAGCGGTAAACGTGGATGCGGCCGAGGTGCCGGGCGGATTTCAGGTGTTCGCGACAGAGCGCTGGAGGGGCGTGCCGGTTATGGCCGGCAAACGCACAGCGCACGGAGCCTTGCTTTGGATCGCAACGGAGCCGGGACCGGATGGGATAGAACGCTATCCGTACCTGATGCAGGCGTTGGTGGATCTCGGTCTCGAATTGCCGGCGCGGACCACGACGCTCTGGGCTTTCTTCGATTCGTCATATCGTATTCGAGCGGATGTGGATTATCTGGCGCGGCGCTGGAGGCAAGCGGGCGTGGGAGTGCTGCATGTGGCGGCCTGGCACAATGCCGAGCCCGATTCGATTCAAGACGCGTATTTAAAGAAGCTGATTGAAGCTTGCCATCGCAACGCGATTCTGGTTTATGCCTGGCTGGAGCTGCCGCATGTGAGCGAGAAATTCTGGGCCGATCATCCGGCGTGGCGCGAGCAGACGGCCGCAGGGCAGGACGCGCAGCTCGATTGGCGCAAGCTGATGAACCTGCAGAATCCCGAGTGCCGCGACGCGGTGGCGAAAGAGATTGGCCAATTGCTGGCCCGATTTGACTGGGACGGCGTGAATCTCGCGGAGTTGTATTTTGAATCACTAGAGGGCGTTTCGAATCCGGCGCGTTTCACGCCCATGAACGAAGATGTACGCCAGGATTTCAAGCGGCAGGCAGGCTTTGATCCGAAATTGCTGTTCGACGCCGCTTCGCCCTACGCGATGGCGAAAAATCCCGAGGGGTTGCGCAAGTTCCTCGATTACCGGGCGGCGCTGGTCTCGCGAATGCAGGCGCAATGGCTGGACTTAGTCGACAAATCGCGGGCTTCAAAACCGTACTTGGATGTGGTGCTGACGCACATTGACGACCGCTTCGAACCGGGCATACGGGATGCGTTGGGCGCGGATGTGGCCCGCAGCCTGCCGGCCATTCAGGCCCGCAAGATCACGCTGCTAGTGGAGGATCCGGCGACGCTTTGGAACTTGGGGCCGGAGCGCTATTCGAAACTGGCGGAGAAGTACCGGGAGCTGACCCCCGATCAGCGGCACATCGCCGTAGACATCAATGTAGTGGAACGCTATCAGGATGTTTACCCCACGAAAAAGCAGACTGGCGTTGAGCTTCTGGAATTAGTGCATCAGGCGGCTGCCTCCTTTAACCGGGTCGCGCTGTATTTTGAGAATTCGCTCGAGAGGCAAGATTTGGCGCTGCTGCCCGCGGCGGCGACCACAGCGAAACTGCAGCAAGATCGCGACGGCTTGCTACATGTGGACGCCGTGGAGCCAACGCGCATTGCATGGCAAGGCCCGGTGGAACTCGACGGCAAGCCATGGCCGATTGAAAGCAATCAAGCCGTACTGGCGCCGGCGGGCAAGCACACGCTCGAAGCCGGTGTTTCGCGGCCGGCGGTCTCGATTGCGGATTTCAACGGCGAGATTCGCTCGGCAGTAGCGGAAAGCGATCGCGCCGATTTGTCCTATGTAAGCCGGAGCCGCGCACTAGCGGTCTTTGGGTCCACCATTTCGTCGATCGAGGTGGATGGCACAGCGTTCTGGAAAGCACGCCTTGGGGAGGACGCCGAATCCATCGTACTGCCGGCAGGGCAACACCTGGTGACGTTTTTCCGCTAAGAAGTGACCGCAGCCACGGTGGTGAGCTGGCCGCCCGCGCTTTGAAACCGTTCGATCATGTCCTTTTCGGCCGCAGGACTCAGGTTCTTGATGGCATCGGTGACCAATTCGACGCGCACTCCGGTTTCGAGCAATCCAAAAACGGCGCAGCGGACGCAGACTTCGGAAGCGACACCATAGACGATATAGCGCGCAGCGCCGAGAGACTGCAAAAGCGGACGGAGGTTCGGATTCGTGAAGCAATCGATGTTTTGCTTCTCGATGATGATTTGCGGAGCCTCTTGCGGAGTGCTGCCAAGCACGATTCTCTGATTCACCAAAGTGACGGCCACTTTTTGCTGACCGGCGGTTCCGGCCACACAATGCGGCTTCCAGAGTTTGAATTCGGGATCGTCTTCCGAGTGCGCATCGGCCGTCGACAACAACGGAATTTGATGGGAGGAGGCGAAACGAGTAAGCAGGTCTAGCGCCGGCACGATATTTTCCGCGCCGGGAACGGCAAGCGCTCCGGCGGGAAAGAGAAAGTCGAGCTGCGTATCGACATCGAAGAAAACGGTTCTCATACGCTTAGGGCCGGGCGGGTTGCAGTTCCTGACGAAGACTTTCGGCGATGGCCAGCAAGCGCGGACTGATCTCTACCGGATAAGGATCGGCTTCATCGAGGGCATGCAAATGTCCAGGCAGGGCGGCGATCGCGGTTTGGGCCCCCTGCTGCACCTTCTGAATAGAGGGCAGCGGCTCAACGAGCTTGCCGGCGGAGATGATGGGGCGCAGCAGAGGCTCGCCTTGAAATTCGCTATTACACTCGCTATAGAGCGTGACCAAATCGCGGTGGGGATAGCGATAAATCTGTTTCGCGCCAGGCACGGTGCTTTTGTCATCGCTGAACTTGGCGGTATAAATCGTTTCGCCGCCGCGCTGCAGCTCGACCAATTTGTAAACGGCCGAGAGTGAGGGCGCATCGGCGGAAGTGGCGAGCTGGGTTCCGACGCCGAAGGCATCGAGCGGAGCGCCGGCGCGAACGAACTGGGCGATGCGATGCTCATCGAGATCGTTGGTAGCGAAGATCTTTGCGTCGCGCAAACCGGCGTCGTCCAGAATGCGCCGCACCTGCCGCGAAAGCTCGATCAAATCGCCGCTATCGAGGCGAACACCCCAGACCGGCTTGCCAAAGCGCGCGGCGAGCCTTGCGCCTTCGAGGGTGTCGTAGGTATCCAGAAGAAAGACGGTGGATTCGCCGAGCAATTGTTGCAGCGCGCGAAACGATTCCTCCTCATCCGGGAAAGACATGGTCCAGGAATGCGCGGCGGTTCCGAAAACCGGGATGCCGAACCGCATGCCGGCTTCCGCATTGCTCGTTCCGGCACAACCGCCGATGAATGCGGCGCGGCCGGCGAGAATACCGGCGGCGGGTGAATGCGCGCGGCGGCTGCCAAATTCGACAATCGGGCGGCCTTGACCCGCCAGCACGCAGCGCGCGCCTTTGGATGCCACCGTCGTCTGAAAAACGAAGGTAGAAAGAAGATAGGTTTCGACCAACTGCGCTTCGACTAGCGGAGCGCGGATAACGGCGAGCGGTTCGTTGGCAAAGGCCGGCGTACCTTCCGGCAGGGCGAAGAGATCGCCTGTGAAACGCAGATTGGCCAGAAACTCGAAGAACTCAGGGGGCGTGTTTTTGAACTGCAGAAGCGTGCGCAGATAGGCGATCTCTTCGGGCTCGAAGCGCAGGTTCAGAAGATACTCGACGGCTTGCTCAAGACCCGCCGCCAACAGGAAATTGCGGGCGGCGGGAAGACGGCGGACGGAGAGCTCGAAGGTAGCGACTTCACTGGTTTTGCCCGCGAGAAAATAACCGGCCGCCATGGTGAGCTCATAGAGGTCGGTGTTGAGGGCAGACATGTTGGCAGCTATGCCGCTACTTTTTGGCCGATGCCGCGGGCTTCACGTTGGCGCTAGCTTCCAGGATATCGTTGACCGCTTTGGCATCGAGTTGATATAAAGCCGGCTCATTGACCCGGCGGGCCATGTAGCCTTCAGGAATCTTCGCGAATTCGGCTTTTTCGGTGCGCTTGCCGTCATTCGAGACCACCGTGACGGTATCGGCCACGGTGGTGAAGCCGGTGGTCGCGAACTTGCCGGCCGAAAGATCGCGCAGCTTGTCGATCAACGATTGCACAGACCCGGCATCCATGACTTTGCCGTTGAATTTCCAATCGCTGCCGCTGCGCACGAAAGTCTTGTCGCTCGACCCTTGCTGGATTTCCAGCTTCGTCGGATCGTTAAAGCCAAAATCGAAGATCTTCTTGTTGCGGAAGTCGTCGAGGGGCTTTTCAAGCTCTTTGCCCAGATCGGATGAGATCTTGAATGTCCCGGCGACCGCGGTGCTCTTGGCGTAATAGTCGTCTTTATTCTGCCGGACCTCGAGCGACTGGGTGCCGGACAAGTCGGTGAGCTTGGCGGTCGCTAAAGGCTTAGCGGAGGCAAAGGACGCGTCTGTTTTTTTGGTATCTTCGGCGCTAGAGGAAAGGTCCATCTTGGCATCCGTCAGCTTGCGAAGCAGCTCTTCGACCTGGAAATTGTCAGCGCGGTAAGGCTGCGGCTTGACGATGGCCCAATCGTTCTGGCCGTTCTTGCCGAATTCGATATCGGACTTAGCGGAAGCAAGATCGATGCGAGTGAGTTGGTTGGTATCGAAGGTAAGCAGGCGTTTGTCGCGAAGATCGTTCACGCTTTTGTCGAGCGAAGTCTTAACAGATGAAGATACGGCATAGACTTTGGGATCGCCGTTCACACGCGCATAAACCAGCGAGCCGGCCGGGACGTCGTCACCGAAAAGAATCTCGTTCGATTTCCCATCTTTCTGGTGGACGGTGACGGTGAGACTCGGGGTATTCAGGCCATACTTGCCGAGATCGGAAGGCTTCTCTTCCACCACGCTATCGGCAGTGGCCGGACCGAGTGAAGAGACCAGGCTATTAGCGGCATCCTGATCGGCAGCGTAGGCGGCGGGAGCGGTAATGGCCCATTTGCCGCTTTGGCGCGCGAGCGCGACGGTTGAGCCGTCCTTCTTTTTGATATCGATAGTTTGCGCCGCAGTCTCGGGAACGTTGACGAGCGTGGGGCTGGCGGCAGCGGCCTTACTGGTCTCGCTCGATTCAGGATGCCGCCTGGCATACCAGACGGCTCCGCTCAACGCGACCAGAAGGACGGCCGCAATCAAAAGCTTTCGGATTTGCATGTGCTATCTCCGCTTCAAGAAGATCGCGACGCCACCCACGATGATCATCAGAGGGATAGCGAGCAGATCGGTATAAGCGAAGACATTCATCTGCCGCTGGGTAACGTTGAGACGCCGGTCTTCAGGTTCTTTGGGCCGGATGGAGATGAGATCTTCGTCGGAAGAAAGCCAATTCACCGAATTCAGCGCTAAATCGCGATTGCCCTGGAATCCGATCATGCCGTTTGTCAGGAAGCCCGAGCTTCCGATCACGACAAAGCGGCCGGAATCGTTCGGCTTGCCTGTATTGTACGTACCGGCGGCGCCTAAGACGAACGGACCTTTCTTATTACTCGGATCGGACGGATTTACTTCGTTGCTGGTGAGTTTGGTAGTTGCGATGGCATGGTCGGAGGTTGAAAAGAGCTTGCTGACCGTGCTCTTATCGGTGTTCTTGACTTCAAGAGAGCGGGAAACGGGGAAACCTGTAAAGCTATTCTTCAAGTCATTTACAATCGGCTGCGAATCGTAATTACTGACGAGCGGAATTTCAGGCCCAAAACCGAAGAGCTGGCCCATCGGATTTTCTTCGAGTACGAGGACCTTGTCTTCCGTTACGCCCCAGCTCTCGAGCAAGTTAGTCAGGCCGGCGTTCTCCGCAATGTGTTCATGACCGAAATCGAGCGGAGGATCGAGCAAAAACATGGCACGCCCGCCGTTTTGCACGTAGTTCTTTAGCGCCGTGACCTCATTGGCCGTATAGTCGGCCTGCGGACCAGCGACGACAACTACATTGCAGTCGGCGGGAACGGTCGTTTTGTCGATCAGGGTAACGGCCTGAGTCTGGTAATTGTCGCGCTCGAGGAGCGTCTTGAGCTTTGACAGGCCGTTGCTATCGGTGTCATCGATCGAATGCTCCTGGCTTCCGCTGACCACACAGACTCTACGAACTCCCTTCAGATCCTTGAGAAAGGCGCCGGTAATGCCTTCTTCATTGAGCGACTTCGCCTCTTCACGGCGGGGACCCAATTCCACGTAGGCGGTTCCGGGGAAGCGTAGGCCGTAGGCTTTCGCTAAAGTGGGTTGTTTTTGATAATCGACATACTGCACATGGATTTTCGGCGAGAGATTCCTATAGCGATCGAGAATTCCCTTCGCCTGATCGAAGCCGCTGGCCCGATCGAAGTAAGTGATGGTCGCATCCTGCTTCAGATTCTTTACGAGCTTCTCAGTTTCCTGCGACAGCGTGAAGCGTTTATTGCTGGTGGTATCGAAACTCTTGTTGTAGCGCTGTCCTAACCAGTTGACCATCGCCAGAGCGGCAATCACGATAATCGTATAGAGTGTGGCGGTGGCCCCAAAACGCGCTTGCCGGCCGGCCACAGTATTTTTTCGCGACTTAGTATCTAATTCAGCCATTACGCCCTCCACCTCAGCGACTCGAGCGAGCGGGCCGTTAAGAACAAACCAAGGAAAATCATCGATAAGTAGTAAATCACGTCTTTGCTGTCAATGACGCCGCGCGAGAAGCTATCCATGTGGCTGACGATTGACAAGTAATTCAGAACCTGTACCATGACGGAATTGCCGAAGGAAGTGGTCCAATTCAGAATCCACAAAAGCAACGACAAAGCAAACCCGACGGCTCCGGCGACAATCTGATTTTTAGTCAGCGTCGAGATGAAGGTACCAAGGGCCAGCAGACATGCGCCTTGCAGAAGAATGCCGGCGAAGCCCGTCGCGACCGGCTTCCAATCGGGGTTCCCGTAGAGAAAAAGAAAGGAGTAGTCGAGCAATAGCACGGCCAGAAGCGCGCCGTACATCAAGACCGCCGAAAGCCATTTGCCAATGATGATTTCGAGATCGTGAACCGGCGAAGTGATCAGCAGCTCAATGGTGCCCTGGCGCTTTTCTTCTGCGAAGAGCCGCATGCTGATCAACGGAATGAGGAATAACCCCACTACTGCGATGTTCGAAAAGAGCGGGGCGATGACCTGTTCATTGACGTTCATCGGCATCGACTGGCCGCTCATCTGCCCTTCGAGCGAAGCGCGGACGAAGCTGGCGCTGATGATGTACGTGAACACGCCGCTCAGAAAGGCGAAGATGGCGAGCAATACCCAGGCTATGGGTGAAACAAAGTAGGAATACAACTCACGCTGGCAGACCGTCCAGACATTTTTCATTGCTCACCTCCTGTGACGACGGATTCAGCGGGTTGAACAGTCGATCCGGTGAGTTCCAGGAAGACTTCTTCCAGCGTGAGGCTGCTCGATTTCAGCTCCAGCAGGTTCCAGCCGGAATGCACGATGGCGCGTGCTACGTCCGGACGGGCGTTCATTCCTTGCAGACTCTCCACCTCAAAAACGAAGCGATCGCCGCCGGAATAGGCACCGTCCAACACTTTACTGACTCCGGGAATTTGTTCGAGGCGCTGGCGGACAGTCAACGCGTCGGCGGTGCCATCGGTATCGACCTGCACCTGGATCCCGCCCCCAATGCCGGCGCGGTTCTTGAGATTCTCGACCGAGTCGGTGGCAACCAGCTTGCCTTTATTGATGATGATCACTTTCTTGCAGACGGCCTCCACCTCGGGAAGGATGTGAGTGCTGAGGATGATGGTGTGCTCGCCAGCGAGGCTCTTGATGAGCTCCCGCGTCTCGTTG
>DASYAX010000069.1:0-4346 GCA_036501045.1 Bryobacteraceae bacterium
GGAGCGGCTGGAGCTTCATCGTAAATTGGCGCTCGATTTGTTGGCGAAGGGGTTTGCCTATCGCGATTTTGTGCCGGCGGTAACGGATTCCGAGGATAAAGAGCGGCCTCACGGGGAAGGTCCGTGGCTGTGCAATCCGGACATGCGGGCGCTATCGAAAGAGCAAAGTGCCGCACGGGCGGCCGCTGGGGAACCGTTTGTCATTCGTTTCCGGGTCGAGCGCGATCCCGGCTACGAAGTGGCGTTTACCGATGAGGTGTACGGCCGGCAATCGAAGCTGACCGCTGATATCGAAGATTTCGCGCTGCTTCGCAGTAGTGGCATGCCGACCTATCATCTAGCTTCCTGCGCGGATGATATCGATTTGAAAATTACCCACGTCATTCGCGGTCAGGATCACCTCTCGAATACCTTCAAACATCTGCTTTTGTTTCAGGCCGCGGGCGCGCCCCTGCCTCGATTCGCGCATTTGCCCTTGCTGATTGCGGGCGATGGCGCAAAGTTATCCAAGCGCAAGCACGGCCCCGCGGTGAGCGTGACCACTTACCGCGACCATGGATTTCTGGCGCCGGCCTACATCAACTTTTTGTGCCTGCTGGGCTGGTCGCCCAAAGATAATCGCGAGCAGATGACCTTATACGAGCTGCAGAACGCCTTCAATTTCGACGGCGTACATCGCAGCAATGCGGTAGTCAATTTCAGCGAGGAAGATCCGGTCGATCCGAAAGCCCTGTGGCTCAATTCGCAGCATTTACGATCGATGCCGGTGGAGGAGCTTGCTCCGCTGGTGCAAAAGACATTGAGTGATCACGCCCTTGAGCCCTACGGCAGCGAGGAATTCTTCCAGCACGTGGTGGAAACGATTCGCACGCGATTTTCGACGCTGCTCGATTTTCCATCGAAGGGGCGCGCGTATTTCAGCGAAGATTTTCCAATCGATCCCAAGGCGCAGGAGAAGCTGGATGTGCCCGGTGCGCGCGCCCTGCTGCACGAGTTAGGCGAACGGATCGCGGCTGACGCCGAATTCACCGAAGCGAGCGTAGAAGCGGCGTTGCGAAAATTGGCGGAGGAGCGCGCTGTGAAAGCCGGCGTCGTGATTAATGCCAGCCGGGCCGCCCTGACCGGCCAGCCGGTAGGGCCGAGCGCCTTCGCGGTATTCATCTGCATTGGGCGAGAGCGGGTAATCGCCCGGTTGCGAAAGGCTTGAGCGTGCCGGGCACACTGATCGGCTTAGGCGGATTGTTGAGCGATCCGGCCGTCTGCGTCATTCGGAATGGGCGAATCGCTTCGGCCATCGAGCAGGCCAAGGTTTCGCGTCAGGACCGGCCAGGATCCTTCCCCGACGAAGCGTTCGCGCTGGCGCTTGAAGTAGCCGGGGTAAAAGCCGCCGAAATCGATGGCGTCGCCATCGCCCGGCCTTTTTCCACTGGACCGGAAAGCGTGGCGCAGCTCGAACTACGAGCGCGTTTTCCCACTAGCGAAATCGTGGTGGTCGAGCATCATCACGCCCACGCGGCCTCGGCTTATTATGCTTCCGGTTTCGATTCGGCCGCGGTGTTGAGCGTGGACCGTGCGGGAGACTTCCGTTCGGCGGTGCTATTCCAGGGCGAAAAACAACAGCTCACGCCGTTGCGGGAATTATATTTTCCGGATTCTCTGGGCGATTTGTTTAATCGCGTTACCGATATGCTCGGCTTTGAGCCGCGCGCCGATGAGCATAAAGTGCAGTGGCTGTCCGCTTCCGGAAAGCCTGCGTACTTGGAAACCTTTCGCAAGATCCTCCAGCGAAGCGGCGCAGCATGGCCGAAAATCGAACGTGGTTATTTCGATTCCGACGGTTGGACTCAAGGTGGCTTTGGCGAGCGTTTCTACCAGCAAACGGCCATTCAAGCCGGGCAGCCGCTTGCGCTGGAGATGAAGGCAAATCTGGCCAGCAGTTTGCAGACGGCGGTCGAAGAAGCGGTGATTGCCATGGTAGGTCCCGCGAAAAATGTCTGCATCGCTGGTGGACTAGCTTTGAACGCGCTATTGATCCGCGCGCTCGAAACCCGCATTGAGAACGTCTTCGTGCAGCCGGTTGCGGGCAACGCGGGAACCGCCCTCGGCGCCGCGCTCCATGCCTGGCACAATTTCTACAGTGAGCAAACGCGCGTACCGTTCACGACGCTCTGCCTGGGGCCCGAGTATGGGCCGGAACATATTAAGGGAGTGCTCGAGAACTGCAAGCTGCGCTTCCGTTATTTGTTAACTCAGGGCGAGCTGATCGAGCAGGCGATCGGCGCCCTCAACGACCATAAAATCGTCGCTTGGATGCAGGGACGCATGGAGTTCGGCCCGCGCGCTTTGGGAAACCGCAGCATTCTCGCTTCACCGCTGAACCCCTATTCGACCGAGAACCTCAACGTGTTTATCAAGCATCGCGAGAGCTTTCGAAAATTTGCCGCCTCGGTACCGGAAGAATTGGCCCAGGAGTATTTCGAAGTGGGGCCAAACGCGCGTTATCTGGCGACCGTTGGCAAGGTGCGGGCGCCGCACCGCGAGCAATTCTCGGCGGCGCTGCTCGGCGGTGATCTCATACGTGTCCACACCGTCGCCAAAGACCAGAACCCGATGTATCATGCGCTGCTGACTGCGGCGGGTGAAGCCACCGGTCTGCCGGTCTTGTACAACACCAGCTTCAATTTATTTGGCGATCCGCTGGTGTGTACGCCGCGCGACGCTGTGCGCAGTTTTTATTCTTCAGGAATCGATGCGCTATTCGCCGGCGGATTCTATTTGGAGAAGTGAACGATTTTGTCGAGCGCGGTTTGCGTGATGGGATGATAGCCCGCGCGCGCCTTGGCGTAAATTTCCTTCGCCAGCGTTTGCCCATCGGGAGTTTTCATCAGCGCCGTGTAGAGCGGCCGTAGCAGCTTGGTTCGGCCAACTTCCGTAAGAAAACGCTCCAGCCTTTGATAGGCGGCCTCATAGGCGCTCTCGATGGAAATTAGCAGCCATTCGCCAAGAATTTCGAAGTTGCCGGTTTCGGTCAGCGTCCAAGCGCGATCGAGCTCCTCGAGCTTCGCGCGCTCGACGGGACGCACCATAATCTGAAGAAATTCGAGCCATTCTTGCGTGTTCCACGCACGGTCCGGAATGCCGCGAGCCGCCACGTTTTCGAGGCGTTCCGAACGGGCGTAAGGAACGCCTGACGGGAGACCGGGTTCAAACACCCATTCTTCTAGCGGGATCTGCGCGGACTCCTTCGGAAAGCGGTCGAACAGCTCGGTCCGAAGATAATCCAATGCCTCGGCGGTGGTGATGCTCTGAAAAGCGAAGCGGTCGAAGTAAGATCGCAAAAACCGATCGAACGCAGTAC
Organism: Bryobacteraceae bacterium; assembly: GCA_036501045.1. Taxonomy (GTDB): domain Bacteria; phylum Acidobacteriota; class Terriglobia; order Bryobacterales; family Bryobacteraceae; genus Bog-105. The sequence goes on from DASYAX010000069.1 coordinate 3,359, forward strand.
GGCCGAATGCCCGCTCCATTTGCCGGAGCAACAGCGCGCCCTTAAAGTAGGGAATGCGAGTGCAGCCCTCGTCGGGATCGCGACCCTTGAGATCGATATGCAAAATCTGGTCGGCAACGGGAAATTCGCGCAGCTCTTTTTCCAATTCCCGCCGGTCAAGCACCTGCTCCATGAGCGCCTGTTCACGGCCGTAGACTTCTTCCTGAATGCGATTCTCGAGATACGTCGTGAAGCCTTCGTTGAGCCAGAAATCGCGCCAAGTAGCGTTTGTTACGAGATTGCCCGACCAGGAATGAGCCAGCTCATGAGAAACCAGACCCACCAGGCTCTTGTCACCGGCAATCACGGTAGGCGTAGCGAACGTGAGGCACGGATTTTCCATGCCGCCGAAAGGGAAGCTAGGCGGCAGCACGAGCAAATCATAGCGGCCCCAGCGGTACGGCCCGTAGAGGCGTTCGACTGTTTCTACCAACCGCTCGGTATCTTCAAATTCATGCGCCGTGGCAGGAAGCATGGCGGGCTCGGCATAAATGCCGGTGCGCGGCCCCAGCGCAGCAAACTCGAGATCGCCGATGGCGAGCGCAATTAAATAAGGCGGAATCGGCAAATCCATGCGGAAAACGTGCGCGCCGTTCTCTTCGCTTCTGTGTTGCGCGCTCATGAGGACCCGCAAGCCATCTACTGGCTGAATGCTGGCGTCGTAAGTGATCCGTACGCCCGGCGAATCCTGCAACGGAATCCAACTGCGGGCGTGAATCGATTCATTCTGGCTGAAGAGAAATGGGTGCCGCTTGCCGGCCGTTTGCCCGGGCGTGAGCCACTGCAGACCGCTCGCCTGAGGTTGCGTCGTGTAGTGGACGATCGCTTGATCGCAGCCGGGAGGCAATGGGATCGTAAGCGCACTGCCTAAAATCGGATCGCGCGGCCCGAGCTGAAACTCTACCTCGCCCTCGCCGCACTCGACGCGACGAATCTGCAGATCTCGTGT
>DASYAX010000070.1:0-25112 GCA_036501045.1 Bryobacteraceae bacterium
ATTAGAGCGCTGGAATGTGCGGCCCGAGAGATGGGTAACTGTTTGACCGCCTTCTTGAAGGCCCGGGCGCGATAGTCGTCCAATTTGCCTAAGAAAGCGCGAAATGGAAAAAATACTTGCATAGTGTTTTGTTGCCACGTAGCATCTATCGCGTGGCTATGGTCCATATTGCTGTTGCTATCTTCCGTCGCCTGAATTCCAGGAGGGAACGAGGCCATGTCAGCATCACTTCGTCTTCTCGCGATGCCCTTTTCTGACCCTACGTCGAGTGTCATCTCAGGGTTGAGATTTCAGCTCAGTCCTTCAGGAGGTTCAAGCTCCCCGGGTATCGGAAGACTACTGGCGGCATGTGGCGTTGCGGGTTGGCAAGTTCGAAACAAAGCTGGGTCGAGGGGAAGAGAACAGCCAGACTCCTCAGTGCCAGCGCCGGTCAGGTTGACCTCGATGGACTCGCTAGCTCCTAAACGCTGCCGGCAAGGGAGAATGTATTCCGGGGGCGAATTGGGCCAGTGTACGATAACGCTGTCTTTGGTAACAAACCGCGAGATCGGTAAACACTGCGCGACTACACGCGGCCGGTCCATAAGTTCCCCGAAACGACGAAACTATGGGTGGCGGGACGTGAGCTGGTGGTAAGCTTTCCAAAAGTTCTAAAACCGGAAGGGACCATCTTATGACAATAGAACGGCATTCTTTTCTTGCCGCTGCGATCGCGGCATCTCCTGCGGCGCTAGTCGCGCAGTCCACCAATGCTAAAGCATCGCCCAAAGCCGTTCGCGTCGCCCGTGGTGAGGACCGGCTCGGCGAGCGTCATAACATCGGCTTGAGCACAACAGTGTTCAAAGTATTGACGAAAGATAGCGGCGGCGCTCTCTTTGTCATGGAACATCAGAGTCATGAAAAGGGCGGTCCACCACGCCATCTGCACCACAATGAGGATGAGTGGTTTTATGTCGTCGAAGGTGAATACATCGCCGAGATCGGCTCTGACCGTTTCCAATTGAAACCCGGCGATTCGCTTCTCGCCCCTCGGCAAGTGGCTCACGCCTGGGCTTTTGTGGGCAATGCTGCCGGCAGATTGCTCATCTCGTTCGCACCCGCCAACAAAATGGAAGCATTCTTTCGGGACAATGCGAAAGGTTTCAGCAACGGTAAATATCCTAATGACGCGGCCTTCTTCCGCGCTTACGACTGTGAACTCATCGGCCCGCCACTAACGATTGGATGAATTCTTCCGGCGTGTGTCGCTACGTTGTCGATCACATAAAGGCACTGGCTGCGGGGGTGCCGACGATCCGCGCAACATGCAGTGGCAGACGACAGCAGCGGCAAAACAGAAGGCCCGGTGGGAACTCGCCGAATGCAAGACGGCGCGCTGAAAATAGCGCGGATGTGCAGCTAAAGAGTAGGCAGTTGCGTTACGCGCGCGATGGTGTACCCGCGCCTAACGGCGTATCGTTTACCATCCTCGGCGCAGTCCCCCGATACCTGGGGATATCGCCGAGTCGCTTAATCAATATCGTGGACAATGCCGATGCGAGATTCAGCCCTTGCGTTAAGGAACGGCTGCCGGCAAAGGCCGACAGCCGCTTTCTTTAGTGCGGAATCGGAAAGGTTTGTGACTCCGAATTCGGCGTAGCAGGGGAATGCGTGTCCTTTGTTTCGAAAAACAGGCGTCTCTACCGTAGACTAAAGCTACCAATGCCGAAGCTACCGGTAGTGTTTCTTTTATTGTTGACGGGTGGATGCGTGCTTAATGGCCGGCACCAAATCGACTCCTCCGGCGGCGAACCGGTTGCATCAAACCTACGATCCTTCGTCGAGGCAAACATCAAGGCGACCCACGCATATCAGGCCCTTCAGGCGAAGACGCTCGCCGCTGAACCTGACCGCAAGCGTTGGAATGTCAGTGGAGCTTCGGAGGAAAAGCTGAATCGCCTGATTGAACTTCAGAAAGAGATGCTTTCCCAGCCAATCGAAGGTATTTTGGCATGGTCGAAAGGCGAACCATCCAAATTTAACGAAAAGAAATATATTCGAGCCATTCTAAACTCAAGCGTTTCTGTCGATGATCCAAAGCTACCCGTTAATGTTTGGATTTCGTGGTTCAAAGAAAAATCCCCGAAAGCGACTTTGGTGAGAGTCGAGTCGTTGGCGAATTTGCAGCAAGTGATTGCGGAAGTCAACCGGGACGGCGACCTGCTACAAGACCTATTTCGAGTGTATTCCGCGCTTCACCTGCCCGTCTATTTTGGCCAGTTGGGCGTCGAGGCAACCTCAGATCAGGAGTTCATGATCTTTGCAGAGGACATTTCATCAAGAATGCCCGGCGGGCCATACAACGAATCGCCGCCGGTCATTCGCATGGCCTTCCGAAAAATGTACAACTGGGGACGCCGCTACAGCGGGGATCGTGACAAGATCGTCATGGCAAACGAATTATTGCGCGATCCGGCCATGCATTCCGCGATCACGAAAGCGGCGACAGTTGGCTCGCAACGAGTCGCCATTATCGGGCACTCCTTCACTATGGAGGTGCATTGGGCTACCCCTGGCTCTTTTGTACCTGTGGTCAGTGAAATGATGAAGAATGCGAATCCAAAAATGCAATTCAAGTATTTTCAGGAGGGTGGGATGGACGCGACAAGAGCCTATGAGAATGTATATCACGACGCGCTAAAGTGGCATCCGGATGTAGTGTTGTTCGTAGTAATGGACGAGGGACCTGAAAATCGAAAGGCTTTGAAAGCTATGGTCGACGGCTTCACAAAGATCGGAGCCAAATGTGTAATGTTTGACTCTCTCTGGCCAGCCGACTGGGACCAGCAGCCCAAAAAGACGGACCGGGTGCTGTCAAAAACAAAACTCAACATTATTGAAGTTCGTGAGCTGTTGATGAGTTCGCCGGATAAGGATAAGTTTTTGTGTTTAGATTCCGTACACATGACCGAACCGTGGCACGTGCTGATGGCGCGTGAGTGGTTCAAGTATCTCGCCGGTGCTCGAACGAACGAGTTGGACGCAAAGACTCTCGCCCTTCCCTCCAAAACGACGATGACCCGGAATTGACTTCGCCAAAGTGCGACCTTGAACGGCCCCCAATGTGATCGGTCACTAACTTAGCCAGTTCACCGCCACTTAGCAAGCCACATCGCCTGTACAGCATTTTCGCTTTTGGCGGTCGCGCCGTGCTATTCGGGTCCGAACACTCCAGACGACGTCAGATCAGGCCGCCTGCCACTGACTATATTGCCTTCTTCATTTCCTTGTTGGCCCACCGAAAGGTTGACAGGATATGCGGGACGGACATGTTCGCGGCTCATTCTTTCTTTCGCCCGTTATTCACCACTATCGGAAGCTACTGGCCTGTCCGCGAGCAAATGCTAGCACAGAAGAGCGCTGACGCGGAAATCGAGCGAATAGTGGAGGTTCTAAACGAATGGCCGGCTGCTAGCGGCAGCCCGGTGACAGCCAATAGTTGATCCGTAGACTTAGCCGGTGGCCAGTAACGGGAGGCCGCAGCCCAACCGGAAGTCTCAGCATTAGATCTACCCTTGGCGACTACACCTTGGCGACTACACATGATTTATAGCCATCGACATCGTTCTGTCCGGGTTGCCGGCCCCTCGGATATCACTCGCCAAACAGTACATCTCTTTACGTTTTGCAAAGCAAAACAGGCTCATCAGATTGTCGCTGGCTCAAGTAAGCGAATTTGCTGACTATCACAGTCTATTTCCGCTGTCACTCCGATAGGAAGAGTGAACTTGGGATCGGTGTGTCCGAAATCCATTCGGGTAATTACAGGAATCGATGTTAGATCTTGCTCAGCGAGGACACGCAGAAGAACGCTATCGTAAGCTTCGAACGTCGTCTCATCCCCATAGGGCCTGCCATAAAGTACCCCGCGAACCTCATTCAGTGCTCCCGTGGCGGCCATTGCGCGAAGCATGTAGCTCACCAGAGTGGGGGATGGTCGATCTTCGGATGTCTCAAGAAACAGGATGCTGTTTTGCCACTGAGCCGCCACTGGCCAAACCGGTGTGCCCCGAAGCCAGTCCATGACATCCAGGCATCCGCCGATCAACTTGCCGCGATGCTGTCCCTTGCCCTGAAGCCACTTCCAGCCTGAACATGTCTGAAGCTGTCGCCGTGTCGCATTCCGCTGTTCGCTTCCCCACTCCCAGGACTCAATCGTCCATCCATTCCGATTGGGGACAATCAGTGTCGTCGGCGAAGGCGCGAACAGCATCTGGCGTACGAATTCAGCCATGTAAGGAGACAGTCCGCAGTTCTCGTCGAAACCCGCCATGATGGACGGTCCATAGAATGACGTCACACCTGCTTTTAGGAAGGCGAAGTGGGTAACCGTTGAATCGGAATAGCCCAGAAACACCTTCGGATTCTGACGAATTACAGAATAATCGATGTAAGGCAACATGCGAATGGAGTCGTCACCGCCGATGGTGGATATAATGCCGTGAATCGTCGGGTCTTTGAGAACTTCCATGAGATCCATGGCCCGAGCCTCAGGATGCGCTGCAAGCCATTCGGTGTCCGCAAGCGCGTAACGGCTTTCAACCACCTCGACGCCAAACGCTTCCCGAAGCTGGCGCTTTCCATCCTCATACGCACGCGGATACACACTTGGCCAGCCACGCGACAACGAAATTGCGGCTACCCGATCCCCTGGACGAAGAGCGCGAGGTTTGATCATGTTCGTGTTTCAACCGATGATGGCGGTAGTCGCAAAAATCGGATCGGCTAGATCAGCGTTTCCTTCGATTGCGGCCAGGCGGCGCGCCTCTCCGCGATCGATACCTTTGGTAAAAAGTCGCCATGCCACATCCTGAGGAAGTATCACGGACGTGACTGGCTCGGCAGGTGAGTCGGCAAACAGAATCCACGCGCCTTCGGATTTGTACACGTCCCAGACACCACCAGCTTCGCCTGAAATCGCAAACCTGACAACGGTTCCCTTCGACGCCCTTGTGTTAAGGAAGGCATGGGGCAAGGCTCGCACAAATGTATCTAATACAGGGGCTAGGAAGTATCGGTCATAAAGGGGTGGCTGTCCTGTCGCGTCCCGAATCTGTTGCTGGTGATGCCAGCGCTCCGTAAACTCACGTGCGAGATCAAACCAAACTGGTGCTGGCTCCGGACCTGCCCAGGAAACATTGCCGCCGACCTTCATTGGATCGAGAGAGGAGAAGCACGCCTCCACTTCCGGCCCGCAGAAGGCCAGAAGCTCACGAAGCAAGCGGGGCTGATCCGGCGCAGCGACAGAACCCACTCGGCATTCAGCCGATTTACCAGCTGAATCAGTTCGGCGTGGCTATTGATCTCCTGATTGGAATGAAAGCCATCCCGCTTGCCAGATAGGATCGCGATGTCGCCGCCCAAAAGGTGTGCGGCGACATCCTTCACGGACCAGCCCGGCGCTGCTGTCGGTCGAGCCCAGTCATCCTCACCCAGTTCAGCAAGCAGCGTAAGCAAACGATCTCGCAAAGGAGCGAAGCGATCAACAATAATGATCTTGTCCGTGCTCTTCATATCAGAATGGCTATGTTGTTTTTTGATTATCCCCCGCCGTTCGATGATTTCGGCAGACTTATAGGCGGTCCGAAACGCCATGCCCTCGCGATACCGGACTAGAGTCCCCGATTGTTCGCCGTATCACCGGCAAGCTGGAAGCTGACGGGCCGCCGGTTAGATCCGCCCTGACGGCGCAGCATTTACTGATGTCCGTCCAGTCCTCGGAAAGTGGCGTTACCGGAAATCTGATTTCTAGAGAGTATTGATCGTTCTAACGGCGTGTCGTTTGCCGACGCAATCCAGGAATGATCGTCAGACCCTCGGAACAGATCAGCCACAGAGGTGCATCCAACGCGTGGCGGTGTGATGCCAGCGCAAATGTCGCGCAAGTATTCCGCCCGGGGATCAATAGAAAGATCTTGTATGTCCACTCCGGCCCTTCCGGTAGCTTGTCAGGGCGCAGAAGGAGCATCGGCTCACAGTTTGGGTTGTCGAGGACGACTGTGTGCGATACAAGAGGATGTGACGTTTTCGAATATCGGCAGCGTACATCTTCGCTATCACCGCTGGGCGACGAGTCAGGTCCTTCAGGAAACAACGCCGCTACCCTCTGAGCAGCTTGTCAAAGATTTAAAGGGTTCCTTCCCTAGCATTTATGACACGCTGATTCACCTCTTTCAGGCGGACTCCATCTGGCTGGATCGACTGCAAGGGCGGCCGACCGGAGTGCTTGCCGATTATGCCGCGCCGGGCTGTACGTTCGAGCTGCGCGATGCCTGGCTCGGGGTCCTGGACAAGATGATCGATTGGGCAGAGACAGTGAGTGAAGCCGATTGGTCCCGCGAGATGTCTTATAAGACTTTGGCAGGCGCCGCTTATCACACGCCGCTGTGGCAAATAGTGCTCCACATCGTCAACCACGGCAGCTATCATCGTGGACAAATCACCGGCATGCTGCGGCAGATGGGGATCAAACCTGTGAATCTCGATTTGCTCGTTTTTTATCGTGCAAATGGGTAAGGCGCGCTTTCCTTTCCAGTGCTTCTCTGCGCTATTCTTGCCGTAGAGCTTTCACCGGATCGACCTCGCTGGCGCGGCGGGCTGGGATAAAGGCGGCAAACAGCGCGGCTGCGGCAAGGATAAAGATCATTGTGACGTAAGTTAACGGGTCAGTTGGGCGCATTCCAGCGACCTGTGCTGCCAGCACTTGCCCAGCCGCTAAGGATGCCCCGATACCGATCGCAGCGCCGAGAAAAATCATACCTAAACTTTGGCGGAAGACCATACGCATGATCTCACGTGTGGTCGCTCCGAGCGCCATACGTACGCCGATTTCCGGCGCTCGCTGGTTTGTCAAGTAGGCCAGCACGCCGTAGATGCCAATACAAGCGAGCAGTAAAGCCAAGCCGGCAAAGATGCCGAACAACAGTAACAGGAAACGCTGGCGGGCGAGCGAGGCGTGCATGCGCTGCTCCATGGTGCTGACCCCGTAGATGGCCTGATCACGCGTTGCGCCGCGGACCTCGCGGCGCACGGCTTTGACGACAGTCAATGGTGGAACAGCAGTTCGCATGAGCAGGGACATGCCGGAAGTGAGGCGCATGAACGCGTCCGACAACTGCGTGAAAGGAACATAAACCAGCTCCCGTACGCTCGCTTGATCGTCGGCAGCCAGTCCGAAATGCCGTACGTGATCCACTACGCCTACAACTCGGGCGGAGCCAAGGAATTGGAGAGTGAGCCGGTTGCCGATGGGATTCCGATTCCCAAAGGCCCGCTGTGCCATGACAGTGTCAATCACAACGACAGGTTCATTGCCGATTTGATCGTGCTCGTCGAAGAAGCGGCCTTGGAGCAGTTTGATGCCCATGACTTTTAGATACTCTGGCGTGACCAGGTTCATTTGCGCCAGGGGTATTCGATTGGCCGGAGGCGGACTGGGAGTTGTCCAGTACCCGATCTCCTCTGTATCGGCGCCCATGGGAACGACATCAGCGACGGCAACGGATTCGACACCCGGGACATGGCGGACGCGACCGAGAATGTCTTTCCAGGCCGCCCGAGTGCGCGCCGGATTTGTCAGTGCGCCGGAGGAAAGCGCGGCTTGCGTGACCAACACGTTCCGCGGATCCAAGCCGGGGTCGAGGGATGACACGCGCAAGAGGGTACGACCGAGCATTCCGGCGGCGATCAGGAGTACGACCGCGACTGCCATCTCGGAGACAACAAAGCTGCTGTGGAGGCGACGGGAACTTCCGGTGACGGTCCGCGCGCCAGCACGTAGAGCCTGTTCGAGGTGGCGGACAGGAGCGCGCAGGGCTGGCGCCAGGCCGAAGAGAAAACTGCTCAGCAAAGACGCGGCCAGCGCGAACAGGAGGACACGCCAGTCGAGGTGAATTTCGTTTGCGCGCGGGAGGCCTCCCGGCCAGAATGCCACAAACGGGCGTGTACCAACGACTGCAAATAGAATGCCGAGCGCGCCTCCGCCAAGCGCCAGGATGGCGCTTTCGGTCAGACACTGGCGGATCAGACGGCCATGACTCGCGCCGAGCGCGGTGCGCATGGCCAATTCCCGCTCCCGCGAAATGGCGCGCGCGAGCAACAGACTGGCTACATTCACGCATGCAATGAGCAGCACAAGGCTCACGGCACCCAGCAACAGCCAAAGCGTCGGCCGGACGCCGCCTACAATCTCCTGCCCAAGCGGCTCGGCCCCGATGACGCGTCCCCCGTTTGCTTTAGGGTATTGCTCGGCAAGGCGGCGGCCGATCATCACCAACTCGGCTCGCGCCTGGGCCAGCGTTGCTCCCGGCCGCAGGCGACCTATGACGCGTATCCCGGGATGCATTTCGCGATTCTGCATCGGCGGCGACGTATTCTGGCCAATGGGTGTAAAGATGTCCGCCTCACTCGAAAGCTCGAATCCCACTGGTGCGATGCCCACTACGGTGTAGGCTTTGCCATCGAAAACGACGCGCGCCCCAATCGCGTCGGTCTTGCCGCCGAACCGGCTCTGCCACAGGTGGTAACTGATGACGGCGACCGGTGTTACATTAGGGCGGTCTTCGCCAGGCAGAAACGCCCGTCCGCGCTCCAAAGCGATGCCGAGGACTGAAAAGAGGCCGGCCGAGATTTGGCGGCCGGAAACATAATCAGCTTCACCCGGCTCGCTGATGATGCCACCGCCGTAACGCCATGCTGCCATGGTCAGAGATCGGCTCGCGCGCTTGCAGTCGACGAAGTTTGGATACGAGAACGCCCAGTCACCGTATTTTTCGCTATGTTCATGGAGGCTCAAAAGGCTCTCCGGCTCGGGATAGGACAGGGGCTTAAGCAGGACGCCGTTTACGACGGTGAACATGACTGTGGTCGCTCCCGTGCCCAGCGCGAGAGTCAGCACGGCCACGGCCGCAAAGCCGGAGTGCTGCCGCATGGTGCGGAGCGCATAACGAAAGTCCTGCCAAAGATCCTCTAACCAGCGCGTGCCGCGGGCATCGCGGCATTTTTCCTTCACTTGCTCGGGACCGCCAAGAGCAAGCCTAGCTTCGCGTCGTGCTTCCGTGGAAGAGCATCCGCGAGCGATTAGAGCACTTTCATGTTGGTCTAAGTGGAAGCGCAGTTCTTTTTCAAGCCGCTCCTCCATCCGGGATCGGCGTAACAAGCGAGACCACCAGCTCATTGAACGCCTCCATCGGCCATGCCAAGAATAAGGCCAACGGCTTCGATCAAGCGTTGCCAACTGGCGGCTTCCGATTCAAGCTGCCTTCGGCCTTTGCGCGTCAGCTTATAGAATTTTGCTTCCCGTCCAGAGTCGGTTTTTTTCTAGTCGGCAGCGAGGAAACCGCGGTTTTCCAGGCGGTGCAGCGCAGGGTAGAGCGATCCTTCCGGAACTTGGACCACTCCACGCGATACCTGTTCGAGCCGTTGAGCTATGGCGTATCCGTGGACAGGCTCAACAGCAACGGCCTTCAGAATTAGTAGGTCTAGCGTACCTTGCGGGAGATCGGATTTCAACTCCGCCATGAATACCTCCTACTTCTATGGGTTATTCTACGCGAACATACATAGAAGCGCAAGGCGGGGGCTGCCTAAAACATGGTTGAAGAACGAATGCCGGTGCCGGTAAGGGTGGTTTGCATGCGCTCCAGCGCGGATTTGTGGATTTGCGAGACACGGCTCTCATTGACGCCCAACAAGCCGCCGATTTCCTTCATCGTCAGGTCGCGTTCGTAGTAGAGCTTCACAACTTGCCGGTAACGCTTGGGTAGATCTTTCATGGCGGTTTCGAGTCTGTGGCGGAGCTCGGAACGCGCAAAGACCTGGTCGGGCGCGAGTGCCGGGGCGCTGGCGGCCTCCGGCAAGAGATACTCCTCGCGATCGCCGGCATGTTGTTGAATGGCGGCCGCGCCCAGGCTACGGAAATCCACCATCAGCGCTTGCCAGCGGCGCCGCGACAGGCCCATGGCGTCGGCAATCTCAGCCTCGGTGGGTGAGCGCTGCAGTTTAGCCGTCAAATCGCGGGTGACGGCTTCCATTTGTTTGTAACGTTTGCGCAGATCGCGCGAGGCCCAATCCTGCTGCCGTAAGCTGTCGAGGATTGCTCCGCGGATGCGGTGCTTCGCATAGGTGGGGAAGGCCACTTCCTTGTCGTCACGATACTTGGTTGCGGCATCGAATAAACCCATCACTCCGGCGTGAATCAGATCGTCTAATTCGATATGCACGGGCACGGATTTCTGGATGTGCGCGGCAATGGCTGTAACAAGCGGCATATGCTCAAGAATCAGTTGATCGCGTCGATAATGATTCTGCGTGGGCGTTCCCGAAAGGGCTGGTTGGATGGCGGCGTTCACCGGTGTCTCTCCCCGATCCGAATGCTTGTTGCACTCGGTTCGAGCGAGAGAAGGCACTCACGGAACCAGCCGGCCCGGGAAGATCAGGGTCGTGGTAAGTAGCGACAAAGTAACGATTTATACTTGATCTGCTGCTTTCCGCGCGACGCTGCAGGCAGGCGTCGGATCATTTCGAAACAGCAAAGGCCCGCATGCCTGTTTCAAAAGGGACTGCGCGCACCGGTTCGAAACATGGAGGCCGGGGGCGCGCTGCGGACCGGGCCGGACAGTAGTTAGGATCTTTCCGTAGAGAGAGAACGCTTAGCGCGCGCGTTCGGTACGCTGCGAGGCAATCTGTTCACTGCGTCCCGCCGGCTTTCTGGCAATTTGCGCGGGCACATACCGGTTATCGGGGGAGGCCAATAAGCGGAGTGCATCCTGCATTTCGTGCTCGCACAACAGATCGAGCGCCGTAATGCCGAATTTAATAAGCAGCCGGTCAGCGAGCGCGAGGTGCAGGGTTCTAGCGCCCTTGAGGACATTATGAAGCTGCGATTGGGAGATGTCGAGGATTCTGGCGAGACCGCGCTCGGTGTATTCGCCATTTTGGATACGGGCATTTACAAAGTCGCGGAGGCGGGTTTGCAGGACATCAAAAGTGACTTGGCCACTTAGTACTGATTCCACCTTGAAATAGGGTATCCGCATTTTCCGGTAAATAGCCAGATTTTACCACCCGAACACCAGGAAAGTCCCGGAATTATAAGCGGCTTAGTTTCTTATGGCTTAAGTTGTTTTTTGCGAATAAAAGAGAGAGTGCGGTGAGAATAATTTATATTTATTTTTGCGTTAGTACTAGAAGTACTCTATGTTGAATGCATAAATGATGCAATCACCAACGTTTAGGACGGACAAATTGTTGGCTGAAAAAAAGAGCAAAATGGAATGGACTCGTTCGGAGACTCTGGCCCTAGCTCAGCAGTCTTGCAGTCACTGTCACGGTCTAGGTTTACGGCCAGGGCGGGGGGACGCGTCAACGCCTTGTAATTGTGTCTTCAGGGCTATTTTCCGCGCCTGTTATGCGCGATTTCGGCAATGCGCTTCGAAAGAGAAGTACATTAGCCGCGTTTCGCTGGAAGCGAATCCGGGCCGCCAACGGAAAGCCGTATGGGGCCTAAAAGACGAGGAGTATATCGCCGACTTCTGCCTGGTAAGCCGGCGCGTCCTAGCGGAACAAGAGTACAAGTTGTTTAAGTTTCACTTTCTGCTGGGAGCGGATTGGAAACTATGCTGCCGCAAACTGAACACCGATCGAGGATCGTTCTTCCACGAGGTGTATCGAATCGAGCAGAAGCTGGGGCGCACGTTCCGGGAGTTGGAGCCGCACGCTCTCTTCCCAATCGACGAATATTTCAACGGATCGGGCAAGGAACCGCTGGTAGCCACAACGCTATTCAAGGTAGAAACGGAGGAGCCACTGAAGCGCGGAAAAGTGCTGAAGTTTCCTGTGAAACGCGCTGCTTAGAGGAGAGAGGCGGGATGGGCCGGGCTTAGGGAGACCCGGCCTTTTCTTGTCTTCATCTTTTTTTGTCTCAATCAATGTTACGCCGGGGTTGGAAGAAGCGGGTGAGTAGCGCAGCGGCTTCGGCCGCGAAGAGGCCTTCCTCAACGGACACGCGGTGGTTCAACAATCCGGAATCGGCCAAACGGAACTTACTGCGCACGGCTCCAAAACGAATATCGCGGGCGGCGAACACCAAACGCGCGATGCGGGCCAGAACGAGTGCTCCGGCGCACATGGCGCAGGGCTCGAGCGTTATATATAAGGTGCTGCCGGGCAGACGATAGTTCCGCAAACGCGCCGACGCCTGGCGTAAGGCGGCAATTTCGGCATGAGCGGTGGGATCCGAAGCAGCGACGGGCGCATTCCAACCTTCTCCCAGCACGATATCCTGGTGCACGAGCACGGCGCCTACGGGAACTTCGCCCAAAGCCTGGCCACGATTGGCCAATTCGAGCGCGCGCCGCATGAAGCTTCGATCGGCTTCGGTCCAGCGATCGCCCAAAAATTCTTGAACGGAGGAATTCAAAGGTTCGTATCCTAAACTGTCCAGTTTGTCCGAAACCGGTCGCTAGTGCTACTCGGCGGCATGCGAATTAACTTTTACGGTACCCTAACTGGAAAGGGGGGAAGCGCCATGTTTAGATACTTCTCACTAGCTTTCAAAAACAGCCTGCGCAACCGGCGGCGGAGTTTTCTAACGATTTCGAGCATAGCGGTTTCGCTGTGCCTGCTGGGCGTCCTGATCGCCATGTACCATGCGCTGTTTTATGGCGAGGAAAGCCCCGGACAGGCGATGCGGCTGGTGGTGCGCCACAAGGTGTCGCTGACTCAGGCGCTCCCTTTTGCCTACGAGGCAAAAATCCGGCGTGTGCCCGGCGTAAAAGACATCACCGTTTGGAATTGGTATGGGGGGACTTACAAAGATGCACGCGATCCTAAGAACTTTTTCGCGCGCTTTGGCGTGGAGCCAAAGGCGTTCCTCGCCGAGCGAGTTCAAATGTCCATGCCCGACGATGAACGGCGGGCATTTGTGAACGACCGCACGGGCTGCGTGGTATCGCAGGATCTGGCTGACAAATTCAACTTGAAGGTAGGCGACCGCATTAATTTAATTGGCGATATATATCCGATTAATCTCGATTTGAAGATCGTCGGCATTTTCGAAGATCCAGATGCGCAAACGTCCCTGTTCTTCAATTGGGAGTATCTGCGCGACGCGCTGCCGGTAGGACGCCGGAATCTGGTTGGCACTTTCGCGATACTGGCCGATAGCCCCAATGACGTACCGCAGATCGCCAAGGCGGTTGACGAGATGTTCGCGAACTCGCCGTATCCAACCAAGACGGAATCCGAAGGCCAGTTCGCACTGAGTTTTGTTTCGTTCCTGGGTAACATCAAGCTCTTTCTGATGGCTATTTGCGCCGCCGTCACGTTTACCATTCTGTTGGTTTCGGGCAATACCATGGCGATGTCGGTCCGCGAGCGAATCGGCGAAGTCGGGGTAATGAAGACGCTGGGGTTCAATAATGACACGATTCTCGGGATTATCATCGGCGAAGCGGTGAGCATTGCGCTGATCGGCGGGGTGGTTGGGCTGGTATTCGCGGGGCTTCTGACGCTGATCGTACGAAAAGCGGCCGGCAGCTTCATGCCGCAACTCCACAATCTCTCGATGGACCCGGTGACGATCGTCATTGCGCTGGGCGTAGCGTTGGCGATTGGCGTCATCAGTTCGTTCATTCCGGCGTGGAATGCGGCGCGCACTAATATTTTGGATTCACTGCGGTACGCGGGATAGGGAGTCGATAGATATATATATGGCAGTCCCTCTTTCTTACAATTTGCGCAATCTGGTAGTTCGCAAGACGACCACCATCATGACCGCGGCGGGCATTGCCATGACGGTGGCCGTGCTGCTGGCGGTACTGGGGCTGGTCTCGGGTCTGCAGTCGGCATTTGCCTCAACTGGCGATCCCCTCCAGGTGCTGGTGATGCGCAAGGGCGGCAACGCCGAACTCACGAGCTTGTTTACGCAAGAGCAGTTTCAAACGGTGAAGAGTTTTCCGGGGATCGCCAAGGGGCGTGACGGACAACCCTTGGCCTCCTTGGAAGTCGTGACGGTTATCAATCTTCCGAACGCGGAAAATCCAAACGGAATGAACATTACGCTGCGCGGATTATCTCCTCGCGGCGTTGAGATGCGCAAACTGAAGCTGACCGCCGGACGATGGTTTCAGTCCGGCGAACGGGAAGTAACGGTGGGGAAGGCGACAGCCAAGCGTTATCCGAAGGCGCAACTCGGCCAACGGTTGCGATTCGGCAAGGGTTATTGGACGGTGGTGGGAGTTATGGACGGCGGCGGGAGCGCAGTCGACAGCGAGATCTTCGCCGATGGCCCGGAGGTGGCGGCGGATTTCAACCGGCCCGACGTCTACAGCTCCGCGTTGCTAGAGGCGACCGACGAGGTAACGGCGCAGGCACTTCCCAAAACGCTCGAGAGCGATCCGCGGTTGAATGTCACAGCGATGAGCGAGAGGGAATACTACGCGGCGCAAATGATCTCAGCGAGGCCGGTCAAATTTTTGGGTGTTTTTGTGTGCATCATCATGGCGGTGGGGAGCTGCTTTGCCGCCATGAACACGATGTATGCCGCAGTGGCGCGGCGCGGTAAGGAGGTGGGGACTTTGCGCATCCTCGGGTTCACGCGAGGAAGCATTTTATTCAGCTTCTTCCTAGAATCGGTGCTGCTGTCGGTGCTCGGCGGCTTGCTCGCTTGCGTGATCGTTCTTCCTTTAAATGGCGTGACCACGGGCATGGGGAACTTTATTACGTTTACGGAAACTAGCTTTAACTTCCGCATTGGACCGGATGTGATGGCAATCGGGCTTATTTTTTCTTTGATTCTGGGGGCGCTGGGCGGCTTTCTACCCGCGCGGCAAGCCGCCAGAAAAGAGATCTTGAGCGCGCTGCGCGAGGTATGAAAACGCTTGGATATTCTGACTGAGCTTTAGGACATGCAAACAGAAACAGAGCTGAAGGGCCTGCGGATCGACCGGTCGGCCAGGCGTGAACGCGAACCGAAACCGGTTATGAAGATGCTGATCATCGCCATTGTGGTTCCGCTGGCGGCGATCGGGGCGGTCTTTGCTTATAGCAAGCTGAACGCCGCCACGCCGGTGCGGGTGGTGGAGGTGCGATCGCCAGTGAACGCATCTTCGGCCGGCGAGCAGGTGATCCTGACCGTGACCGGTTACATTGTCGCGGCGCACAAGATTGAAGTCGCTTCGAAAGTGAACGGCCGAGTGGCGTGGATCGGCGTGGACAAAGGCGATAAGGTAACGGCGGGCCAGATGCTGGTTCGGCTGGAAGATACCGAGTATCGCGCGCAAGTGACCCAACAACAAGGACAGCTCGCGAATCTGGAAGCGAAACTGGCGGAAGACCAGCACGGTTCACGGCCCGAGGAAATTCAGAAGGCGCGCGAGGATGTGAATCAGGCAAAGGCCGACGAGGCCGATGCCAAAACCTCGCTAGACCGCACGAAAGAACTTGTTTCGGGAGGCGTGCTCGCCAAGCAAGCGCTCGACGATGCACAGTCGAAATATGACGGGGATGTCGCTAAGGTAGGCAGCTTGCAGCGCACGCTCGAGCTGGCCGTGCTTGGTCCGCGAAAAGAGGAGATGGACCAGATCAAAGGCCAGATCGAACAGGCGCGCGGAGCCTTGGCCTACGCGCAAGATCAACTCGACAATACGGTGATTCGGGCACCGGTAACCGGCACGATTCTGGATCGGAACGTGGAGAAGGGCGAGTTTATTACTACCGGCTTCGTGGGCGATAAAGGCGCCAAAGGCTACATCGTGACAATGGCCGATCTGAACGATTTACAGGTGGAGCTTGATATTAATCAGGGCGATTTCCCGAAACTCGGGCCTCAGCAGAAAGGTATTGTCACGACCGACGCTTATCCGGATCGTAAGTATGAAGGCGCAATCGTACAGGTTTCGCCGGAGGCCGATCGCTCGAAGGCGACGGTGCAGGTGAAGGTGCAGGTTCTTCATCCGGACGATTATCTACGGCCGGATATGAACGCAACGGTGGCGTTTTATAACGATGCGCCGGCCGCGGGGGCCACAACCGAGAGCAAACGCGTGGTGGTTATACCGGCGGGCGCGGTGCAGAACGGAAACGTGTTCGTCGTCGTGAAGGGGCACGCGGTGCAGCGGGCGGTTACGACCGGCGGAAATTCGGACAAAGGCGTTCTCATTGAGAGCGGGTTGATCGGCGGGGAAGATTTGATCGTGAGCCCGCCCGCGGGCCTGAAGGATGGGCAGCGGGTGGAAGTGAAGCAATAAGACAGAGGAACAGGAAGCATGAGCGAGACGATCGTTACCAGCAACAAATTGAGCAAGGAATATGTGCGCGATGAATTTCACGTGGTCGCGCTCGATGAGGTGGACATCGACATTACCAAGGGCGATTTCGTCGCTTTGATGGGGCCATCCGGCTCGGGAAAGTCTACGTTGCTGCATTTGATCGCGGCAATGGATAAGCCCACAGACGGCGAGATTCGGGTGTTGGGCGCGAATCTGCGGCAAATGTCGGACAAAGAGATTGCTCACTGGCGCAACGAGCACATCGGTTTCGTGTTCCAATCGTTCAACCTGATTCCGGTGCTCACGGCATTAGAGAATGTCGAGCTGCCGTTGAAGCTGACGAAACTCAATAAGAAGGAGCGGCTGGAACACGCGGAAACTGCGCTGAAGCTGGTAGGGCTGGGGGACCGGCTGGGTCATTTGCCGAAACAGTTGTCGGGCGGCCAGGAGCAGCGAGTGGCGATTGCGCGCGCGATTGTCACGGATCCGGATTTGTTGCTGGCGGATGAGCCGACCGGTAACTTGGATGCGGCTGCCGCTGAGGATGTATTGACGATGTTGACGCGGCTCAACCGCGAATTCGGCAAGACAATCGTGATGGTGACACACGATCCGCACGCGGCCAAGTTCGCGAGCACCATACGGCATCTCGAGAAGGGCCAGTTGTTGCCCCTTGGCACGCTGCCGGCGGATTGGGCGTCTGCCATGGCGGTCCGGAACTAATGCCGGAAATGGCGCACACCAGTGAAAACCATTGCCAGGTTGAGCTGATTCGCCGCCGCGATGACTAAATCATCTCTTACGGAACCGCCGGGCTGAATCACCGCGGTGATGCCGTGCTTCGCCGCCTCTTCCACGCCATCGGGAAAAGGGAAAAAGGCGTCGGAAGCGAGGACGGTTCCGGCAAGCGGCAAAATCGCTTTCATGGCACCGACCTTCACGCTATCCACGCGGCTCATCTGTCCCGCTCCGACGCTCACTGTCTGCCCGGCGTGGGCGTAGACAACGGCGTTCGACTTAACGTGCTTACAGACTTTCCACGCGAACAGGAGCGCCTGGAGTTCTGCGGGCGTCGGGTGGCGCGCGGTCTTGACCTGTAAATCCGCAGTGTCGTTTATGATGTCGGCAGTCTGCGCGAGCAAGCCACCGGAGATGGATTTGATCACCAGCTCGGGCCGATCGAGTGGATTTACCTGGACCAAGCGCAGATTCTTTTTGGCCTTCAGTGTGGTGAGAGCTTCGGCTGAAAACGCGGGCGCCGCGATTGCTTCGACAAATAGCTTTGACGCCTCGAGAGCGGTCGCGCCATCGAGCTCGCGATTAAACGCGAGGATACCGCCGAAGGCAGAGACGGGATCCGCAGCGAGCGCCTTTTGATAGGCTTCCACCAAGGTGGCCTGTTCGGCGCAGCCACAAGGATTCGTGTGTTTGACGATGACGGCGGCGGGAAGGTCGAATTCGAGCGCGAGCAGCCAGGCTGCATCCAGATCCACCAGATTGTTGTAAGAGAGTTCTTTTCCGTGAAGCTGCTCTGCGCCGGCGATGCCGCGGCCGGCCAGCTTGTACAGGGCGGCTTTCTGGTGCGGGTTTTCGCCATAGCGAAGCGTGGCGCCACGATCGGCTGAGATTTGAAGTTTGGCGGGTAGTTCTTCCGCAGCGGTGGTGACGCCCTGCGCATCGACCTGCAGCAAGCGGGTGGAAACGGCCTGATCATATGCGGCAGTGTGGAGAAAGGCCTGCTGCGCCAGACGCCAGTGAGTGGCGGCACTGAGTTGACCTCCGCCCGCGGTCATTTCGTTGAGAATTTCGTCATATTGGGAGGGCGCGACCACCACGGCGACGTCCTGAAAATTTTTGGCGGCGGCGCGAATCATGGTGGGACCGCCGATATCGATATTTTCGATCAATTCTTCGCGCGAGACGCCTGACTTGCCCGCAAACTTCTCGAAGGCATAAAGATTTACCACGACCATCTGGATGGCCGGGATATCGTGTTCGGCAAGCGCGCGCATGTGTTCGGGATTGGCGCGCACGGCCAGGATGCCGCCAGCGACACGCGGATGAATGGTTTTCACGCGGCCGTCGAGCATCTCCGGAAAGCCGGTAATCTCGGCGACTTCCCTTACCGGAATCTGGCTGTCGCGCAGCAGTTTCGCAGTGCCACCGGTCGAGATGAGTTCCACTCCCAATTCGTGCAACCGTTTGGCAAACGGGACCAGATTGCTCTTGTCGGTAACGCTCAATAACGCACGCTCAATTCGCGACATCAAACCTCATTTTGGCAGACACATGGATGTTAGAGTTCTTGTTGAAAGAACTATCGACTCCATGAAACGTCAGAAATGGTCCATTCATCGGTTTGCCTGGCTAATCGCACTGAGCGCCCTTCCGCTGGCGAATGCTCAGGTTTCCGCGCCGGTTCCTTTAGTTGTTCATTCTCTGGGAGGAGACGTCTCCTGGGTAGAAGGCGGCGGTGGCAACAGCGGCGTAATCGTGGGCAAGAAAGGCGTCATCGTCATAGACGCTAAGATTTCGCGAGCGAGCGGGAAGGAATTGCTGGACGATATTGGCAAGATCACGCCGGAACCGGTAAACACCGTCATTCTGACGCACAGCGACCGAGATCATGTGAATGGCCTGGCGGCTTTTCCGGAAGGCATTACCGTCATTGCGCAGGAAAACAACAAGAAGGAGCAAGAGCGGGCAATTGCCGCCGGCGGCCGCGATGCGCCGCCCGCCGACCATTTGCCGACACAATTGATCACGAAACATAGAGAGCGCATCCGATTGGATGGTATGGCGCTCGAACTCCTGCATTGGGCCCCAGCGCATACGAGCGGAGACTTAGTCGTTTATCTGCCGAAGCAGAAGATCGTCTTCACGGGGGACATCCTCACGAACCGGCCTGATCCGCTGATCCATCTCGAAAAAAATGGTTCGTCGGAGGGATGGATCGAGACGACGAAGGGCATTGTGGCGCTAGACGCAAACACGTTCGTTCCGGGACACGGCGGCCCCGAGACCAAAGCGGAAGTTCAACAATATCTGGCGCACGCCGAGGCAAAGCGGGCGAAAATTCAAGAATTGACGGCGCAGGGGAAGTCTTTGGATGAAATTAAGAGCGCCGTGGGGGACGCACCTTCCGCGCAGCGCGGGAGCGGCCCCACTTTCGCGAGCTTCACCGAGGTTGTGTATCGGGAACTCCGCGAAAAAAAATAGCTGCCTGAACGCCTAGAAGACAATGCGCGCAGACAACTGAATCTGGCGCGGCGTCCAGTAGGACGTTTGGAGAGACTCGGTGCCGTCGGTCGTATTCGGGTTAACGTAGCCCTGAATATTTAA
This sequence comes from Bryobacteraceae bacterium, assembly GCA_036501045.1. Classification (GTDB taxonomy): domain Bacteria; phylum Acidobacteriota; class Terriglobia; order Bryobacterales; family Bryobacteraceae; genus Bog-105. The sequence continues at coordinate 19,650 of DASYAX010000070.1, forward strand.
GGCGTTGAACGCATCCACGTTTACTCGCAGCTTGACTCTTTCGGAAAACGAAAACACCTTGTAGAGCGAGATGTCGGCGTTGTAGTTGTATGGGCCGAGCAGCACGGTTTGGGAGAACGGATTGGCGCCAGACGGTCCCGGCGAATAGCCAGTCACCACTTTGGTTCCGTTCGCCAGTGTGACGGTCACGTTGTTATTGCCGAAGTTCGCGGCGCCAGGCACGTTGTTGATCGGCGCCAGGTAAGGCGTGTAGTTAGCGGGAAGACCGGATATCCCGTTTTTCGAGGCGTTAATCACGGCCGGCGAGATGTATCCGTTGAACCATTGATATTCGGGATGGCATACGCCGCTGCGGCAATCATTGATTGGCACTGAACTGCCGTAAGCCTGAACCGGTCCAGTCGCTCCCCAGTTCCCAGCGTTTACTTGGAACGACTGCGATACGACCTGCCCGACGAATGCCACCTGGTAACCACCTACCAACGCGTCCAGCCACTTGTTGGCATCGTGCAAAAAGCGCTTGCCGTTGCCTACCGGCAGATCGACGATTCCGTTGAAGGTGATGTGATGCTCGGGAATCGCGGTATCGATGTGATAGTTTTCATAGCGATTCAGAGCCTGGCTGGGATTGAGAAGCGTCCCGGTGTCGAGTCCCGATGGGAGCACGCCGGGTGCAAAATCAGCGGCCGGATACAACATGTTATCCCGGAAAGTGTTTCCACCTAAACGGAATGCCCGCGAGTAAACGTAAAAGATTTGGTAGGCAATTCCTTTCCTGAAGGGTCGCTGATAATTGACCTGGAGCGCGCTATCGTTGGACCAACCTGTTTTCATCGACAGCACGTTGCTGCCCCAGACGGTCTGATCATACGGACGCGTTGCGGTCGAGGCGTAAGTGCCAGTCGGCGGCGTCATTCCCGTCGTCACCTCATATGCATAAGTGGAGGGCGCGTTGTTGTATTGATAGTTCTGATCCAGGTTATAGCCGTGAGTAAATACATAAGTGACACGGAATACCGAGCTGTCTTTAAAAGGCTGCTCAATCGTGAAATTCGCATCCCTCACACGGGCGGGAGGATAGTGCGGGTCGAGTGTTTCCTGCAAGCCGATACCAGGAAGCAGAGCATTGGTGGAGGCGGTGTTCACGACGTTCGCGCTGTTGGCCCCGGCAATAACGGTTTGAGGCGAGCGCAGCAGGTAGTTAGGCAATCCATCCGGCGCCTGAGACGCGCTCACATAGCTTTGCGAGTAGCTCGCGGTGAAGGGATAGTCCTGGGTGAGGTACCGGACGGAATTTCGTATCGGCACCGGATAGATATACTCGCCGTATCCGCCGCGGATGACGGTGCCCCATTTGCCGAAAGATGGAGTGTAGGCAAAACCTATGCGCGGCATGAAATTGAAATTGTTGTTATAGATTCCCGCCGACGGAAGTCCGGCCTGCTGCGGAGTTTCGAACTTCACTCCTAAGTTCTGGAGATTGGCCACGATCGCGGGCGTGGTAAAGCCGTTTTGCTCGTAGTAGGAAAGCGGAGCGGGCAGCACCAAGGCGTCATGGGGGAGATCGAAGGTCACCCAATCATTCTGGCCGGCGTGGGGCGCGGGATGCATCTCCCAGCGAAGCCCTATGTTGATGGTGAGCCGCTGGCTCACGCGGTAGTTGTCTTGAATATATGAGTCGATCTCCTGCTCGCGGTAGTGTCCAAAGGGCGCGTTCTTGATCTGGCTGTAGGAATCGGCGGCGCCGAGGAAGAAATCCGCATCCGCGTAGCCGGTGTTGGCCTTGGCGCCGTAATTGGCGCCGGTTGTGGGATCGTAATCGGCGGTGCCAAGATTCGAGAATCCGACCGTGTCCGCCGAGCGGTCCGGGAGATAGCCAAAACGCTCGTGCCGGTAACGGCCGCCAAAGGCTAACTGATGCTTACCAATGATTTTGGTGAGGTTTTCGTCGAGGGTGGAGAGGATCTGGCTCATGCCGTAATTGAACTGAGAACCGCCGTAGGGCATGATCAGATTCGAGCCGATGGTTGGAAATCCCGACTGGCCGAAGTTATTGGGGAGGCCGAGCAGCGATTCGTAATCCTGATTAACGTCGCCACCTCCCTGCACGTACATCCTCTGCCATTGCTGACTCAAGATGGTCTCGGAATAGAACGTCGGCGAAAAGAGGTGCGAGAACCCGAGCGCACCGCTGATGGTCTGGATGGGAATCGCCTGGTAGCCGGTGGCGCCCGCAGGGAGACCGCCGCCGGCAATGTTGGCCGGCGAATTGGCCGGGTAGTTGCGCAAAGCTTGCTGGGACTGATCGATGTCGGTGAAGCGGAAGTACACGCGGTTGTTCTGATCGAAGACATGATCCAACCGGAAAGTGGTGTTCGGGACGGTCTGCGTCGTGTTATTTACCGCGTTGAAGTTGGGGTTGACGAGCGGATTGTCGGCGCTCGTCGGAAGGGGTGTGGCCGCATAGATTTTCTGTGCCAAGGGGCTTTCGCGACTGATCGGAATCTGGTTATTGGGAAACGGCGTGCGCTGCAACGTGCCGGGCTGGGTAGTGTTTGGATCGTAGAGCACCTGCTGGATACCGGCGCCGTTGATCAATCCGCTGAAATCGCCATTTCTCATCGCCACGGTGGGGACCGCTACCAATTCGTTCGAGGCTTGCCGCAAGGAGAAGCGCTCGAAGGCGAAAAAGAAGAACGTCTTGTTTTTGCCGTTGTAGACCTTGGGAATGCTGATCGGGCCACCCACCGAAAATCCCCATTCGTTACGCACCAGGTGAGGCGCAGCGAAGTTGGGCGGATTTTGACGTGCTCGCGCGATCCCGAAATAGTTGTTTCTGGCGGTTTCGAACGCCGAACCATGATAATCATTGGTTCCCGACTTGGTGGTGAGGATGACGGTGGCCGGCGTGGCAAACTCCGCGCTCGAATTGAGTGTCTCGAATTTCGCTTCCTCTACGGAATCCGGATCGGGCAGCGTGGCTTGCGCCGAGTTGTTTTCGCCGCCGAAGTTGCGATTGGTCATGGGCGCGCCATCTTGCGAATACTCCATTCCCTCCTGCATGACTCCGTTGGCGCGAGTGCCGCCCGATTCCAAACCCGGCACCGTATTCTGGGCGAGTCCCAGGACGCTGCGTCCATTTTGTGGGAGTTGGTCGATTCTGCTGGAATCGAGCTGGGTGCTGACCGTGCCGCTATCGTAGGTCGCAAGCTGAACGGCATTTCCCGACACGGTCACCTGCTCAGCTACGTCACCCACCGTTAGCTTGGGATTGATGACGGCGACCTGCGCGTCCTGCAGCGGCACGTCGATCTGATATTTCTTCATTCCTGGCGCGCTAAAGGTCAGGGTGTAGTTGCCGGCGAACAAACCGGGCACTGAGTAAAAGCCGCTGCTGTTGGACGTCGTGTCGTTCGCGACTCCCGTTTTTTGGTTGACGACGTGAATCGGGCAGCCGGCAATTACTGCGGAACTCGCATCCTGGACGATGCCTTGAATCGATCCCGCGCCGCTCTGCGCAAACAAGCCGGCTGGAAGGAACAGGGACGCTGCCAACGTGGCGAAGCAGACCTTCTTTGCTTGCAAAAACTCGCTGCTAATCATCACAATCCTTGGTGTTGAAGTCGTTGCCTCAAGGAACCGTACTCGGCTCCCTGTTGTTATATCAAAACAAGTAGATCGTCTAATGGGAATCTTGGGCGGGTGTCGATCGGCGTGATGATACGGTAGCTAAGCAGTGCTGCGACATTCCCTGTTGGCCGGGATCATCCTGGGGACGCTGGCGGTGTATGGCCAAAGTGAGTCTCCCCTGGCGAGCCAGGAGAAAGCCGGCTATACCAGACCGGAAACGTGCGCCGGTTGCCATCGCGACGTGTGGGAAACCTACAAGCGGACGGGCATGGCGCGCTCCTTTTACAGTCCCTCTGGTGCGAACACGGTGGAAGACTACACCTACAAAAACACTTTTTACTATAAAGCGTCCGACAGCTACTTCAGCATGCTCCGGCGGGATGGCCAGTTCTATCAGCGGCGTTATCAGATCGATTTCGCTGGCAAGACAGTGAATGTGATGGAGAAGCAAATCGACTTCATCATGGGATCCGGCAACCACGCGCGCGCGTACCTTCATCGGACGGAGCGCGGCACGCTCGTTGAAATGCCGCTTGCCTGGTATGCCGAAAAAGGAGGCTACTGGGCAATGAACCCGGGCTATGACCGGCCCGACCACGATGGCTTCCGCCGGTCCATCGGTTACGATTGCATGTTTTGCCACAACGGGTATCCGGAGATCCCGGCGGGACATGACCAGCCATTTGCAGAGCCCGTATACGCGGGTTCGCTGCCGGAAGGTATCGGCTGTCAGAGATGCCACGGCCCCGGCCGGAAACATGTGCAGCTCGCGAGCACTGGCGCCAACGTGGAAGATATACGCCGCTCGATTGTCAACCCATCGCGCCTAAGCTCGCAGCGCCAGATGGAAGTGTGCATGGTATGTCATCTCGAGACCACGAGTTTTCCGTTGCCGAACGCGATTCAGCGCTATGAACGCGGGCCGTTTTCTTACAAGCCAGGCGAGCCGATGGGTGACTTTATCCTGAATTTCGACCACAGTGCGGGACAAGGCCGCGAAAATAAATTCGAGATCGTCAGCGCCGCTTATCGACTGCGCCGTTCTGCCTGTTATCTGAAGAGCAGCGGCAAGCTGCTTTGCACCACGTGCCACAATCCCCACAACATTCCGCGTGGGGAAGAAGCGGCGAGGCATTACAGAGCGGTTTGCCGGCAGTGCCACGCGTCCGCGTTTGAGCAACTGGTTGCGGCGGGAAAACATACGCGCGCGGCCGATTGCATTGCGTGTCACATGCCTAAGCGGCGCACCGAGGACGTCGTGCACGTGGCCGTGACCGATCACTACATCCAGCGGCGTAAACCTGCCGGAGATCTGCTGGCAGAAATGCCGGAACGGCATGAGACGGGCAGCAATGCCTACCGTGGTCCGGTAACGCTGTATTACCCCGAAGCGTTGCCTCATACTCCTGAAAACGATCTCTACCTCGCTATCGCCCAAGTGAATCAGGGAAGCAATCTGCGGAACGGAATTACGCAACTTAGCACGGCGATCGAACGCCAGCCACCTAAGCGCGCGGAGTACTATTTCGAGTTGGGCGAGGGGTGGCGGAACGCTGGAAACCTGGCAAAGGCCGCGCCGTTCTATGAGGAGTCGATCCGGCGGAATCCGGAATTTGTGGTGGGAATGCAAAAGCTCGGATTTACTCTTAGACATTCCGGGAAGAATTCTGAGGCTGCGGGCGTTCTAAGACAAGCGGCTTCTATCGCGCCCGATAACTTCTCGACATGGCTTGAACTGGGTCTGACGTACCGGGCGCTTGGCAAGATGACGGATGCCATTGCCGTATTCGAAAAAGCCGTTGCACTCGACCCGGAACTGCCCGAAGCGCAAAA
>DASYAX010000071.1:0-8769 GCA_036501045.1 Bryobacteraceae bacterium
TATGCAATCGCGATACAAGGAAACCGCGCTTGCGGGTCTGGCCGTGAATGTAAAGGATTGTTGAATGTATACCAATGTTGAGCCTTACCTGGCGCAGAGACTCGCCGAAATCGAAAAGGCCGGCCTCTTCAAACGCGAACGTCTCCTCGAAAGTCCGCAGCAGGCCGAAGTTCAGGTCTTGAGCGCGGCCTCCGTCCTGAACATGTGCGCCAATAATTACCTCGGTTTGGCAAACCATCCGGCAGTGGTCGCGGCGGCGCGCCAGGCGTTGGACGAATGGGGCTACGGTCTCGCGAGCGTGCGCTTCATCTGCGGCACCCAGTCGATTCATAAGCAGCTTGAGGCCAAGCTGAGCGAATTCCTTGGAACCGACGACACAATTCTCTACAGCTCCTGTTTCGATGCGAACGGCGGCCTGTTCGAAACGCTGCTCGATCAGGAAGACGCCATCATTTCCGACGAGCTGAATCACGCGAGCATCATCGATGGTGTCCGGCTATCGAAAGCGGCGCGCTTTCGCTATAAGAACGGCGATATGGCGGATCTGGAAGCGAAGCTCAAGGAAGCTCAGAGCGCACGCCACCGCCTGATCGCGACCGATGGCGTTTTCTCCATGGACGGCTACGTCGCCAAACTGCCGGAGATTTGCGATCTCGCCGAAAAATATCGGGCCATGGTGATGGTGGACGATTCGCATGCCGTTGGCTTCATGGGTAAGAACGGCCGCGGCACGCACGAGCACCACGGCGTAATGGGCCGCGTGGATGTCATCACCGGCACGCTCGGTAAAGCCTTGGGAGGAGCGAGCGGCGGTTACACCAGCGGACGCAAAGAAATTATCGATTTACTCCGCCAGCGCTCACGCCCCTATCTGTTCTCGAATTCGCTGGCGCCGCCCATCGTCGCGGCCTCGCTGAAGGTTTTGGATCTATTAACGCAAACTTCCGATCTTCGGGAGCGCCTGTTCTCAAACACCAGGCTGTTCCGCGCTCGCATGACGGCCAACGGCTTTGACATTCTTCCCGGCGAGCATCCTATTGTGCCCGTCATGCTGGGCGATGCGTTTCTCGCCACGCGCATGGCCGATTCTCTGTTACAGAAGGGTGTCTATGTGATCGGCTTTTCGTACCCGGTGGTGCCCCAAGGAAAAGCTCGCATCCGGGTGCAGGTGTCGGCGGCGCACACCAACGAAGAACTGGAAAACGCCACCGGGCAGTTCTTGGCCGCTAAGCGCGAGATCGGTATTTGACGACCCCCTTGCCCCGCCGCCCCATCGGGTTTATCGTTAAAACTGAGGCTACAATGGCTATCAACTTAAAGATCAATGGCCAATCCGCTACCGTAGATGTACCAGCCGACACGCCGCTCCTCTGGGTGATCCGCGATGTCCTGAATCTCCACGGAACAAAGTATGGCTGCGGAATCGGACAGTGCGGCGCATGCACGGTGCATCTGGGCGGCCAACCGGTGCGCTCTTGCCTGACGCCTGTCGGTACTGCCGCCAACGCGTCCATCATTACGATTGAAGGACTCTCCGCCAACGGTTCACATCCGTTGCAGCAAGCCTGGAAGGAACTCGATGTGCCGCAATGCGGTTACTGCCAGGCGGGTCAGATCATGTCGGCGGCCGCCTTGCTCGTGAAGCACCCCAAGCCCACGAATGAAGAAATCGATACGGCCATGAATGGCAATCTTTGCCGTTGCGGCACTTATTTGCGCGTGAGGCAGGCGATCCACAGAGCTGCGGCGATGCCGGCGAAGGGAGGCCGCTAATGCGTCTCAGCCGCCGCTCGTTCCTTCACGTTACGGCCCTATCTGGCGGAGGCATGCTCATCGGCACATACTTCGAGCCGCGAGCCGCCGCGCAACGGCCCGCGCCCGCGCCGCTCACCCCGAACGCGTTCATTCGCATCTCGCCGGACGGAACGGTCACTCTGATATCGCGCAATCCGGAAATCGGCCAGAATATCAAGACCATGCTGCCCATGCTCATTGCTGAAGAGCTGGAGGTGGATTGGAAAACCGTCAAAATTGAACAAGCCGATCTCGACGCGAAATATGGCATTCAGTCCACCGGCGGAAGCCGCGCGGCTTCGAATAATTGGATTCCGATGCGCCAGATGGGCGCGGCCGGCCGGGAAATGCTGATCGCCGCCGCCGCAAAAACCTGGGGCGTGCCCGCATCCGAATGTTACGCGAGCAACGGCCGCGTCTATCATCGATTGACCGACCGCTCACTCGGCTATGGTCAACTGGCCGCTACCGCTGCAACTTTGCCGGTGCCGGATCTCCAGACCCTGAAGCTGAAAGAAGCCAAGGATTACAAAATCATCGGCGTAGCCACGCCTGGTGTGGACATCCCCGACATCGTTACCGGTAAGCCGATTTTCGGCATCGATTTCACGACCAAGGGTATGCTCTTTGCCGCATACCAGAAGTGCCCAGTGCTGGGCGGCAAGGTCGTCAGCGCGAATCTCGAAGAGATAAAGAAGATGCCGGGCATCCGCCACGCCTTTGTTGTCGAAGGCCAGATAGAGATGGGTCCGGTTCTGCAGGGAGAGCCAGGTCTCGAGCCCGGCGTCGCTATTGTTGCCGATACCTGGTGGGCCGCGCAGACGGCTCGCAAAAAGCTCGTCGTCAAATGGGATGAAGGTACGGCCGCGCAGCAGAGCAGCGAGGAATTCGCCAAACGCGCCGACGAGTTATCGAAGCAGCCGCCCGCCCGCACCCTGAAAAATGACGGCGACGTGGACGAAGCTCTGAAGAGCGCCGCGAAAGTTTTGGAGGCGTCTTACAGCTATCCGTTTATTTCGCACGCGCCACTCGAACCGCGGAATTGCAGCGCGCACTTCAAAGACGGCAAGCTCGAAGTCTGGAGCACCACCCAGCAGCCCGCGCGCGGCCGCGCCTTTGTCGCCAAGACGTTGGGTATCCCGGAGAGCGACATTACCATCCATCTGCTGCGCGCCGGCGGCTCGTTCGGACGCGGATTGACGAATGACTACATGGCGGAAGTTGCCTGGATCGCGAAGACCGTGGGCGTGCCGGTAAAGCTTGTCTGGTCGCGCGAAGACGACATGATGCACGACTACTACCGTCCCGGCGGCTTCCATTATTTGAAAGGCGGCGTCGACGCTTCCGGCAAAATCGTGGCCTGGCGCAATCATTTCGTGAGCTTTGGAGAAGGCGATCGCTTTTCGCCTTCGGCGCAGATCCAGCCCGGCGAGTTTCCCGCCGGTTTTGTTCCGAATTTCGGCATGTACTCCTCGGTGATGCCGCTGCAATTAAGAACCGGCGCCCTGCGCGCGCCTGGAGCCAATTCGCAGGCATTCGTCATGCAATCGTTTATTGACGAGTTGGCACACGCCGCCGCCAAAGACCCGCTGCAGTTCCGGCTGGAACTGCTGAGCCAGCCAGCCCGTGACACGGTGGCGGAGGCGGCCAAGCCGAAAGTCGAGAACGAGCCGGCTCACCGGCCATCCGACCGCAAGCGTCCTGTCTACAACGTCGATCGAATGCGCGGAGCGCTCGAATTGGTCGCGCAGAAATCCGGCTGGGGCAAACGCAATTTGCCGAAGGGGACCGGCATGGGCATCGCCTTCCACTACAGTTTTCAAGGTTATTTCGCGCATGTCGCCGAAGTCACCGTCAGCGCCGGCAACAAGGTCAAAGTGAACAAGGTGTGGGTGTGCGGTGACGTCGGCGGCCAAATCATCAATCCGAGCGGCGCGGAGGCCCAAGTCCAAGGCGGGGTGATCGACGGCTTGAGTGAGCTCATGGCGCAGGAAATCACTCTCGAACACGGGCAGGTGATCCAAACGAATTATGACCGGCATCGCTTGCTTCGTTTCCGGGAAGCTCCGGAAATCGAAGTGACCTTCTTGAAGACCGATAATCCGCCCACCGGATTGGGCGAGCCAGCCCTGCCCCCGGCGATTCCGGCTGTCTGTAACGCCATTTTCGCCGCTTCAGGCCGGCGAGTTCGTTCGCTGCCGCTTTCGAAGAGCGGTTTTAGCTGGGCGTAGAAAAGCATCCGATTCGCCTCCGGAATAGAGACAAGCGGCATATGCTACGATCTCGGGAATCATGTGCCGTGTCCTATTCCTTCTGCTGCTTTTCCTCTTTCCGCTCTACAGCCCGTGTGCCCTGCGCGACGACGCTGAAGTAAAGGGCCAGGAGCGTTTCTTCAGCGCGTGGCTCCGTGGGCAGTTGGCGTACCGCAATCTGCCCGGAGTGGTTGTCGGAGTTGTGTCGGATCAGCAACTCGTATGGGCGCAAGGCTTCGGATTAGCGAATGTCGATGCCAAAATTCCGATGACGCCCGCCACCGAATTTCGCATGGCTTCGCACAGCAAGCTATTCACCGCCACGGCCATCATGCAGTTGCGGGATGCGGGCAAAATTCACCTCGACGATACCGTTGCGACCTATCTCCCCTGGTTCCAGATTCGCCCCGCTCAGCCCGACGATCCCCCGATCACGATCGAAGAACTGCTTACGCATGATGCCGGGCTGCCGCGCGAGGCCGGTTCGCATTGGTCGGACCTGAATTTTCCGGACGCGCAAGGAGTGGAGGATTTTATCCGGGGTCATCAGGCCGTATTCCCGCCGGAGGTTCGCTGGAAATATTCAAACTTAGGATTCACTATCGCCGGTATGGTGGTCGCAGCCGTATCGGGCGAAAAGTGGAGCGCGTACGTACAGGATCACATCTTCAACCCGCTGGGGATGACCGCTTCGAGCGTCGACCGCGATGTGCCCGGGCTGGCAGTCGGTTATGGCGCGCGCATGCCCGACGGAACGCGAGCGAAAATGCCTTTTGTCGATGCGCGAGCCATGGCCCCCGCTACCGGCATCACGTCCAATGTCGAGGATATGGCGAAGTTCGTCTCGCTCCAATTTCGCCGCGGAAAAGTCGGCGGAAATCAAATACTCAGTACCGGCGCGCTGCGTCAGATGCATCGCGTCCGGGTACTCGAAAACAATTGGCAAAGCGGAAATGCCATTGGCTTCGCGGTAACTCGCGTGAAAGAAAAAGTGTACGTCGGACACGGCGGTTCGTATTTCGGCTACAAGACGCAAACGCTCATGGAACTGGAACCGAAGGTTGGCGTGATCGTACTGACGAACTGCGATGACTCGAATCCGAACGATATCGCGCTCCACCTGATGGAATCCGTTGGCGAGGCCGTCGCAAAAGCCTCCCACACGGCCCCGCCCAAAGTGCCCTGGGATCCTTCCTGGCGCCGTTTTGCCGGAATCTATCGCAGCCGGATCGGGGGCGAGGTGGACGTTGTCGAACTGAATCAACGCCTTGTTACTTTGAATCCGTCGGGCCCTTACCCGGAACATCCCACGCGTCTCGAACCCATCGGCAACGGAACATTTCGATTGGAAGCAGATTCCGGCGGAGGACCGGTGGGAGAAGTGGTTCGCTTCGTGGAACGAGACGGCAAAGTCGTTCGCATGTATGTCGGCGGCAGCTTCTCCGACCGCGCGGGCGATGATCCGCAAGCGCCGAAATAAGGCGCGCTATCTGGTGTTTCTCGAGACCATCACGCATCTCCGGCCAAGCCTGCATCGCTATTGTTCACCGCGCTCTGGCGTTGACGGCTTCGGCCGCTTGGGCGATCAATCGCTCGATGCACTGGCCGGATCGCTCGACGGGCTGTTCGATTTCACGGACACGCCGCGCGCTGGATGGCAGTTGATCCTCGATGCCAACGCGGGCACGGTAGTTTCGAGCCACTGACTTTCGGTCGCGTTAGCCGCCGGCCGCCACATTTCGCTCCACTCGATTGTCTGTAGGAAATGCAGATAGTTTGTGGTACATTTGGAGCCATCCGATATGGAGATCCTACAGGGAACCTTGGATCTGCTCATTCTCAGAGCGCTCGAACCAGCTTCCATGCATGGCGTCGGAATCGCCGTTCGCATAGATCAGGTGACGCGCGGGGCGTTCCTAGTGAAGCCCGGATCGCTATTCCCCGCGCTGCGCCGTCTGGAACAGCAGGGATGGATAAAGGGAGATTGGGGACAGTCGGAAAACAACCGGCGTGCCCGTTACTATACGTTGACGCGTTCCGGCCGGGGCCAATTGGCGGACGAAAAGCGCAAGTGGTATCGGATCACTTCGGCGATGAACTGGATGCTGGAGTCGGAGGGGTAGTGGCCGCTCATGTTCAGAAAGACCTTTACTCGTCTTACCCACCTTTTCGCATATCTCTTTCATCGCCGTGAGGTGGAAAACGGCCTGGATGACGAGCTGCGTTCCAGCTTCGAGATGATGGCCGAGCGGCGTATTGCTCAGGGATTGTCTCCGGACGAGGCGCGCCGGCTTACGCGCATGGAGTTTGAAGGTTTGGATCAGTTGAAAGAGAGAGTTCGCGACGGCATGGCGGGCGCTGGCGTCCAGACGATGTTTCGGGACGCGCGCTATGCCTGGCAGGGAGTGCGCCGCCACAAGTCGTTCACGTTTATTTCAGTGCTCATGCTGGCATTGGGAATAGGGGCTACTACGGCGATATTCAGCATTTTTTATGCTGTGCTGTTGCATCCGCTCCCATACGACAAGCCCGAGGGACTGGCGGTCGTCTGGGCTAACCTTCGGTCGGCCGGCACGGTGCGCGCGCCGGTTTCCGGAGCGATTGTCAGAGAACTTCAGAATCACAGCCGGTCGTTCTCGGGAGTTGCGGGCATATGGACAATCACGCGAACAATCAGGGGTGACAATCCCGAGCAGGTTAAGGCCGCGATGGTCACCGTCAATTTCTTCGATGTTCTGGGTGTGCGAGCGCAGCGCGGTCATACCTTCGAGAAATCGGAAGAAGGCGGCCCGGCTATCGTGCTGACCGACGGTCTATTCGGACGCCGCTTCGCTGGCGATTGGAGCCTTATGGGCAAGGCTCTGCCGCTCCAAGGCGGCTCGAATACGCTGGTTGGCGTTCTTCCGGCTAACTTCCAGCTTCACTTCGCGCCCGATGCCAATGTGCCCCGTGATATCCAAATCTTCGACACGTTTCCCGCCGATGTGTATAGCGGCCGCGATCAGTATTTTATTCGCGTCATCTGCCGTCTCAAGCCCGGAATTTCGATGGCCGAAGCGCAACACGATGCCGATCGGGTGGCCAAAGAGATTCGTGCCAAGTACGCGGAGTATGATCGCGACGATCTCCAGTTCACGATCACGGGTATGCAGGCCGACGCCGTCCGGGATGTTAAGCCGGCACTGGATGCCCTGTTTGCTGGCGCGGTACTTGTTTTGCTGATCTGCTGTGTCAACGTGGCCGGATTACTGGTAGCACGCGCCGGCGACCGGCGAAAGGAGATGGCTCTTCGCCTCGCTTTGGGAGCGTCGCGCGGCCGCATCCTGCACCAGCTTTTTGTGGAAAGCGCCGTACTCTGCGCGTTCGGTGGAGTCTTGGGCGCTGCTTTGGGCTGGGCCGGGTTTCGCGGGCTGTTGGCGATTCGACCGGAGCGCCTCTCTAACATAGGCGACGCCCGCTTGAGTTGGCCTGTCCTGGCTCTTGCCGCCGTGTCCTCACTATCGGCCGCTCTGCTCTTCGGACTGGCCCCGGCGCTCGAGAGCTTTCGTATGGATATCGTGGCGACTTTGCGCGCCAGGGATAGAAGCTGGATCGTCCGTCTTCATCGCCGTTCCGGCAACCTGCTCGTGATCGGGGAAGTTACTTTGGCGTTTGTGCTCGTTACCGGCGCGGCGCTTACCGCGCGAACGCTCTCCAGACTCCAGCAAGCGCGCCCAGGCTTTGAGCCGCGAAGCCTGCTCACCTTTCAGATCGGCGGAATGAAAACTAACGAGATTGCCGGGTGGGAGTCGCGTCTTGCCACGCTGCCTGGCGTCGAATTTGTGGGCGCCACCTCTCACCTGCCTTTGGATACCGACATTCCGAACTGGTACAGCCCCTATGAGCCGGAGCCGATGACGGAAAATCACGGCGCAACCTTCATCTCCGATCTCCGCTGCGTGACGCCCGGTTATTTTGCCGCCATGGGAGCGCGTCTCATTGCGGGCCGTTACTTTGACCGTCAAGATCGCGCGAACTCGCGGCAGGTACTCATCGTGGACGATTTGCTCGCGCGGACCACTTGGCCCGGCCAATCCGCGATGGGAAAGAAGATCCGGGCCGAGCACGTCACGAGGAACGGCTTTGAACCCATATCCGGCGTGGTGGTTGGCGTGATTCAGCATCTGTACAACCACTCACTCGCTAAAGCTGTTCGCGGTCAGATTTATATGCCGTTCGAACAGAGTCCTCGCAGCCCGCTCACCTTCGTGCTGCGTACGCGTGTTCCCCCGCTCTCTTTGGCGCCGCCGATTCGGCGGATGCTGCACGATACCACCCCGTTCGCCGCAATGGCAAAAATTCGGCCCATGACCGAATACGTTGCGCGCGAGATTGCTCCATCCGGTTTCACCGCGGTGCTGGCCGCAATCTTCGCCGGCTTGGCTCTGCTGCTGGCGGTCACTGGAATTTACGGGGTGCTGAATTACCAGATATCCCAGCGCATGCCCGAAATGGGCATCCGGATGGCCTTAGGAGCTAGTGCGCGCGAGGTCGTCCGCCTTGTATTCAAAGAGACCCTTGTCCTGGTCGGCACGGGTTTGCTATTGGGGGCTGCCGGTGCATTGCTCGTTGCGCGATGGCTTGCAGCGTTTTTGTATGGTGTCTCGCCGCGGGACCCAATGAGCTTCGCGCTGGCGCTGCTGCTGCTTCCGGCGGCGGCGTTCCTGGGTTCGTTACTCCCTGT
>DASYAX010000072.1:0-21989 GCA_036501045.1 Bryobacteraceae bacterium
TGCTGCTCGTGTCAGTCGGACTTCTTGGAAAGAGCTTTCTGCGTCTGCGCGCCGTGAATCCCGGATTTGACCCGCAAGGTGTGCTAACCGCTTCGGTGTCGCTGCCGCAGGTGCGCTATCAGAGCGACGCCTCAGTCATTAAGTTCTTCAATAGCGCACTTGCTAATTTGCGTGCCTTGCCCGGCGTGCGCGCGGCGGCCATAGTGAACGTGGTTCCTTTATCCGGCGATTTCGATCGTACCGGGTTTGTTATTCGTGGAAAGACCTTCGGAACCGGGGAGCAGGAGAGCCCCGATCGTTACATTGTCAGTCCTGGTTATTTCCAGACTCTCCGAGTGCGTTTGCGGCAGGGCCGCTTTTTCGATAGCCGCGACGATGAAAGGCATCCGCCGGTTTGCATAATCAGTGAAACTGCCGCGCGTTTGTGGTTCCCGGGCGAATCGCCCCTCGGGAAGAAGATTCGCGCCGGAGCGGCCTCAGGCGATTTTGATAGTTGGCCCTTTCGCGAAGTGGTGGGTGTGGTAGGGGACGTGGCGCAATACGCTTTGAATTTGCCCGCTACGCCGCAGATCTATATGCCGCATGCGCAATACGCATCGCGTTTTCTTACGTTTATTGTGCGGATGGATGCCGCCCCGGCAGCATTCGCGAGATCGGTGCAAAAGGCGGTGTTCGCGATCGATCCGGAGCAACCCGTTTACAACATTAAGCCGCTCGAGCAGATCGTTTCCAATACGATTGCGGCCCGGCGGCTGGGCGTATGGCTGCTGGGAGTTTTCGCCCTCTGCGCCTTAACGCTGGCGAGTGTCGGGGTGTATGCGGTGGTTGCCTATTCGGTTGCCCAGCGCACGGCCGAATTCGGGATTCGTAAGGCGCTGGGCGCGCGTTCCGGGGACATCCTGAGCGAAGGTCTGCTGTCGTCTATGCCGATGATTGGGGCGGGACTGCTGGGCGGGATCGCCGCCTCGCTGGCGCTTTCCAAACTGGCCGCGCGGTTTCTTTACAGCGTGAGCACGACGGATGCATTTACCTTTGCGGTTTTGCCGCTATTGCTAGGCGTGATAGCCGTCGGCGCTTGCTATCTGCCCGCCTGGCGCGCCGCCAGGATCGATCTGGTCATCGCATTGCGGCACGAATAACTCTATTACTAGCTCGAAAAGCGCTTCACGACCCAGCGCTGCGCAGCCTTATCGTATTCGAACGTGACACTGGCATCCAGTTCGCGCGGGCTGGGCCGGTTGGCGCACAAGACGATGTGTTCCAGATCGAGTTCCGTTGGATGTGTGGTTTGATCGGGCAATTCGAATTTATACTCGCAGCTCGGGTCTTGCCTCCGTACATGGGTCATCCAGGCTTCGGCTTTGGTGTCGTAATGGAGCAAGAGATTCGCCGTTTGCGGGGTTAAATTCGGGATAACCGGCTTGGGCGGAGCGCAGGCGGCGGCCAGCAGAAGCGCGAAGAACGGAAGAGTCTTTCGTATCGTCATGATTTTGTCGAGCTTTCGAGGCCGGCATTGCGGGCCGCCACCAGGGCGACGCTCGACCAATCGAGCTGTTCCTGTCCATTCGCCAGGGCGGAAATGAAGTGATCGCGCAGCACGCTGGCAAACGGCATGGGCGAGCCGAGCTCCTCGGCCGCTTCGAGCGCGAGGCGGACATCCTTCAGGCCGAGCCTCAAGCGAAAGCCCGCGGGTGTAAATTTTTCATTGGCGATGAGGCCGCCGTAGTTCCGGTAGACGGCCGATCCGAAAAGCTCATTCATCACGTCGAGGAAAAGATGGCGATCGATTCCAGCTTTGCGCATGGTAGCAAATGCTTCACCGAAGGCCTCCATCATGGACCCGATCATGAAATTGCCACAAAGCTTGACGGCATTTGCCTGCCAGGGCTCGGCGCCCGCGACGAACGTTTGCCTGCCGATGGCCTCGAATATGAGGTGATAGCGGTCGACGGCGGCGGTCTCTCCGGCGGCCACAACCAGCAGTTTTCTTGCTTCAGCGGATTCGGGGCGCCCGAAAACCGGAGTGCTCAAATAGTTTTGCCGACGGGCGCGATGCTCATCGGCGAGACGCCGCGCGAGCGCCACGCTGATGGTGCTGAGCGAGAGATGCGCGGAGCCGGCCGGGAGCCCGGAGGCGATGCCATGCTCACCGAAAGTCACTTCCGCGACGGCTGGATCGTCGGCGAGCATGGTGAGCACCGCTTCAACGCCTTTGGCTGCGTCCGCGGGAGAACTCGCGATGCGCGCACCGTCTTTGGCCAGCGCATCCGCCTTGCCGGGCGTGCGATTGTACACCGTTAACTCGTGCCCGGCAGTGAGTAAATTGCGCGCCATCGCAGAGCCCATTTGTCCTAAACCGACAAAGCCGATCTTCATAGTTATTGAGTGGACACCGTGCTAAGGCGAGTCATTTCAAATGATGAACCTCTAAGATAGAAGTTATGACGGATTTCGTCCGCCGCGCTGCTATGCTCGCCGCCGCTTTGTGCACATTCGGCGGATTATTGCTCGCGCAAGAGTGGCAGACCGCGAATGCTTTGCCGGGCGTGGATCTACAGGGGCTCACGACCGCTCAGAAGACCACGGTGCTCAAGATCCTGCGGACGCAAGGCTGTACCTGCGGCTGCAGCATGAAGCTGGCACAATGCCGCATCGAGGATCCTTCTTGCTCATTCAGCACTGGCATGGCCGGGATCATCGTGGACACGATCAAGGCAGGGAAGAGCGAAGCGGAAGCCGTTGCGGCAGCCAGCGCATCGCGTTGGGCGCATCAGGAAACTACCGGACGCGTGCTCGACGATGCGGTTCCCATTCCGACTGCCGGCGCGCCGGTGATTGGCGAGGGCAGCGCACCGGTTACCATCGTCGAATTCTCCGATTTTCAGTGTCCCTACTGCATCGCGGCCGTCCCGCAGATCAACGCGCTGCTCAAAGCCTTTCCGCGGCAGGTCAAGCTGATTTTCAAGCAATATCCGCTCGAGAGCCATTCGGATGCCCACTTGGCCGCAGCCGCCGCACTGGCCGCCCATAACCAGGGAAAGTTCTGGGCGATGCACAACTCCTTATTCGCGCATCATGACGATCTCTCGCGGCCCATTCTGATTGCTCTGGCCAAGGAAAATGGCCTCGATACGGCTCGCTTCGAACGGGATCTCGACTCGAAAGAAGTCGAGGAGACAATCGCCAAGGACATCCGTGACGGCGACCGCGCGAACGTCGAGGGAACCCCGACCATCTTTATCAATGGCCAACGCTACAACGGCCCGATCCAATTGAATTTTTTGAAACCGCTGATCGACGCCGAGTTGAAGAAGGCCGCACCCGCCGTTCAGACGGCTTCCGGCCGGCGGTAACGCGCTAGGGCTGGCCGTCCAGCTCCTTGACCAGCTCCATCACCACGTCGCCAACCACTTGCAGGCTGTGGGGGCTTAACTTGTCGAGCGTGTCTTGCGCCGTGTGCCAGTATGCGTTGCCAGGGCCGTAGTCAAAATCGATCAAATCGATCACATGAGCGCCCGCGTCGGCGAAAGGTTTGTGATCGTCATCGATGCCGCTCGGCACGGAATCGAAATATTTGCCGTCGCCGAGCTGCCCGGCGATGCGCTGAACCATGGCACGCAGCGCGGGCGAGGAATTTCCGTCGTTCATGATGTCGAGATTTTTGTCGCCGATCATGTCGACGTTGATGAGTGCCCGAATGCGCGTCAGCGTGCCATCGGAGGACCATTTGGCAGCCAGATGGCGGCTTCCATAGAGGCTGTCGGTGTCCGTCCAGTTGGCCAGCGCCTCTTCGCCATCGAAGAAGACGATCCAAAGATCGTCGTGATGCTTGGTCTTCGCCACGGCGCGGGCGAACTCGATTAGAAAGCCGGTTGAGGATGCGCCATCGTTGGCGCCCACGAAATGGACCATAGGGATTTTCTTGGTGTCGTAATGACCGCTGACGACCACGATTTTGCCGGTGGTTCCGGGGAATTTAAGAATGATATTCACCATGGGTACCGGGCCTAGCGGGGTCTCACCGGCGAATGAGTCGAGCGAGATTTGGCCGCCCAAGGGCTTGAGTTCAGAGAGAATCCAGTCGCGGAGGAGACCAATTTCATGGGAACCCGAGGGACGCTCGCCGAATTCGACGGCGCGCCGGGTATCGGCCAGGGCGGCCGAGCCGCGAAAAGAAGGAATACGAGAGGGGACCGCGTCAGACTGGGCCGGGTTGGCGAATAATCCGAGGAAGACTACCGTAAGTTGAACATTAAGTAAAGTTCTAAGGGATCTGAGCCGATTAGTTTTGTACATTGGTCCTAACTAGGATGAGTGGAGTCGCAGACACGAGATGCAGGTTCCAAACTGCGGCTATGGGTGTGGACGAAAATACTGTAGTATTATAACTTTACAGGGGTCAGAGCGAGAAATCGCTGCAAGCACATGCCGTCGGTTGGCACAAGACTTCGAGAGGCGAGAGCCAAACAGGGCTCGACGCTGGAACAAATCAGCGCACGAACCCGAATTTCTTTAAAGAATCTTAACGCGATCGAGGCGGACGACCTCAACCAGTTAAGTTCACCTTTTCTGTACCGCAGCTTCGTGCGGCAGTTCGCTGAGGAGCTGAGTTTGGAATATGGCGGCATGGCTTCGGACGTGCAAGCTGCGTCCAGTTCCATGCCGCAGCCGAGGGTGCCGGGCGAAGCGGACCTTGACGCCGTGCGGGCCGAGCCGATTCGCCAGCGAGTCCGTCCGGACTTCCGCTGGCTGTTTCCGGCTGCCATATTCATTTTGATCGTGGCTGCCTGTTCCAGCGTCACTGCCGTATGGCTGCGTTTCAAGCCCGTCGCGGCCAAGACCTCGACGATCACGGTTGCGACCCAGCCCATGGCGCCGCCTGCCGCCACTCCAGCGGCGGTGCAGCTTTCTGCGCCTGCCCGAGCGCAGCAGCCGATCGCGAAGCCCGTTATCAGACCGGAGGCGCCCCTTGCAGTCCGCCGCGAGGTAATGCCCGGAGCCGAACCCGAGGGCACAATTCATATTGAACTATCGGCCATCGAACCCACCTGGCTTTCTATTACGGCCGACGGCAAGCAAACCTACAGCGGCGTTCTGGGCACCGCCGAAACGAAGACTCTCGAGAGTCATCAAACCGCCCGCATTCGGACCGGCAATGCGGGTGGAGTGAATGTAGTGTTCAACGGTAAGGCGTTAGGCACGTTGGGACGCCGCGGGGAGACGCGGACCGTACTGTTTACCAGGAGCGGCTACGAAGTGTTAGAGCCCTCGGCGGTGATGGAGTTAACGCGTCTCAGCCGGAACGGCGAATAACGGCTTCCTGACTGGCGCTGTCGGCTGCCGCACGCTCCCTGCTTTTTTGCGCGCGCTGCAGACGCCGCTTCTGGCGTTCCATATTGATGAGCTCGTTGCGGCGGCGGAGCTTGATGCTCAGATCAACTTTGCGCCAGAACTTCCGAAAATAGTTGATCGCGGAAGCCAGTCCGAAAATTACCACGGCCCACATGGCGGCGAGGGAAAAAGGACGCATTGCCGGCCAGCGGATGGACAGCAACACCAGCGTAACCGCCACCACCTGGAACATCATTTTGGACTTGCCCAGGTCGCCCGCCTTGATGATGTAACCCTCGGCTGCCGCAATGCCGCGAAGCCCGGAGACTGCGAACTCGCGGCCGATGATCAGCACGGCCATCCAACCCGGCAACAGCCGAATTTGGACCAGCGAGATGAGAGCGGCCGAGACAAGCAGTTTATCCGCCACCGGATCCAACAAAGTTCCAACGGTGGTGACCTGTTTCCAGCGGCGCGCCAGGTAACCGTCCAACAGGTCCGTGAGAGCGGCGGCGAGGAACACGATCAAGGCGAAGAAATCATTGGGTACGAGCACACGATTTCCCCAGAAAATCTGGAAGTTTTGCTCAACGATCGCAACCACCAGCAGCGGAACCAGGAAGATCCGCACGAGGGTCAGCGAATTGGGTAGGTTTGTCAATCGCTAATCAACTATAACTCTTCATAGAGCCGCGGAAAAGCGCGGCAGGGGGTTAGGGCGCGGCTTTGGTGGGTGGGGCGCTGACGGTGGTTGCGCGGCCGGTTTTCTCGCCACGCAGCCAGACGAAGAGCATCACATGCGGGCCGGGCGGCGGCCAGAGATTCACGGAAAGCGATTGTTGTTGACCGGGGCCGGGAAGGGGCGTCGGCAATACGGCAACGTCGATTCCGTTGTCCTGGTCCCATCCCACTTTCGCGATCATCTCGAGGTTGCTTCCCGTCAGTACATAGCTCAATATATGGCTAGGCGCGCTCTCGGGCGCCGCTTGGCTACGCACGCCTTCAGGCGCCGCTTCGCTGCCGGTTTGAAACGCGGCGAGCTGAAAGGAGGCGATCTGCGGCAGGCGGATCATATGCGCCAGCGTAGCCGGCAGGGACCGGCCACCGCGGCCATTGTCGATCACGGCCTGCAGCGTGCAGCCGGCCGGCAACGTATTGGTGTCGTAGGAGAGGAACAACTGGTCCTGCGATAGCTGCTGCAGGCTCGACACGGCGTTTTGTTCACCGAGATGCAGCAACGCAGGCGTCCCTACATCCTCGGCGCAATCCAGCCGGAGGACGCTTTTCGGCTCGATGTTCTTCACGTCGAGCATCGCGCTTAACGTATAGCCGGCTGGAAATTCATCGGGCAGAATCGCGATCGCCATGCCGCCGGGCAGAGACAGTTTGGAACTGGCGATCACGGGCAAAGGTCCGGTGATCTGCAGGGCATCGGCCCACGTGAAGGCGGCGGTTCTATCGGTACAAAGAGCGCGAATCGGGACGGTCGCGCCCGGTTGGAGATTCGATTTCAATGCCACGTCTACGTTGCGCTCCGCGCCTCCGGCCGTAGTTGCGCCGAGATCGAATTTGGCTCCCGGGGCCTCTAGCTTGGAAAGCAGATCGAGGCGTACGCCTTTCAACACATAATGCTGGGTGGCGGCGCCTTGGTTAACCAGAATGGGGAGGTTGGCCACTCTCGGAGGATTTGGCAGGATGTTCAAAGCCAAAGGATGCGCTTTGCCGTCCTGTTGGGAAACCAGCAAGGCATACTTTCCTGGATCGAGCGCCGTGGTATCGATTTGCACGTCCATGCTGTCTTGCGGGCCGGCGCGCAATCCTTTCGGCAGAATGAAGCGCACCGGCTCGGGCACGGCAAACTCATCGCCGACTTTTTTAAACTCGACTTTGCCGGTGAACTCGAAATCGCCGCCCTCCACCGTGACGGGCACTTTGCCCGAGTGCGCGAGCAATTGATTCTGGGAGGCGGCCTCTATTTTTGCGTTCGTGAAGGTGCTCAGAGGCCGGACGTGTATCTCGCCGATGGCCTGAAAAGGGGCCCAGTCCCAGAATCCGGTCAGCTTGTAGTC
Source organism: Bryobacteraceae bacterium (assembly GCA_036501045.1). Lineage (GTDB taxonomy): Bacteria > Acidobacteriota > Terriglobia > Bryobacterales > Bryobacteraceae > Bog-105. The sequence continues at coordinate 7,401 of DASYAX010000072.1, forward strand.
ACCGGGCGGCGCTTTCGTTTTCTCCAAATCGATTTCGATCGCCCGTTGATTGCCGAGTTTCAGAACCGTCACCGGAGTCTTTTGGCCTTTATCGTTTTCGAGCGCCCAAGCACGGCTGCGCTGCAGATATTTCCACTGGACGGCGGCCACCTCAACGGGCACGGGAGTTTTTTGCGTTTGAGGAATGTAATCGGAAGCGGCAATGTGAATGGAGGGAGCGGCAATGTTCGGAATCCGGCTGGCCCAGATGAAAGCCACTCGCGTATGCGGCGGCGCGGCGCCGCGCTGGCCGCACAAATTCAATCCGGCCTTCGGTAGCTGCTGCGCGAAAGACGAGCGAAACTGCGTGCCGGGAAAGGCGATGGAGCGCAGATCGAGCAGCATGGCCGTTCCTCCGGCCGCCAAGCCGATGGGACTGCCGAAGAACAGCGTGGCCGCGGCGGTGGCGACACTGGCGGTTTGCGCGACGCGCCCGGCCGTCGAACTGGAGAGTGGATCATAGGTGGCCAGTTGCGGGTTCATGGTGGCGAAAAGCGTTTGGGCCTGGGCGGCGGGCGGCGCATTTTTATCAATCTGGACGCTTAATCCGTATTGCGAGGCAAATCCGTTCAGGGCCGAGTTCATACCCGCCGCCGAGCTTGCATTGTCAGAAAGCGCGGCCAATAACGCTTCGGTCTGCGACGTCTTGTCGGCGTAGTCGGCTAGCTGGGCGATTAGTTGGTCGTCCTGCGAAAGAAAACCTTGCACCTTTTTGCGGCTGAGGCCCTGCGGTCCATAAACAAAGGCAGCCAATGAAATGGTCTGCGGTATTTTCCACTCCTGGCGCTTGGAGGCCGGCTTTGGGTCCGTGACAATTAAAAAATCATTCGTGGTTTTGTGCTTGGCCGGCACCATTACCAGCGCCACTTCACCCGGACGTTTTTGAGCGCCATGCTCGATGGGCGAATAGAGCACCGTATCACCTTCACTCAGGTGATTAATGGATTGAAAGGGTAGCGGATCGGGGCTCGTCAGAGAGCGCACCTGCAGATGGACCGCGCCGATGGGAGCGCCAGCCGGGCAGGTTACCGGCGGCGGCGTATCGGGCACGTCCTCCGAGCTCAATAAGTTGACATCGCTTTGCGCCCTGAGAAGAAAAAAACTCAGCAGCGCAAGGCTGGCCAGCCGCAAAGCCATTCTATTGCCAGAATAGCGTGGCCGAAGTACTAACCTGTGTATTGAGCAGATTGCCAAACTAAGACGAGGATCCTTTGCCTACTACCGAGACACAAACCTTAGAAGAACTTTGCATTAACACCATTCGTTTTCTATCGGCGGACGCCGTGCAGAACGCGAATTCGGGCCACCCCGGAATGCCCATGGGGGCGGCGGCGATGGCATACACCTTGTGGACAAAGTTCCTGAAATTCAATCCGAAAGATCCGAGCTGGTTCGACCGGGATCGCTTCGTGCTCTCTGCCGGTCACGGATCGATGCTGTTGTATAGCCTACTGCACTTGACCGGCTACGATCTGCCACTTGCTGAGCTCAAGCGCTTCCGGCAATGGGGCAGCAAGACTCCCGGCCATCCTGAGCGCGGCCACACGGTGGGGGTGGAAGTCGCCACGGGACCGCTTGGCCAGGGTTTCGGAAACGCCGTCGGTCTGGCGATTGCGGAAGCCTGGTTCGCGGCGCGTTTCAACCGGCCAGGCCACACGATCATCGACCATCACACGTACGGCATTTGCGGCGATGGAGATTTGATGGAAGGCATCAGCCAGGAAGCGGCCTCGCTCGCGGGACATCTACGGCTGGGCAAGTTGATTTTCCTGTACGACCACAACCACATTTCGCTCGCCGGCGCTACCAGCCTGACCTTTACGGAAGACGTCGGCAAGCGCTTCGAAGCCTACGGCTGGCATACGCGCCACGTCCACGAAGGCAACGATACAGAAGACATTACCAAGGCGATTCAGGAGGCACAAGCGGAGACCCAGCGGCCCTCGCTGATCCTGGTGCGGACACATATCGGCTATGGGAGTCCGAAGAAGCAGGATACTTTCGAAGCGCACGGTAATCCGCTGGGGGAAGAAGAGTTGCAGGCAGCGAAGAAAGCGCTCGGTTGGCCCAGCATGGACAAATTCTACTTGCCGGACGATGCGGTGAACTTTTTCCGTCAGGCGATCGGCAAGGGAGCCAAGGCACAGCAGCAGTGGCAGCAGAGCTTTGCCGCGTACAAGCAGCAATTCTCAGCCGAAGCTGCCGAACTGGAACAGATGATAGGTGGAAAGCTGCCCGAGAACTGGACTGCCGATGTCCCCAAGTGGAAGCCGGAAGACAAACCGATCGCCACGCGAGCGGCCGGGGGCCAGGTAATGAACGCGCTCGCGAAGCGCATTCCGAATATTCTGGGCGGCTCGGCCGATCTGAATCCCTCGACCAATACCGCATTGAAGGGGCTCGGCGATTTCCAACCGGCGGAATACGGCGGTCCCTCCGCGCAAGGAGCGGTGGGGGGCGTGTGGGGCTACGCAGGGCGCAACCTGGCCTTTGGCGTGCGTGAACATGCCATGGGAGCGGCCGTGAATGGACTCGCAGCGCATGGCGGCCTATTGCCTTTCAGCGCGACCTTCCTGGTTTTTTCCGATTACATGAAGCCGTCCGTTCGTTTGGGAGCGCTGAGCAAGCTGAAAGCATTCTATGTCTTCACGCATGACAGTGTTGGGGTCGGCGAGGACGGCCCGACCCATGAACCAGTCGAACAACTGGCGGGGCTGCGCGCGATCCCAGGGTTGAACGTCATGCGGCCGGCTGACGCCACTGAGGCGGCCGACTGCTGGGTGGCTGCCATGCAGCACGATGGCCCGACGCTGTTCGCTTTCACCCGCCAAGCGTTACCGAATCTGAGCCGGGCGAACACCGGGAAAGGCGATGTTTCGAAGGGCGGCTATATTCTTTCCGAAGCTGAGGGCGATGCGCCGGAAGTGATCCTGATCGGATCCGGTTCGGAAGTCGCATTGTGTATGAAAGCCCAGGAAAAGTTGAAGGGCTATGGCGTAAAAGCGCGCGTGGTGAGCCTCCCGAGCTGGCATTTTTTTGAGGGGCAGGACGAAGCTTATCGCGAAAGCGTTATACCGAAAACCATCAAGAAGCGGGTGACGGTGGAGGCGGCCGCGAGCTTCGGTTGGCGCCGCTGGGCTGGTGACGAGGGAATCATCATCGCGATAGATCATTACGGCGCGTCCGCGCCGGGGGACACGATCATGAAGAACTTCGGTTTTACCGGCGAGCACGTGACTTCCGCGGCGTTACAGCTGCTGGGGCGAAGCGCGGAGGCAGATAAGGAATTCGGAGGTGAAACCAGCAACTTTGCTCCCACCTCACCACACGAGGGTCACTCGTAAATTCATGTCTTACCGGCTGAAAAAAAGTGAATCGGTTCCGCATGGTATTAAGCGAGTCGCGATGGAGCAGATCGAGAGCGCTATCGAACAACTCGCACGCGGAAAGGACCGCGTCGAGGCGATTCACGAAGCACGCAAGAGCATAAAGCGTATACGCGGCGCGCTACGCCTGGTGCAATGCGAATTGGGCGCTACCTACCATCTCGAAAACGCGCGGCTTCGCGACGTGGGCCGGGGGCTCTCCAGCATTCGCGATGCGGCGGCAATGATCGAAGTGTTCGACTGGCTGATCGAAAAACATGGGGTGGATTTCGCTCAAATTCGCCGCGCTTTGGAGAAAAGCAAACAGCAGGCCGAACAATCGCCCGGCGGCACCCAGGTGGTGAGTGATGCCATCGCCGGTCTGCGCGCCATTGGGCGGCGCGCGGAGGACTGGCCGCTTCGCGCCGACGGCTTTGGCGCGATTGCGCCAGGGATGGCGAGCACCTACCGGCGTGGAAGAAAGGCGCTCAAAAAAGCACAGCAAAATGGCAGCCCGGAACTTTTTCATGGGCTTCGCAAACGCGTGAAGGAGCAGTGGTATCAAGTGCGATTGCTCGAAGGCGTATGGACTCCAGCGCTCGAGGCGCGCGAGCGGGATCTCAAGAGGGTCGAGACCTGGCTCGGCGACGACCACAACTTGACACTCCTGCAGGGGGAGCTTGGAAGGGAATCCGGTGGCTATGGCGTGTTGGAGGACGTGGAGCACTTTCTCACGCTTTCGATGCGGGAGCAAACGGAGCTTAGAACCAACGCCATTTCGCGGAGTCAACTCCTCTATGAGGAGAAGCCTAAAGTTTTCGTCGAATACATCGGCAAAATATGGGATGAGGAGGGCGCGAAAAAACGGCCTGGCAGAACACCCGGTAAGACCAAGAGCGCAGTCGCTTGATCAACCCGGGGGTTACTGCTGGCAAGCGCGATAGCCCGCAATGGTGCTGTTTCCCGTGGCGCAATAGAATGCCCGGAAATTCGCCGGCGTGATCGGTTCGCCTTCCGGCTGAGAGGCCGAGTAAAAGAGCGTCCAACGGCCGCGCGTCTCAGGCACGGTTTCAATGCGACGATACAATTTTTCGTAACTTGAGAGATCCGGACGGCGCAGTTTCCACTCGCTATCAAAGCTGTACTCCAATTTCCACATGGGCTTGACAAAAACATAAGTAGACAGATCGGCGAGCGCCCCGTTGGACTTGAAATTGACGATTCGGAAGGCCGGATTTTGACCGATGTTCGGACTTAAGGCCGGAGCAATCAGCACCAGCGATTTTTCACCCTGAGGAATGCCCACCAGGCGGAAGTCGTCGAGATGCGTGTGGCCTGCAAAGCTCGCGGCAATGGTTTTTTCGTAACGCGCGGCCAGCTCATGAAATTCATCCGAGTATGACGTTACCCAGAGCGGCACAATGGTTTTCGAACGAGCCGAAAGGTAGGCATCGATTCCCGGAGGAATGTGATAGACCAGCCAAACTTTCTTGTGCCGGCGTTCCGCTTCGCCGAGGGTGGCGCGCAGCCACTTCAGCAAGTCGGCTCCCGGATCGCCGGAATCGTGCCCGCAAGCGTTCTTGTAGCGGGTCGAAAACAGGACGCTGTTAATCACGACGATCTGGTAATTGGCGAGCGCCGGATGTTGCATGCGATAGCTGCCGGCGGCCATCCAGGTCTTCGCGAACTCAGGATCGTTTGATAGATGCGCGAGGCCGGAGACAATGCCGGCGGTGTCCTCGAGAAAAGGGCCGTGGGGCTCAAGCCGGTAGTCGCCACAATCGGAGTCGTTGTTACCCAGCGCGACCACCACCGGCGCTGCCGGGGCTATGCGCTTCAGTTCGAGAGCGACGAATTCAACCGTTTTACGTTCGAACTTGCGAAAGGCGGCATCGTCATGCACGGTGGCGGCCTGATCGAAGTGTTCGCGGAAGTGATGGGGCAGCAGATCTCCAGTGACCATGGTGAACGAAATAGCGGGCTGCGCTTTTTGGCATTCGGCGATGGCCGATTGAAGCAAGGGCCAGTTTGTATCCTGGCCAGGCCGCGCGAAAGCAGCCGAAGAAGTGTCCAGAATCGACTTCCACTGCGCGGGCTCGGCAGCCGCCAGCTTATTTACCAAGACGGGATCGGCCGTCGGATTGAAATGTATGTCCGACAACCAAAGAAAGGGAAGTGTCGCCGCAAGCAACAGGAACATCATCGCCGGGGTGGGGCAGCCTGGGGAGTTTCCGTGCCTTCCCCTACGAATGGCCATTGCTTATTCAAAAGCAGTTCCTGTTCGCGTTGCGCTTTAGGCACGTTGTCGATCTTCAGGTTTTCCAGAAAGTGCACGCCGGTTTTGCCCGCGACGGCGACATCCAAATCGCCATCCCCATCCAGATCTTCGGTGACAAATTGCGTGCCCGCCGCGGCCGTTCCGTTGACTGAGATGGGATAGCGAGTGAACTTCCCGGTGGAGCGATCGATCTTGTAGTAATAGATGACGAGAGGATCGTAGGAGCCGGGGTCGTGCCCGCTATGGCCGCGATAACGCTTGCCGGCCAGCAACTCCATCTGCCCGTCGCCATCCAGGTCGACCAGCTTAAGCACATGGACCTGTGAAAACGATTCATCAATGATGTGTTTCTTCCAGGTGCGGCTGCCGGCATCGCCCTGCTGCTCCAACCAGTACAAGCCGTAGCTGTGCCCACGGCTGTAGATCAGATCCATCTTGCCGTCATTGTTCACGTCATAGCCGACGATCGGAAAACCTGTTTCGCCCAAGGTCCAATCGGCGTGCCAATCCCATTTGTCGCTGTTGGCGTCAATGTTTTGGAACCAACCAAACGGCGTGAGCAGGTCCATCTTGCCATCGCCGTTGATGTCGGCCATACCCACTCCATGACCGTCCTGATCGTGTCCGCCCGCTTGATGAACCTTCGGCTCCGGTCCCGAGAAATCGACCCAAATCACACCGCTCCGCCCATAATGGGCGAGCGCCAGCTCAGGCACACCATCGCCGTTGAGATCGCCCATCCAACCGCCTTCCGTCTTCAGCGTGTGGGCAATCAGATGCCGCTGCCACATCACGTCAGGCTTTTTGGGATTCTCGTACCACCACAATCCATCGGTCTGCCACCCCACGGTAACCACATCAGGCGCGCCATCGTGATTCACGTCGACGGCCCATTCGCCAGAATCGGAAACAAACTCGTCGGTGATTTCGACGGTGCGGTATTGGTGGCGCTTCCACTCGCCGCCTCGCGGACCGGGATTCTCATACCAATACGCTCCACTGAGCAGGTCGGGACGGTGGTCGCCGTTCATGTCCATGCTGGTGATGCCTTCGGCATGATCGGTACCGAGGCGGTGTGCAAAGAAATTCAGTTGCGGAACGCCATACGGTCCATTTCCGCGCTCTCTGTTGAGTTGCGCGTAAGCGGCGAGGGAGGCAATGCCGAGAAGAATCGCCGCCGGGCCAAAGAGCAATGGGAGCTTCATAGGTTGAACAAAAGTAGTTTATACCTATGCGTCTAATAAACTTCAAGGAATGGAATGCCTTCGCGCCCGGCGCGATCTCGCTGTGATTGTTGCTGTCGCCGCATTGGCGTGTAGTTCGTGTCTCGTGCGGCGACGCACCGTCGCGCCGCCCGGTAAGGTCGCTAACAAACCGCTGCTTACTGCCACGAAGGAGGATCTGCTGCAGCGCATCCGCAGCGTGTCGGACCCGGTTCACTCGTTTGCCATGAAGGTGGACATGGCCCCTTCCATCGGAAATCTGTACGGCGGGACCATCACGGACTATCCGACAATTTCCGGCTACATTTTTTACCGCAAGCCGGACGAAATTCGCGTGATCGGCCTCGACCCGGTGGTGCATGGGACGGCTTTTGACATGCTTTCAAAGGGAAACGCGTTCCGCGTTTCGATCCCCAGCCGGAATCAGTTCGTTGAAGGCTTGAACGACACGCCCGCCAACTCCCCAAACAAGCTGGAGAACCTGCGCCCCGTAGCATTCCTGACCTCGCTGCTCATCAACCCGCCCACCGGCAGCCCGGACATGACTATTCTCGAAGACGATACCAATGAAACCAAAGCTATTTACATCGTTTTGTTCCTCGCTCGCGATGGCGAGCGATTGCGGCTGCTGCGCAATGTGTATTTCGACCGATACACTTTGCAGATAACGAGGCAGAAGACCTTTGATGCTGCCGGTTACATTGTGAGCGATACCAGCTACGAAAATTGGAAAAATTACGGCGGCTTCCCGTTTCCCGCAAGCATCGATATTCTTCGGCCGCAGGACGGTTACGAACTGGTGCTGAACGTGACGGACCTGAGGGTCAATTCACCCGATGTAACGGACCAAAAATTCATCCTGGTCAAACCGCCAAACGCTCAAATCAAAGTTCTTAAGTGAACCGCGGCGCTTCGGGAGCGCTTGCCAAAAATTTCCTGAGTCTTACCGGGCGGTGATTGATTCAAATGACTATTGGTTAAGGTATGAACGATTTCAGACTTACCCGGATCGGCGGGGTGATTATTCTGGTGGCCGCCATTTTCAGTATGGCCGGCTGCCAGTCCTCTTCAAAAGCACAAGGAGCTATGGCGTTTCCGCCTATGCCCGTATCGGTGGTAGAAGTTCACTTTCAGGATGTCCCGATTTACGGGGAGTACACGGCCCAGACCTTTGCGCGCGACATGGTGGAAGTTCGCGGGCGGGTGGATGGCTTCATTGAGAAGCGTTTATTTCAGGTGGGCGCCGACGTCCATGCCGGACAACTGCTCTACACGCTGGACCTCCGTCCCTATGAAGCGGACGTTCAGAAGGCCAAAGGGGACCTGGCGCAGAGCGAAGCTAATTTGGAATTCGCCAAGAAGCAGGTGAATCTTATACAGGCTCAGGCGAACATGGCGCAAGCGAATGCCAACCTGGTGAAGGCGAATCAAGATGTGAATCGCCTGCAACCGCTGGTGAGCAGGGAAGCGGCAGCCAAGCAGGATCTCGATAATGCGGTGGCCGCTCTCGAAGCGAACAAGGCGAATGTGGCCGCGCTCAGCGCAAGTGTTGACCAGGCGCGCTTGCAAACCCGTACGAACATCGACGCTGCCGCCGCTCTAGTCGAATCCAACAAAGCGCTGTTGCGCACCGCCGAACTGAATCTCGGCTATGCCAAGATCACCGCACCGATTTCGGGCCGCATCGGCGATAGCTTGACCGAAGTTGGGGGACTCGTTTCGAAAAGCTCCACCCAGCCCCTGACCACCATTGTTCCTCTCGACCCGATCTGGGTGCGTTTCAAAATCAGCGAGGACGAGTACCTCAAGCATCAAGATTCGAACGAAAGCTGGAGAAACGAAAAGCTGCCAATTCGCCTCGTTCTGGCCGATGGCAGCGAATTTCCCCACGCGGGCCAGATTCGAAATACTTTGAATCAGGTCGATCTCAAGACCGGCACGCTCGAGGTGCAGGGCACGTTTCCTAATCCCGGACATGTGATCTTGCCGGGGCAGTTCGGACGTGTTCGTCTGCTGACGCGCGAGGCGAAGAACGTCATTGTCGTTCCGCAGCGCGCGGTGCAGGAACTGCAGAGCATGCAGTCTGTGTTCACGGTTGGCGCCGACAACAAGGTGGAGGCCAGAAATATCGTAACGGGAGATCGCGTGGGCGACGATTGGATTGTTCTTCAAGGGTTGAAGCCGGGCGACAGAGTCATCGTCGAAGGTGTCCAGAAGGTGCGTCCTGGCGCGCCAGTCCAACCCAGTCCCTACAAGGCCGCCGCTAGCGGCACCGGGCGAAACGGAGGCTGATTCGTGGCGAAGTTTTTTATCGATCGGCCCGTTTTTGCGATCGTCATTGCGATCGTGATTGTCATTCTCGGCATTGTGGTGATCCCCACGCTGCCGATCGCCACCTATCCGGAAGTAGTACCGCCAGTCGTGCAAATCACGGCGGTGTATCAGGGAGGCAATGCCACCGACTTAGAGAAAACCGTGTCACAGCCGATCGAGCAACAGCTCACCGGCCTCGATGGCATGATTTATTACTTTGCGCGCGCCTCTAATAACGGCACGCTCACCATCGACGTTACGTTTGAGCTCGGCACCGATCCGGACCTTGCTACCGTCAAGGTCCAGAACAAGGTGAGCGTCGCTCTTCCGTTGTTGCCGCCGGAAGTGCAACGGATCGGTGTAACGACGAAGAAGGTATCGTCCTCGTTCCTGCTGTTTGTCGCGTTGACTGCGCCCGACAATCGCTACGATTCGCTGTTTCTCAATAATTACGCGGCGATCAATCTAGTCGATAAAATCGGCAGTCTTCCCGGCGTGGGTAATTCGGTGCTGGCAGGCGCGCAGAATTACAGCATGCGCGTCTGGGTAAATCCGGACAAGATGGCCAAATTGGGGCTCACGGCAACCGATGTTGACGATGCCATTCAAGCGCAGAACAGACAGAATCCCGCGGGCTCTTTCGGACAGCCTCCTACACCAAACGGCGTTGACTATCAATATCCGGTTAATGCGCAAGGCCGCCTGACGACACCCCAGCAGTTCGGCGACGTGGTCATCCGCGCCCAACCGGACGGCTCACTGCTTCGCGTCCGGGACGTTGGGCGGGTGCAATTGGGCGCGCAGGACTATGCGAATTTCACGTACTGGAACCACCGCGTAGCGGGATTCATCATCGTCTATCTCTCGCCCGGCGCAAACGCCGTCGAGACGCAGCGCCAAGTCGTTAACTTCATGCAGCAGGCGAAGCAGTCGTTTCCGCCCGGGCTCGAATACAAAATTCCCTACGACTCTACGCGCTTCGTTACCACGTCCATCAAAGAAGTGGTCGAGACGTTATTTGTGGCGGTCTTCCTGGTCATCCTGGTGGTATTTGTTTTCCTCCAGAATTGGCGCGCGACCCTTATACCCTTGCTGACCGTTCCGGTCGCTGTGATAGGCACCTTCGCGCTGTTTCCGGCGCTCGGTTTTTCTATCAACACCACCAGCCTGTTTGGCTTGGTGCTCGCTATCGGCATGGTTGTTGACGACTCAATTGTGGTGGTCGAGGCGGTCCAGCTCAATATCGATCACGGCATGAGCGCGCGTGATGCAACGATCAAAGCTCTGCGGGAAGTGTCCGGTCCGGTTGTGGCCATCGCTTGTATCCTGGCTGCCGTTTTTATCCCGGTGGCGTTTCTCGGAGGCATCAGCGGTCAAATCTTCCGGCAGTTTGCCCTTACCATCGCTGTTTCCGTATTGCTTTCCGCGTTCAACGCTCTTTCGCTTAGCCCGGCGCTCAGCGCGCTCATCTTAAAACCGAAGACGGAGTCGAAAGGGCTGCTCGGCAGGGCCTTTGACAAATTCAATATCGGTTTCAACTGGACCACCAATCGCTATCTGTTCGGGGTTCGCTCGCTGATTCGAAAAAGCGCCCTGGCGTTAGTTGCCCTGGCTGCGATTTATGTCGTTGCGGGTGGCCTCTTCAAGGCGCTGCCGGGGGGCTTTCTGCCCGACGAAGATCAAGGCGTCTTCATTTCCGCGGTCCGTCTGCCCGACGGAGCCTCGATCGGCCGAAACGAGGCGACCAGCAAACAAGTGGAAGACGTTCTCACGAGCACTCCGGGTATCCAGGATGTGTCGGTGGTGGGCGGCCTGGATATTCCCACGGCTACCAACAATTCGAACGTGAGCACGGTTTTCGCCACGTTAAAACCTTGGGATGAGCGCAAGGCAAAGAACGTCCAATTTCAAAGCATTCTGGGAGCGGTGCAGCAACGATATTTCGGTATCAAAGACGGCTTTATCTTTGCCTTCGGTCTGCCGCCCATTTTGGGTTTGGGTACTTCAAACGGCTTCGAATTCATGCTGGAGGATCGCGCCAACGGAGACGTGGACTCGTTAGCGCGCGCAACCGATGAGTTGGTTGCCGCCGCTCACACCAGACCCGAACTGCAGAATGTGATCAGCACGTTCCGCGACTCGTCTCCGCAATACCGGGTGGATGTCGACCGCGACAAAGCCGAAACGTTGGGCATTCCGATCACCGACGTTTACAACGCTCTGCAAACCTTCCTGGGCGGACTCTACGTCAACGACTTCAACCGCTTCGGACGTACTTGGCGCGTGTATCTCGAAGCGGAGCAGCAGTTCCGCCGGCAGCCATCCGACATCAATCGCTTTTATGTCAGAACTACTCAGGGCGACATGGTCCCGCTGAGCACGCTTGTCAAGATTACTCCGGTGGTGGGGCCGGAAGTGATTTATCGCTACAACCGCTATCGAGCCGTGAAGATCCTTGGCAGCGCGGCGCCGGGCTATAGCTCTGGTCAAGCGGCTGCCGTCATGGAAGAGCTTGCTAAACAGCTCCCGCCCGGGTTCGGTTACGAATGGACGGGCACCGTTTATCAGCAGAAATTGTCCGAAGGCAAGGAAGGCTATACCTTCGGCCTGGCGGGCGTGCTGGTCTTTCTGTTCCTGGCCGCCCTCTACGAAAGCTGGTCGCTGCCTTTCTCGGTTATTTTGGCGGTGCCACTCGGCTTATTTGGCGCGCTAGTTGGCGTTTATTTACGCGATTACTCCTATGACGTTTACACGCAAATCGGCATCGTTACGCTGATTGGACTCGCGGCCAAGAATGCGATTCTGATTGTCGAATTTGCGAAGCTGCGTCAGGAAGAAGGGATGTCCATTCAAGATGCCGCGCTCGAAGCGGCCCATTTGCGGCTCCGTCCGATTCTCATGACGTCGTTCGCCTTTATTCTGGGCGTTGCTCCGCTGGTGTTTGCCACCGGCGCCGGGGCCGGGGCGCGTCGGGCCCTTGGCACGGCGGTCTTCAGCGGCATGCTCGCGGCAACGCTTCTGGCGGTGTTTATCGTACCGGTGCTATACGTCGTGGTCAATAAAATTGCCGCACGCCGAAAGGCCCCGAGCGAAGCGCTCACGGAGCAGATTCCCGTGCACGCCGGAGCTGGCGACTAATGCGGCCCCTAATCGCAGTTGTACTGCTAAGCTTGTTGACCGGCTGCGCGATCGGTCCGAACTATCAGCGTCCGGTTGTACCGACCCCGGCCGTCTACCGGCAGCCGATTGAAACAACCGGGACGCCCGATAAAGCCTCGCTGGCCGATCTCGCCTGGGCCAATCTGTTTCAGGATCCGGTCATAACCGGCTTAGTCAAGACCGCGCTCAAACAAAGCAACGATCTGGATGCCGCGACTCAGCGCGTTCTTGAAGCGCGCGCACAATTAGGCATCACCCGGTCCCAGCTTCTCCCTCAGGTGAATGCCTCGGGATCCTTCGTGGCGAATCGAACATCGAGTATCGGCTCGTTTAATTTCATCCCGCCCGGTACGAATCTTGCTGTGAGCTACACGCAAGCCGGCTTCAATCTCTCGTGGGAGCTGGATGTTTGGGGACGACTGCGGCGCTTAACCGAATCCGCGCGGGCGCAGTACTTGGGCCAGGAAGAAGCGCGGCACGCCGTCGTTTCGAGCTTGATCGCCGACGTGATCACTACTTACCTGACTCTGCGCGAGCTCGATCTCGAGCTTGAAATTAGCCGCAAAACGCGAGACATCGGAGAAAACGGCTTACAGCTTACAAAACTTCGAGAAGCCCAGGGCGTAGCGACCGGCCTTGATGTTCGTCAAGCCGAACAGTTGCTCTATACGGCTACGGCACAGATTGCGGCCACTGAACGGGCGATCGGCGAAACGGAAAATATGCTGAGTCTTTTGCTCGGCCAGAACCCAGGAGACATCCCGCGCGGGAAGCCGCTCGTCGAGCTGGTAAGCCCGGCTAAGATTCCCGCCGGGCTCACGTCCGACCTGCTTGAACGGCGGCCCGACATACGGGAAGCGGAAGACAGTCTGATTTCCGCCAACGCGCAAATTGGGGCGGCTAAGGCGCTGTTCTTTCCGCAAATTACTCTCACCGGCCTGCTGGGCGTGCAGAGCCGCGCTCTGGGCAACCTGTTTACGGCGCCCGCGCGTAACGACAACTTGGCCCCGGTCGGTATGCTGCCCATCTTCAACGGAGGGCAGCTTCGCAACAATCTTCGCCTAACCGAGGCGCAGCAGCGCGAAGCTCTTGCGGCCTATCGCAAAACGATCCACACGGCGTTTCAGGAAGTGTCGAACGCACTAACCGATTTCGAAAAGGACCGCGAGCAACGGTCACAAGAGGAACTGCTCGTCAAAGCGCTTCAGGACACGGATAACCTTTCTACTTTGCGATATAAGGGTGGTCTAGATAGTTATCTGCAGGTCCTAGATGCTGAGCGGAACGAGTTTTCGGGCGAACTTACGCTCGCTCAGCTCCGTAAGAGCGAGTTGCTTTCGGTAGTGGAGCTGTATCGGGCTCTTGGCGGTGGTTGGCAGAATCCGTAAGGCGGGAGAATTTCAAAATCGGGCTGGTGGCGTCCGCTCAACCGGAGACTGGCCTGATTGCGGCGGTACCGGCTGCGCGCCGCTCGAAGACTAAATCGAGCAGGCGCACATTCCCGATGACAATTGCTACGCCAAGCGGCACATGAATGGCCAGGAGATGGTTGTAGCCAAGTGCTGTTTGGAGCGCTTCCCCAAAGAAGAGAATAGCGGCAACAATGACAACCGGGCGCGGCACTTGCCCGCGTCTACGCAGGACCAGCGCCAGCGCCAACACCACAAGGCAAACGATTTGCGCGATTTGCGCGCCGTGCTCGTGTGCCGCAAGGGCAATACCGCTGCCGCCAAATAAGAGTCCCGATGAAAGGACTTGGCCGCCGATCAAGACTGCATGCAGGGCGACGCTGATTCGAAGGGCTCGCGGCAATACGGTGGTTTGGGTCATGTTATTCTCCTGGCTGGCTAGCACGCTCTATTCGATATATATAACTATATTAACTGATGCAAGATACTGTCAATAGTATTTTCGCGCCGCTGGTGTCTTCGTGACGGGACCTAGCAAGCGCTCCTATATTTCGCTGACGCGCCAGCGGCAAGCGAGTGAAACGCGATCGCGGATCGCCGCGGCTGCTCGCTCTCTGTTGGCAACGAAAGGCTACGATGCCGCGACGATCGACGAAATCGCGCGCGCGGCTGAGGTTTCGCCTCAGACGATTTATGCGATCTTCCGCTCAAAGCGAGGCATTTTGGCGGAGCTGATCGAGGGCGCTTCTTTCGATCCGGGCTACGAAGCACTTGTTGCGCAGGCAATGAGCATCGCCGACCCG
>DASYAX010000073.1:0-2654 GCA_036501045.1 Bryobacteraceae bacterium
GCCAAGATCGAAGTCACGCAGACCGCCGGAAACGGGCGAAATGGCGAGCCTCGCGAGCGCCAGGGCGGTGGTTCGGGATTCGTGTTTACGCCTGACGGCCTGGTTCTAACCAACAGTCACGTCGTGCATAACGCGTCACGGATTGCGTTGTCGCTGCCGGACGGGCGGCATTTTCCGGCGCATCTGATCGGGGAAGATCCCGCGACTGACCTTGCCGTAGTACAGATCAACGCTGGCGCAGAGGCGCTTGGTCTTACTGTGGCAGAACTTGGCGATTCGCAGAAGCTGCGTGTCGGACAGCTGGCCATCGCTATTGGAAATCCTTACGGATTTCAGTACACGGTGACCGCCGGAGTGGTCAGCGCACTCGGCCGGTCATTGCGCTCGTATTCCGGTCGGCTGATTGAAGACGTGATCCAGACCGATGCTTCGCTAAACCCGGGCAACTCCGGCGGCCCGCTGGTTTCGTCCGACGGCGAGGTGATCGGCGTAAACACCGCGACCATCATGGGCGCACAGGGATTGTGTTTCGCCATCGGCATTAATACCGCGAAATTTGTCGCCACCCGCCTGCTGCAGCAAGGCCGCATTCGCCGCGCCTACATCGGTGTGGAAGCACAAAATGCGCCGCTGCATCGCAGGATCGTGCGCTTTTATGATTTGCCGAAAGAAACGGGAGCGATCGTTCTTGCGGCAGAAAACGGCAGTCCGGCCCAAAAAGCTGGCTTGCGCGAAGGCGACGTGATCATCGCCTTCGCCGGACAGCCGATTGCCGGCGTGGATGACCTGCACCGTTTGTTGACGGATGCGCAGGTGGACGTCAAGACCTCAGTCACGGTTCTGCGCCGGACGGAGCGGCTGGAATTGGTCATCGTTCCGCAAGAGTCGAAGCAGTAAGCGCGTTGCGATCCCAGCGATGCTTTCGGCGCGTTTTTTTGGCAAACGGTTCTACTTTATGGGGACCGACCGCTTGGATTTCTCTTTAAGCCATGCCAATATTGACGAAGGCGGCGGCATGAAATGGCTAAGCGATCAAGGATCATGTATATCGAATCGAAGGCGGAAGGTTTGGTCGGACCGGCTCGTATCGGTCGTGTCTTCTATAATAAAACCGGATGCACTCTCCAATATCGGGAGCAAAAATTTCAGAGCTTAAAGGGATCTGGGTTTAAATCGAATTATCGTGAGGTCGGGACTCGTGATGAGTATTGGATTTCTGGGCCGCGTCGCGATGGCGCTGACCGACTCTACACGAGCAATATCCCGGTGGAAATCGATGAAGACATTCGGGAAGAATACTGGACCACGATTCGCAGGAAGCCCGAGCTAAAGCAACGCCGACATTACTGACTGGCCCCGAATCTCAAAGGCCACGCTTCGACCTAAAGCACCTTTTCGGTTCATTGCAACTCCGTTTCCCCTATGTTAGTTTCTGAAACAGAAGGGATTACCTTGCAGGCGACAGTTCCTGCCGGGCTGGACCGCAAAGAGGCCGAGATATACCAGCGGCTGGATCCGGCGCGGCTTCCAAAACACATCGCAATCATCATGGACGGCAACGGCCGGTGGGCGCGTAAACGCCATCTGCCGCGCGTGGCCGGACATCGCGCCGGGGTCACGTCTGTGCGCTACGTGGTCGAGGCGGCGTCGCGCATCGGTATTCCTTCGCTCACGTTGTACGCTTTTTCCGAAGAAAACTGGAAACGCCGCCCCAAGGCCGAAGTTGATTTTCTGATGAAGCTGCTCTCCCGCTATTTGAAGCAGGAGGTGCCCACGCTGCACAAGAACAATGTGCGGCTGCAATACATCGGCCGGCTGTACGAGCTTCCGGGTTTTGTGCAGGAGAAGATGGAGTGGGCACGCCAGGAAACTTCACGCAACACGGGCATGGTGCTGACGTTGGCGTTGAACTACAGCGCCCGCTCGGAACTGGTGGACGCATTCCAGTCCATGCTGAACGCGGCCGCCAACAATGGCGGGGTCGAGCACCTGAAGATCGACGAGGAGACAGTTTCGCGGCATCTTTATACCAGCCATTTGCCCGATCCCGATCTGGTGATCCGTACCAGTGGCGAGATGCGGCTGAGCAATTTCCTGCTCTGGCAGCTGGCTTACGCGGAAATTTACGTTACGCCGACGCTGTGGCCCGAGTTCCGCGGCGTGCACCTGCTCGAAGGTATCGTCGATTATCAGAAGCGCGACCGCCGTTATGGCGGGCTTAACGAATCGCCATCTGCACGCGCTGTGCGGAGCTGATCTCCATTGGAACTGCTCAAGCGAGTACTCACCGCAGTAGTGCTCATCCCGATAGTTTTGTTGCTGGTATTGCGCGCGCCGGTGCCGGTGCTCGCGTTCGTCTCCGGAGTAGTAGCGCTGCTGGCGATTCATGAACTGCTCAAGCTGGCAGAGGGCTACAACATCCGGCCACTTTATAAACCCACCTACGTTTTTGTCGCATTGTTTTTTCTGCTGATCGCGGTGAGTCCGGCGCAAACGCCAGCACTCTCCACTTCAGGATTTGCATTTGTCGCGGTGTGTTTTGCTGCGTTCGCGCCGTTTATTTTCCTTGCCATCGCAATGCGCCGCGATGAACTCTCGTCGTCGTTTCCGGCGGCCATGACTGCAGTGTTCGCGTTTGCTTATATTGCGCTGCC
>DASYAX010000074.1:0-3897 GCA_036501045.1 Bryobacteraceae bacterium
TTCGATTGCGGGGCGCGAGGTTCGCGTGACGCACCCCGGCAAGCTTTATTTTTCAAAGCAGACCAAACTCTCGAAGCTCGATCTGGTGCGCTACTACCTGTCAGTCGCGCCCGGCGCGCTGGGCGGAATTTGCAATCGCCCTATCGTTCTCAAGCGTTTCGTGAACGGCGCCGAGGGTGAGGCGTTTTATCAGAAGCGCGCGCCCGCCGAACGGCCGGAGTGGCTTCGTACGATCACGCTGTCGTTCCCTTCGGGCCGCACTGCCGAAGAGATCGTTGTCGACGATGCGGCAGGTCTCGCCTGGATTGTCAACTTGGGTTGTATCGAACTGCATCCGCATCCGGTGCGTTCCGCTAATCTCGAGCATCCGGATGAGCTGCGAATTGATCTCGATCCCGGCCCAGGCGTCGGCTGGCCGGACGTGCGCAGCGTGGCTCTCGAAGTCAAATCGCTGCTCGAAGAAATGGGGCTTCGCGGCTGGCCCAAGACCAGCGGCTCACGCGGAATGCACGTGATCGTGCGAATCGAACGGCGTTGGACGTTCAGCGAAGTACGCCGCGCGGCGCTCGCCGTATCGCGTGCTGTCGAAAGGCGTGTTCCGGCATTCGCCAGTTCGAAATGGTGGAAAGAGGAGCGTCACGGCGTGTTCCTCGATTACAACCAGAACGCCAAGGACCGCACAACCTGCTCGGCGTATTCCGTACGTCCGCTCCCCGATGCCCGCGTGTCGACGCCGCTGCATTGGCACGAGGTCCCAGACTGCGAGCCAAGCGATTTCACGGTACTCACCATTCCCAAGCGTTTCGCTGAAATCGGCGATCCGCATGCAGACATTGATGCCGAGCCCGGTTCGCTCGAAAAATTGCTCGAGCTGGCGGCCGAAGACGAGAAGGCAGGTCTCGGCGATGCCCCGTGGCCGCCGCACTTTCGCAAGATGGAAGGCGAAGCGCCGCGCGTGGCGCCTTCCCGAGCCAAGTCTCCCGCGAAAAGGCCGCCGCGGGAGAAAATGCCGCTTGTCGTGGTCGCGAACTCTCCCGACAAAGAAGCTGCGCTCGCGGGGTTGGCGCGTTGGAAGAGTAAATATGCCGAGGCGTCCGCACTGCTCGCCGTGGACGACGTGCTCGTCGATTCCATGCGGGGCAGGTCTTCCACCTGGACGCGCATTCGCGTGAACCTGCGCCACGTTCCCGAAGAGTTGCGGCCGTCGCAGGAAACGCCCGATCCCGATGACGATCCGACGCGCGAGTGGCGTCAAATGCACGCCGCGAAGCGTAAGCCGAAAAAGAAAGCGTAACCGTCAGCGGCCGCTGGCGAAAATGGCCGCTAGTTCGTGCGGCGGGACCACTTCGAGCTGGGCATACGTGCAGTCGCTCGGTTTCTTATCGGTGCGCCATCTTCGAAACTGCGACATGTGGCGAAACCGTTTGCCCTGCATGTGCTCGTAAGCGACTTCGACCACTAGCTCGGGCCGCAGCGGCTCCCATGACAGATCTTTACCCTGGCTCCAACGACTCTGGCCGCCCGGCATGCGCTGCTCTCCTTCAGTGGCCGCCCAGCTTTTCCAAGGATGATCGACGAGCGCGTTCTTGCGATACGGCGCCAAAAATTCCGTCAGCTCCAGCCGCCTTTCCTGCGTGAAGCTCGCGCAGACGCCGACGTGCTGCAGCGCGCCCGATTCGTCAAAAAGCCCGAGCAGTAGCGAGCCCACGGCCGTACCATCACCCTTCTTGTGCCAGCGGAAGCCAGCCACCACGCAATCGCAATCGCGCTCGTGCTTGACCTTGAACATCACGCGCTTGTCGGATTCGTAACTGCCCGATTCGGGCTTGGCGATCACTCCATCGAGACCCGCGCCCTCAAAGCGCCGAAACCAATCGGCCGCGATCGCTCGTTCGGGCGTGGCCGGCGTGAGATGGATCGGAGGCGCGGCGCGGGAAAGCAGTGCTTCGAGCTGGGCGCGGCGGACTCGGAATGGCTCGTTGCGCAGATCCCGGTCGCCCAGGCAAAGCAAATCGAAGAACACAACGGAAGCCGGAATTTCTTTGGATAGCAGCGTCACTCTCGAGGCCGCCGGATGAATCCGGAGCTGCAGCGCTTCAAAATCGAGCCCACCATTTTGGGCGAGCACGATTTCGCCGTCCAGTACGCAGCGCGCAGGCAGCGCGGATGGCAACTGCTTGAGCAGTTCGGGGAAATAGCGGTTCAGCGATTTTTCATCGCGGCTTTGGATCAGAATTTCATCGCCGTCGCGAAAGATCAACGCACGAAACCCATCCCACTTTGGTTCGAAAATCCAATTTCCGTCCGCTGGTATTTCGCTAACTCGCTTGGCGAGCATCGGCAGAAGCGGCGGGTTCACGGGAAGATCCACGCTTCCAATGTTATGCTGCCCGGCTGTTCTACAATGCAGTTCTATGAAACGGCTGATCGTCCTTTTCGCGGCATGCGCCTTTTGCGTCGCGCCCAAACTGACCGCGCTTGAGAACGGACTGGCCCGCACGCCGCCCATGGGCTGGAACAGTTGGAACAAATTTTCCTGCAACGTCAGCGCGAAATTGATCGAAGGCGCCGCCGATGCCATCGTGAGCACGGGTATGAAAGACGCCGGTTATCAATACGTAGTGATCGACGATTGCTGGCAGGTGAGCCGCGATGCCCAAGGCAACATCGTCGCCGATGCGCAGCGTTTCCCCGACGGCATAAAACCCGTGGCCGATTACATTCACTCCAAAGGACTGAAATTCGGCATCTATTCCGACGCCGGCACGGGAACATGTCAGAATCGGCCCGGCAGCCACGGTTATGAGTTCCAGGATGCGCGCCAATATGCCGCCTGGGGCGTCGATTATCTGAAATACGATTGGTGCAACCACAGCACCCAGGATTCAGTGAGCTCTTATGCGACGATGCGCGACGCCTTGGCGAAAGCGGGTCGTCCCATCGTGTTCAGCATTTGCGAATGGGGATCGACCAAACCCTGGCTCTGGGCCGGTCCGGTGGGCAATCTTTGGCGGTCGACCGGCGACATCGTCGATAAGTGGGACGGTCACGAAAAGTGGGGCGGTAATGGGGTGGTTCAAATTCTCGATCTCCAGAACGGAATTGAAAGTTACGCGGGCCCGGGGCACTGGAACGATCCGGACATGCTGGAAGTCGGCAATGGCGGCATGACGAATACCGAATCTCGCTCGCACTTCAGCATGTGGTGTTTAATGGCTGCACCGCTTATGGCAGGCAACGATATTCGCTCGATGAGCGATGAGATCCGCGAGATCCTAACCAATAAAGAGGTCATTGCCATCGATCAGGATCCGCTCGGCGTGCAGGGCCGCCGCGTTAAGAAGGATGGCGACCTGGAGGTTTGGTCCAAACAATTGAACGACGGTAGCCGGGCTGTGGCGCTGCTGAATCGCGGACCGTCGGAGGCGGAGATCGAGTTCCACTGGACAGACATTGGTTATCCTGAGCATCTTTCGGCTTCGCTGCGGGATCTGTGGCTGCACAAAGATCTCGGCTCGGCTAGCGGAAGTTTTTCCGCGAAGGTCGCTAGTCACGCCGTGGTGATGGTTACTGTGAAGCCCCAGTAAGAGCGAACGCTGTTACCGTCTTCCCCGAGGCGATCGCAACATATTGTTTGCCGTCGAACTCGTAAGTCATGGGCGATGCGTGCCAGGCTTGATTCGCCTGAAAGCGCCAAAGCGGCTTTCCGTTCGTCGCGTCTACCGCCTCGAACATCCCGCTATCCTCGCAAAAAAACAGCACTCCGGTCTCAGTCGCGAGAACGCCTCCCCAGGTGTCTCCGGACCCTACCTGTGGAAGCTGCCAGGAGATCTTGCCGGTCTGAATATCGACGGCCCGCAGAATTTTCTGCGGTATCTCACCAGGAGCAGCTCGCTG
>DASYAX010000075.1:0-37843 GCA_036501045.1 Bryobacteraceae bacterium
CTTTAGCTGACGGTGTGTTCACAATTCTCCTGTCGCGCCCCGCGCGGGCGCGTGGATTGAAACATCAGATCGACATTCGAGTCGCCGCCGTACACAGGTCGCGCCCCGCGCGGGCGCGTGGATTGAAACTTGAGCTTCACAATCGCGGTACCATTGGCGCGCTTGTCGCGCCCCGCGCGGGCGCGTGGATTGAAACTGCCAATGGATATTGAAAAACTCACTCCGGCCGGCCGTCGCGCCCCGCGCGGGCGCGTGGATTGAAACAGTTGGGGACGCGACATCGACCTGCGGGAAGACGGTCGCGCCCCGCGCGGGCGCGTGGATTGAAACTTCCTGAAGCGCATCGACCAAATGATCGAAGTGGAGTCGCGCCCGGCGCGGGCCTGGAAGGAAAGACCATACTCGTTCCGGCCGTTTGGTGCCTGGAAATCGCGAATGCGGTTTTAACGGGTGAGCGGATGCAGCGCCTGCGCCAACCGGAAATCCGGCGTTTTCTTTCGCTGCTGGGAAACCTCTCTCTGGTGCAGGACGCCGAGCCGGTCGATCAGCAGGTAGGGAGTATTCTTCCTCTCGCGCGAGAGTACGGGCTTTCGGCGTACGATGCCGCCTACCTGGAACTTTCACTCAGGCGCGCGGTTCCCCTGGCCACCTTGGAGGTGAAGTTGCAGAAGGCTGCGCGCAGAGCGGGCGTGACGATTTTCGCAGGATAGGCCGCGCCCCACATCCCGAGTGATTGCGGCCCAACGAAAACGATCCCTTCGGCTATGCTCGTGAGTAAGCCACGCAGTGGCTCAGCCGATGACCGTAACTCTTTGGCGCTGGTTCTCGAATCCATTAATAGGTTGCGCCCGTGGCGGCTGAGGACGCGTCACAGGCCGCGCAGCAAACGGGCGAACTCGAAGCGCTTATGCACCGTTATCAGCAGTCCGATGCGGACGCGGCGGCGGTTCTGGTAACGCGGCTGAGTCCTCAGGTCTTCCAGTTCTTTTTAGGGCAGGCGCGGGATCGCTCGCAAGCCGAGGATCTGTTGCAGGATTTCTGGCTGCGCATTCACAAGGCGAGGAATACGTTCCGGTGCGGCGAACCGTTGTTGCCGTGGCTCTACGCGATTGCGCGGAGGGTTCGGGTGGACCAATACCGGCGCACCAAGAGGATCAACGAGCACGAATTTCAGAGTGACGAGCTGCCGGAGACGGCAACGCGGCAGTTTGACGAAAATAAGTTACCAACGATGGCGGATCTGCTTAAGACATTGCCGGTGGCGCAACGGGAGACGGTGCTGCTGCTGAAGGTAACGGGGCTTAGTCTGGAAGAGGTGGCGCGCGCTACCGGCAGCAGTGTAGGAGCGGTGAAGCAGAAGGCTCATAGGGCGTACGAAAAATTACGAAAAGTCCTCGGAGGCGGGTCATGAACTCCGAAGACAAAGAACTGCGGGCGATGTTTGACGGGCTGCGGACGCCGGGTGATCTGCCGGACGCGGAGCGCGTTGAGCGGATCCAGCGGCGAATTGCCTCCTCGCTCAAACCGGTGAAGCCGCTGCCTTCCGACCGGGCTTTGCTTTTGATTGGGCTCGGCTGCTTCGCGGCGCTCGCGCTTCTGCCCACGATCCATTTTGGCGATTCGGCGCTTCACGTCCTTTCGGGCGTTCAGGAATTTGCCTACTATGGCGTGATCGCGCTGCTGGCGATTTTGTTCGCCGCGGCAATCGTAGAGCAAATGATTCCGGGGTCTAAGCGCCGTTTGAACGCCAGGATGCTGGTGATCGGAAGCTTTTTCTCGCTAGCGCTTCTCGCCTGTCTTCTGTTCGAAAACTTCAGCATGGATCACTTTGTGGCGCACGGATGGCCATGCTTGCGCTTGGGCAGCGAATGCGCGCTGGTGAGCGGCTTGATCGCCTTTCTGCTGGTGCGGAAGGGCTTTTTCACCGCTCCCGTGGCGAGCAGCATGTTGATCGGATGCTTTGCCGGCTTATCGGGAGTGGCGGCGCTCGCCCTGATTTGTCCAGTGCGCAATGCGCCGCATATTTTGGTATGGCACCTGGGCACGATGATTTTGGGAGCACTGGGAGGCGGGGTGGTCGGCGTCCTGAGAAAACTTTGACGGTGCGCGAGTTCGTAAAGGCCGGCGCGGCGCTGCTCGGTGCGGGTTTGAGCCTGGGTGGTCAAGAGTCCGCTGCCACGAAACTAAAAATCGGCGGAGCAGCGATCGAGGTGACTCTCGGCGAGGGCGGGTTCGATTTGGGGCCATCCGCGATCCTTGCCTGGGTGACAAAAGCCGCTAAAGCAGTTATCGAGTATTACGGCGTTTTCCCGGTTCCTCAGATGCGTATCCGGGTGAATCCTTCGGAGCGGCGGAGCGGCGTATTCGGCGGAACGACCTGGGGCCAGAACCCGCCATTCACTCGTATTTTCGTGGGGCGGCACACCACCCAGGCGGAACTGGACGACGACTGGATGATGACGCACGAACTGGTGCATACCGCCTTTCCCGACGTTGACGAGGACCATCATTGGATTGAAGAAGGTATTGCGACGTACGTAGAGCCGATTGCGCGCGTGCAAATCGGAGATTTGCAAGCCAGCCGGATTTGGGGCGATATGGCGCGCGACATGCCGAAGGGCGAGCCGCAAGCGTTTGATGAGGGCCTGGATCATACCCACACGTGGGGCCGGACGTATTGGGGCGGGGCCCTGTTCTGTTTGGTGGCCGATGTTCGCATTCGACAGGCGTCGCAAAATCGAAAGGGTCTACAGGATGCGTTGCGCGGGATTCGCGCGGCAGGCGGGACGATCGAGCACCACTGGGCGTTAGAAAGCGCCTTTGCCGTGGGCGATCAGGCGACGCACACGAAAGTGCTGAGCAAGTTGTATTCCGAAATGAAGGACCAACCTTATCCGGTGGACCTGAACGCGCTATGGAGTGAGTTGGGGGTAAAGGTATACGAAAATACGGTGTCGCTGGATGAGCGTGCGCCTTTGGCGGCGATTCGCCGTTCCATTACACTTCCCACGTAACTTTCTTTCGTCGAATGCGAACCATATGATAGAGTCTGGCCGGGCACTTAGCCGGGCAACTTGGAATTCCGTCTCAAAGGACTGACAAATGAAGAATTCGATGAAAAGCATGATGATCACCGCCGCTGTTTCCGGCCTATTAGGCGGAACTGCGGCCAGGCTGCAGGCCGCTCCCGCGCCGGCTCCGGCACAAACGCAGGTTACGGCGAACAGCACCGCCAGCAACGACATGACGGCTGGAAAGGTCTCCTACACCACCGTCGCCATGGCCGATGCCGATAAGCACTCCTGCAAGGGCAAGAACGATTGCAAGGGGCAGGGGGGATGTAAGTCGAGCGATAACGGCTGCAAAGGCAAGAACTCGTGCAAGGGTAAAGGTGGTTGCGCGACCGACGGGTCAATGAAGCACTAATTACCCCTCCTGGGACCGGCCGGCGCGAGCGCATTGGCCGGTCTAATTTTTTTGAGAAGCAAGAGTCAAGGTTCTATGGCTGCCAATCGATTTAACGGTTACACGGATTACGGCGTCGGTATCGGGTTGCGCATACCGCATTACCGGCACATCCTTGAGCATAAGCCGGTGGTCGATTGGTTCGAAGTCATCTCGGAGAACTACATGGTCGACGGCGGCAGGCCGTTGAAGGTTCTCGATCAGATTCTCGAACAATACCGTGTGGTCCAGCATGGCGTTTCGATGTACTTCGGCAGCGCGCAAGCATTGAACCGGGAACACCTGAAACGACTGAAGAACCTGGTGCGCCGCACGCGAACGCCCTGGCTTTCCGACCACCTTTGCTGGGGCAGCGTGGATGGCCGCTATACGCATGATTTACTGCCGATGCCGTATACCTTCGAAGCGGTGAAGGTGACAGCGGAAAAAATTCGGCAGGTGCAGGACTTTACCGAGGTGCCGGTGGTGGTGGAAAACGTGAGCAGCTATGCGGAATACCACGTCTCCGAGATGACCGAGTGGGAGTTTCTGACGGAAGTTGTGGAACGCGCCGATTGCGGCATTTTGCTCGACGTGAACAATATTTATGTTTCATCGCAGAACCACGACTTTGATCCGTTCACTTATGTGAATGCCGTGCCGGCGGAGCGAGTTGCGCAGATCCATGTGGCGGGCCACTCGAAATACGAGAAATACATTTTGGATACGCACGATCACGCGGTGATCGATCCGGTGTGGTCGCTGTATGCGCGCGCGATTCAGCGGTGTGGCAACACGGCGACCCTTCTCGAATGGGACGACAAAATTCCAAGCTTCGAGGAAGTACATGCCGAGGCGCTCAAGGCCAACCGATATTTATCCGCTCCCCAGCCGTTCTTTGATAAAGCGAGCGGCTTGCGGGAGCAGTCTGAGGCAGCGCGTTGAGCAGCCTCGAAGAGATTCAGCGCCGCGTCGCCACGGCCGTGATGCAGCCTTTGACGCGCGAGGAAAATATGCGGCGGAGCGCCAAAGCGGAAGCCGAAGCGCTGATCAAGCCGAACAAAGTTCTTACATCGTTCGAGCGGCTCGAGATCTACAATCGCCAATACTGGTTCCGCGTGCTGTCGTGTTTCACGGAAGATTTTCCAGGTTTACGCGCCATCGTGGGCGCGCGGCAATTCGAAGGATTGATGCGAGCCTATTTGGCGGATTGCCCATCGATCTCGTTCACGCTGCGGAATCTCGGTTCGCGCCTCGAGGCCTGGCTCATCACCAATCCCAAATGGATTCGAAGCAGCGAGCGGCTGGCGCTCGACATGGTGCGGCTCGAGTGGGCGCACATTGAAGCGTTTGACGGCGCCTTTGAGCCGGTGCTGACGCCCGCCGAAATAGAAGCGGAAGGTCTGGAATTGCGGGTCGCACTGCAGCCGTACGTGCGGTTGCTCGAGCTCGCTTATCCGGTGGACGATTTATTGATCGAAGTGCACGATTCCGAGGGCGGGACCGACGTGGCGAGCAACGCGGCACGGCTCAGTCAACTACGGAAGCGGGTCCGGCACTATGCGAAGCCTGAGCCAGAACCCATCTACCTGGCGGTGCATCGGCTGGAGAATTCGGTCTATTACAAGCGGCTGTCCATCGAAGCGTTTCGCATGCTCGAAGCGCTCAGAGAAAGAGCTTCGCTAGAGCAGGCGATTGATCGTGCCTTCGAGAACAGCTCCCTTCCGGAAGCGGAGCGCCTTTCGGGGTTGCAGCAGTGGTTCGGAAACTGGGCGCAACTGGGCTGGTTCTGCCGGCCGGGTCGAAATTAAATGTTCGAAAGAAGCGTGTCCGCGTACCAAAAAATGGTCGTGGCGTTTTCGGCGCTGCAATCTCCGTTCCTGCTGGCCGTGCGCCTCTACTGGGGCTGGCAATTCGCACAGACCGGGTGGGGGAAGCTGCAGCATCTGCCGAAAGTCACCGGCTTCTTTACGAGCTTGGGAATTCCGGCCCCGGCGTTTTCGGCGCTAGGCGTTTCGTGGCTGGAACTGGTAGGCGGGATTTTGCTCGCTGTGGGGCTGGGTTCGCGCTTGTTCGGGTTCCTGCTCACGGCCGATATGTTCGTCGCTTATTTGACTGCCAGCCGCCCCGCTTTGCTATCGATCTTCTCCGATCCAGGCAAATTCTACAGCGACGACGCCTACACATTTCTGTTTGCGTCCGTGCTGATTCTGATTTTTGGACCCGGGAGATTTGCCATCGATGAGTTATTAGAACGCAAGTACCTGCGAAGCAGTAGTATCGGGAAAACTGTTGGATTTACATCGATTTCGACGGCTGCGTCATAGTAAGGGTGGTGACGGCCTACCGACTTTATCCCAGGGGACGACACAATCGGCCTGGTTTCCGTTCGGACGCTGGGGCCGCGCCGGATTTTTCGTGTAAGAATGGAGACATCATGATCGAAGGTTTACTCAGACCGCAGCACTTGCTGATCATTCTGGCCGTGGCCTTGTTCGTGTTCGGCGGTAAGAAACTGCCTGAACTCGGCAAAGGTCTTGGCGAAGGTATAAAGGGCTTCAAAGACAGCCTCAAGCAGGGAACTGACGGGCCGGAAAAAAGCGTCAGCGTGACGGACTCCGAGAAGACAACCGTCTAAGCAGAACGAACGCGCCGCCGTCTTTCGGCCGCGCTGTGCCTGACGCCATGGATGATCCGCTGCAAGTAGTGGCTTCCGCGGTTACGCCCGTGGTGATGGTCTCGGCCACGGCGATTTTAATTTCAGGCGTCAACTCGCGCTATATCGACATCGCGAGCCGCATGCGTACTCTCACGCAAGAGTATAGAGATCCGAATTCCAATAGCAATCGACGTGCGGCTATCCAACGGCAGATGGGCACGTTTCAATTACGAATCCGGTTGGTTTCCTGGGCTATCCGTGGATTATACGGGGCTTCCGGATGTTTTGTGACGATGGCGCTGCTGATCAGCGCCACGCTCTGGCGCGAGATGCTTGCCGTGGCAACGTTGCCATTGTTCATTGGCGGCATCACGATGGTGCTGGCGGCCATCGTGTGCGAACTCCTCGAACTGCGAGCCTCGAACCGTACGATTTCGCTCGAAGTGGCGGACGTTTTGCGCAGGCCCGAGAGGGATCGATGAGCTATAATGGGCTTGTCTGAGCGCTTTTGCCCACCCTTCAGGCCCTCTGATACTAAGTCAGATCTTCTGAACGTTACTTCTTAGTAAACCAGTCGACGAGAAGGCCGATCGATGAATTCAAATAGTTTCTGGAATTGGGCGGGTCAATTCGTCGGATATCGCCTGGTAGACGACCTTTACGGCTATAACGGCCGGCAGGTTGGCTACTTTGCGGAGGGCGACGAAGTCTATGGGTGCAACGGCGGCTATCTGGGAGAAGTTCGCAGCGGCAACCGGCTCATCACCAACCTCAGCAAAAAGGCTTGGACTCGAGGAAGCCTGCCGGCCCGGTCGCAAAAGAGCTCGCCCGGGTTTCCCGACATGAACGCCAAAGAAATGCTTGCCGGCTATGAGGACTTTCCCAGCTCCGAGCAGACTGCTCCGATTTCTTGAAAGGAAATCATGCCATCGAGATTTTACGTAGTTGAGAAAGACGGAGTGCCGGCCGTGTGGCAATCGGACCCGCAGGGGATGTTGCGATTGCTGAAGCACAAAGCAGGTTTCGCGGTCACTGCCGACCCGCCCAGTAATACACGCGCTGAAGCTCTGACGAGGCTACGCCAGCTTTTTCCCGGCTGCCGGCCACTCAAGACTTCGAGTTAAAACCAGCGCGACATTACAACTTTCTGTTCCGTGTAGAAGGCCACTGCGTCTTTTCCGTGGGCGTGAAGGTCTCCGAAGAACGACTGTTTCCAGCCTGAAAACGGAAAAAATGCCATGGGTGCCGCTACCGCCATGTTCACACCCACCATGCCTACTTCGATGCGGCTCGCATACTCGCGAGCGGATTTCCCGTCGGACGTGTAAATGGTCGTCGTATTGCCAAACGGGCAGCTATTGACGAGATGGATGGCTTCGTCGAGGGTGTCCACGCGGATCACCGACAGCACCGGCCCGAAGATCTCTTCGCGAGCGATCGTCATCGTGGGTTTGACGTGATCGAAAACCGTCGGCCCGAGGAAGAAGCCAGAGCCTTTCATCTGCTCGCGGCCGTCGCATAAAGGCTCAGCACCTTCGGCGACGCCTTTTTCGATGTAGCTCACAACTTTGTCGCGGTGCTGTTTGGTGACGAGCGGTCCCATGGCGGTGTCGGCATTGGCTGTGTCACCGACTTTGAGATTTCGGCATTTTTCGATCAGAGCGGCGAGCAGCGGCTCCGCGACTTTGCCGACGGGCACCAGAACGCTTCCGGCGAGGCAGCGTTCGCCGGCGGCGCCGAAGGCCGAGCTCATAATTCCTTCGACGGTTTTTTCAATGTTGGCATCCGGCATGACGACCATGTGGTTTTTTGCGCCGCCGAGGGCCTGGACGCGCTTGCCTTCCGCTGCCGCTGTGGCGTAGATGTACTTGGCAACCGGCGTCGAGCCGACGAAGGACACGGCCCGGACCAACGGATGTCTAAGGAGTCCGTCCACTGCTTCTTTATCGCCGTGAATCAAATTGAACACACCGGCCGGGAGACCCGCCTCCTGCAACAGTTCGGCCGCGCGGGTGGGCGTGAAGGGAACTTTTTCGGAAGGCTTGAGAATGAAGGCGTTGCCGCAGGCGATGGCGAATGGATACATCCACATCGGCACCATGCAAGGAAAATTGAAAGGCGTGATGCCGGCGCATACGCCGATAGGCTGGCGGATACTGTGGCTATCGATGCCGCGCGAGACGTTTTCGAGCGAATCGCCCATCATGAGGCTGGGCATTCCGCAGCTCACTTCCACCATCTGGATGGCGCGGCGTACTTCGGCTTTGGCGTCATCGAGCGTTTTGCCGTTCTCGGAAGAGAGCGTGGAAGCCAATTCGGCCAAATTCCTTTCGAGAAGCGTTTTGAAGCGATAGAGCGGCTGTACGCGATCGACCACCGGCAGCTCGCGCCAATTGAGAAAGGCGTTATGGGCCGCCTTGACGGCGCGATCGACATCCTGAGCGGAGGCATGGGATACTTGCCCGAATACCTCACCGGTAGACGGGTTGGTGATGGGGTGCAGGTCCGCATTAGGCTCCTGCCACTCGCCATTGATCAAGAAATTTGCGCAGGCGATTCCTGCTTCTGCGACGGCCATATTTTTTCTCCTGTCCACGCCATCAAAGCGTAATAAATGATTCCCGAGGCGAAAAATCCGACAAACCAGGCATATTTGTAGAGCACCGCTAAGGGCGGAACGACCAGCCCGAGAAGGGCGAGCAGAATTCCCGCGCCGAGCGCGACGAGCGCTTTGGCGTTGAACCCGGAGGAATATTCGTAGACTCCGCGGCGCATATACAATTGTTCAACATCCAGCTCAGCACGGCGCACGAGGAAATAATCGAAGATCATCACGCCTGCGATGGGGCCGAGTAAACCCGAATAGCCAACCAACCAGCCAAAGATGTAAGAGCTGAAATCGCCCAGCAGTTTCCAAGGCATCAGCAAGACCCCTACTACGCCCGTGATGAGGCCGCCGGTGCGGAAGGAGATGAGCCGGGGATTCAGATTCGAAAAATCATTGGACGGCGAGACGACATTCGCCGCGACGTTGGTGTTGAGCGTTGCGATCAGAAGTACAATGAGCGCGACGAACGCGACGACCGGTTGGTTGAACTTTCCGAGCAATTCGACCGGATCCCAGATGGGCCTTCCGAAGAGAACCACCGAGGCCGAAGTGACAGCGACGCCGATAAACGAATAGAGCGTCATGGCGGCCGGCAATCCCAGCGCCTGGCCGACCATCTGCGCTTTTTGCGACTTGGCATAGCGTGTGAAGTCGGGAATGTTCAAGGCGACCGTCGCCCAAAAGCCAACCATGGCGGTGACCGCCGGAACGAAGAAGGCAAAAAATTCGGCTGTGCTATGGAACCTACTGGGCTCGGCCAATACCGGTCCCAGGCCGCCGGCTTTGTTTGTGACCCACCATAGCAAGAGCAAACCTACGGCGAGCATGAACGGCGCGGCTACTCCTTCGAGAAACTTAATGGTTTCGATACCTCGAATGATGACCAGCATGTTCAGCATCCAGAAAGCGAAGAAGCAGATCCACTTTCCGGCGGCGAAGTGCGCCCATGCGGGAGACAGGATTTGCAGCATCGAATTGATGGCCTGGCCGCCGATCCAGGTTTGGATGCCGAACCAACCGCAAGCCACCAAGGCGCGCAGAACGGCTGGAACGTTCGCGCCGCGAACTCCGAACGAAGCGCGCACGAAGACCGGAAACGGGATACCATAGCGCGCGCCGCCGTGCGCGTTAAGCAGCATGGGGACGAGCACGATGAGATTGCCAAGAAGAATGGTTCCGATGGCCTGCCACCAGCTCATTCCGCCGGCGATGAGACCGGAGGCGAGCATGTAGGTAGGAATGCAAACGCTCATTCCGATCCACAACGCGGCGTAATTGTAGGTTCCCCAATCGCGGCGCTCGAAGGGAATGGGCGCGAGATCTTTGTTGTAGAGCGACGGGTCCTGCTTCACTTCAATGCGTCTTTCAGTTCCAGGCGCCCCCTCGCGCTTCACGCCGTAGATACCGCCCGCGCCCGGTGCGGCCGACAAATTTGCCGCCTTCGACGATGACTTCGCCGCGGGATAGCACCGCTTTCGCGTTTCCGGTCACGCGAAAACCTTCGAACATGGAATAATCGACGCGCATGTGATGCGTGGCGGCGCTAATGACGTGGTTGGCCAACGGGTCCCACAGAACGAGATCCGCATCACTGCCTATGGCGATTTCGCCTTTGCGCGGATAAAGGCCGAAGATTTTCGCGGGCGTTGTCGATATCAGTTCCACAAAGCGGTTTAGCGTGATGCGGCCTTGGTTCACGCCGTGGTGGTAAATGAGCTGCAAGCGGTTTTCGACGCCGGGTCCGCCGTTAGGGATTTTCGTGAAGTCATCAATGCCCAATGACTTCTGGTCCTTGAAGCAGAAGGGGCAATGGTCGGTCGAGACTACTTGCAACTGATCCTGGCGCAGGCCCTCCCAAAGCTTGTCGAGGTGATGTTTTTCGCGAAGCGGCGGAGTAAAGACGTACTTGGCTCCCTCGAAATCGGGACGGGCCAATTCGTCCACGGTAAGCAAAAGATATTGCGGACAGGTTTCGGCAAAAGCAGGCACGCCTCGGTCGCGTGCCTCGCGTACCTCCTGGAGTGCGTCTTCCGACGAAAGATGAACGATATAAATCGGCGCGCCGGAGAGTTCCGCCATGGCGATGGCACGATGTACGGCTTCCGCTTCTGCTTTGGCGGGCCGGGTTAGAGCGTGATACACCGGAGCGCGCTTCCCCTCCGCCAAGGCACGCTGCACAATTACATCGATGACGCCGCCGTTTTCCGCGTGCATGCAAATCAGGGCGCCGTTTTTGGCCGTGCGCGAGAGCGCCTGGAAGATGGTGGCATCGTCCACCATCAGCACGCCCGGATAGGCCATGAAGAGCTTGAAACTGGCTACGCCCTCGCCCACCATGGTGTCCATATCTTCGAGGCCGGCATGACCGAGATCGGTGACGATCATGTGCAAGCCGTAATCGATGGATGCTTTGCCATCCGCTTTTTTCCACCAGGTATCGAGCGCCTCGCGCATACGCGTTCCTTTGGGCTGTATGGCGAAATCGATGAGCGTGGTCGTGCCGCCGAAGGCCGCGGCTTTCGTTCCGGTTTCGAAATCGTCGCTCGAGGTGGTCCCTCCGAACGGCATATCGAGATGCGTGTGCACGTCGATGCCGCCCGGGAGAACGAGCAATCCTTCGGCGTTTATGACGCGATCGGCGGCGGAATCCGGAATGGACGGGGCGATATCTTTGATCCGCTCGTCTTCGATCAAAACGTCGGCGCGGAAGGTTCGCTGCGCGGTGACTGCTGTGCCGTTGCGAATGAGGGTTGTCATGCCGGTAGTTTCGCGCTGCGCTCCGCCCAGGTTTCAGGCTCGGCGCCGGTTGCGACTTTAACCATACTGATGCAGTTTTCGACGGGGCATACCAGCCAGCACAAATTGCATCCCACACATTCTTCTTCGTCCACTCTAGGGATGCGGCTGGCGGGAACGGCGTGCGAAACGGCCGGGGCGGTGGTGGTGGAAACGATCTTCGTGAAGCTCTGCCGAATTTCGTCTTCAGGGCGGGCATAGCCTGCGACGTGAATGCATTGATGCGCGCCGTCCCAACATGCTGTGTAGCAGAGCTGGCACCCGATGCAAGAGGCGGGATCGATGCGCGCTACTATCTTGTAATTCAGATCAAGATGCTGCCAATCGGTAACGCGCGGCAGGGAGAGACCGCGAAACGCTTCGATGTTTTGAAACCCCTTCGAATCCATCCAGCGGCTCAGTCCGTCGATCATGTCTTCGACGATGCGGAAGCCATAATGCATCGGAGCGGTGCAGGCTTGCAGACATCCCGCGCCAAGCAAAATAAATTCGGCCGCTTCGCGCCAGGTGCTAACGCCGCCAATCGCGGAGATCGGCAGTTGCACGTGGGGATCGGCGGCGATTTGCTGCACCATGTGCAGGGCGATGGGCTTAACCGCGGGGCCGCAATAGCCGCCGTGCGAGGATTTGCCATGCACGTCGGGGCGTGGCGTAAAGGTATCGAGATCGACACCTGTGATGGAGTTGATGGTGTTGATGGCCGAGAGCGCATCGGCCCCGCCGCGTTTGGCCGCGCGTGCGATGGTGCGAATATCGCCGACGTTCGGTGTAAGCTTCACCAGGACGGGCGTGCGCGCCACTTCTTTCACCCATTCGGTGATCATGGAGGTGTATTCAGGCACCTGTCCGACGGCGCTCCCCATGCCGCGCTCGCTCATGCCGTGCGGGCAGCCGAAATTCAGCTCCAGACCATCTACACCGCTGTCTTCGGAGCGCTTTACGATTTCGCGCCAAGCTTCGCGCGTCGATTCCACCATCAGAGATGCGATGACGGCATGCTTCGGATAACGACGCTTCACTTCCGCCATCTCGCGCAGATTTTCTTCGGTCGGACGATCGCTGATGAGCTCAATATTATTGAGCCCCATCATGCGGCTGCCGTTCCAATCGACGGAGGAGTAGCGCGACGAAACGTTGACGATCTGCTCACCGATGGTTTTCCAAACGGCCCCGCCCCAACCAGCGTCGAAGGCGCGCATTACCTGGTCCCCGCAATTCGAGGGAGGGCCGGAGGCCAGCCAGAACGGGTTGAGAGAGCGAATGCCGGCGAGTTGTACGCTCAGGTCAGCCATTGGACGATCCCACGCGCGGCGCGTTTTCCTTCGGCAGCCGCGTCGACAACTTCCCGGCCACCATTCACGCAGTCACCGCCGGCGAAATATTTCGAATTTCCGGTTTGGCCGGTTTGCAGATTGACCGCGACCTTGCCTTTGTTCAGGATAATGCCGGAAATTCTTTCAAGCGTTTGCAGCAAGCGCGATTGGCCGATGGCGACAATGACGGTTTCGCACTCGATCTGCAGATCTGTTCCATATTCTACGGAGGCAACGCGCCGGCTGCCGGCAAAACGAGTGGGAGCGGCATTAAAGACGAAATTTACACCTGCCTGCCGCGCATGCTCCACTTCGAATGCAAAGGCCGGCATTTGCGCGGCGCTTCGGCGATAGAGAACGGTCACCTGGCTTGCACCCAAATATTTTGCGGCTACGGCGGCATCAATGGCGGTATTGCCGCCGCCGATCACGACAACGCGATCCGACATCGGTAGTGGTTGACCTGTTTTGTACGCGGCGATAAAATCGAGCGCGGTGTATACGCCGGGAAGCACCTCACCAGGAATCCCGAGCGGCTGGCTCAGGCCCAATCCGATGCCGATGAAGATGGCATCGTGCTCGCGTTCAAGATCCGGGATACTCATTGTGGCTCCGATTTCGGCATCACTGCGAAACTCGACGCCGGTGGAACGGATCAGCTCGATTTCCTTGGCGCTATCGGCGGGGCTGAATTTATATTGTGCGACGCCGTAGGTGTTCAGGCCACCGGCGAGCGGACGCTTATCAAATATCGTGACGGCGAATCCGTAACGCCGCAATTCCGCTGCGCAAGCGAGCGACGCCGGGCCGGCGCCGATACAGGCGACCCTTTTGCCATTTTCCGCAGCGGCGCGCGGGAGTTGGCCGCCTGCTTCATAGAAGTAATCCATCGCGTGGCGCTGCAGCAACCCGATGGCAATAGGCTTTTTGTTCACGTTGTGCAGAACGCAGGCGCCTTCGCAAAGCACCTCGACGGGGCAAACGCGCGAACAGCTCAATCCCAATACGTTCGCGTCGAGAATTGTGCTGGCGGAACCCAACAAATTGCCGGTTGTGATCTTTTGAATGAAGCGGGGCACGTCGATATGAGTAGGGCAAGCGGCGGCGCAGGGTGCGTCGAAGCAAAACAGGCAGCGGTTTGCTTCCGTCAGGGCCGCTTGCGTGGTGAGCGGCGGGTGCAACTCCGGAAATCCGCAAACCGGCTGGCTCAAGCGGCGGTCTCCATGGCCACGAAGGCGGAGTCGAGACGCCGGATGAATTCGTCCACGTCGGTTTTTCGAATGTTGAGCGGAGGAGAGATGCGAAGAACGTTGCTGTAGAGGCCGCCGCGGCCAATCAGGATGCGATTCGCGCGCGCCGACTCCATGATCTGGGACGTTTCCTGGGTGGCCGGAACTTTCGAGCGGCGATCCTGGACCAGTTCGAGCGCCTGCATCAGTCCCATGCCGCGGACTTCGCCAATCAGAACATGTTTTTCCTGTAGCCTTTCGAGACCCTGGCGTAAATAAGCGCCCGTCTCCGCGGCGTTGGCGGCGAGATTCTCCTGTTCGATCAGATCGATCACCGCTTTGGCGGCGGTGGTCGCTACCGGATTGCCGCCGAAGGTAGCAATGCTGAGGCCTTTGAGCGAATCCGCAATTTCCGGCCGGGTGATGGTCACGCCGATCGGAAACCCGTTTGCCAAGCCTTTGGCGCTGGTGATCATGTCGGGAGTTACATCCCATTGCTCGATGCCAAACCAACGATGGCCAGTGCGTCCCCAGGCCGTTTGCACCTCGTCGCTGATGAAAATGCCGCCATGCTGCCGAACAATCTCGGCGACGATCTTGAAGTATTCTTTGGGCGGAGTGATGAAACCGCCCACGCCTTGAATGGGCTCGGCGATCATACCGGCGATGCGACCCGAGGTCGTCGTTTTGATCAATTCTTCCAGATCGTGCGCGCATCGGATACCGCATTCCGGATAGGTTTGGCCGAACGGACAGCGGTAGCAATAGGCGTTGTGGGCATACACGATGCCGGGCTGCACCTGCGGACCCACTTTCCAACTGGCGTTCCCGGTAATCGCCATGGCGAGCGCCGAGCGGCCGTGATAGGAGTGCCGCAGAGCCACGATTTCACTCGAACCCGTGAAGCAGCGAGCCACCATGATGGCGGTTTCGTTCGCTTCCGTCCCGCTGCTGGTGAAGAACGACTTGCGAAGATTACCAGGCGTAATTGAGGCCAGTTTTTGCGCGAGCGCGGCCTGCGGCTCAGTGGCGAAAACGGTCGAGACGTGCTGCACTTTGTCGAGTTGCTCATGCACTTTGATATTCACTTGCTCGTTGCAATGGCCGACGCTGATGGTCAGAATGCCGCCGAAAAAATCCAGGTATTCGTTGCCATCGATATCCCATACGAACTGATCCTTGGCGCGCTCCACGACCAGCGGGTCTTTGAAGTAATGGAAAACCGCCGGAAACAGAAATTCTTTATTGGCGAGAATGATTTCCTGTTTGGTCACGTCTAGGCCTTCACCAACGCTTCGTATGTCTCCGGACGCCGGTCGCGAAAGAATTGCCAAGTCTTGCGGACTTCGGAAATCTGGTCGAGATTCAGATCGGCGGTGAGCACTTCATCACGGTCGCGCGAGGCTTGCGCGAAAATCTGGCCGCGCGGGTCGCAGAAATAACTGGAGCCATAGAATTCGCCGATGTTCCAGGGCGCTTCCGTGCCGACACGATTGATTGCTCCAATAAAAAAGCCGTTGGCGGCGGCGTGGGCGGGCTGTTCGAGCTTCCAAAGATACTCGCTAAGACCGGCGACGGTGGCGGAAGGATTGAAAACGATTTCCGCGCCGTTCAGGCCCAATGCGCGCGCTCCTTCCGGGAAGTGGCGGTCATAGCAGATGTAAAGTCCTATCCGCGCGAAGCCTAAATCGAAGACCGGGTAGCCCAGATTCCCTGGCCGAAAATAAAACTTTTCCCAGAAACCCGGCGCGACGTGCGGAATGTGCGCCTTGCGGTATTTCCCCAGATAGTTTCCCTCGCGATCGATCACCGCGGCGGTGTTGTAATAAATTCCCTCCTGCTCGATTTCATAAATGGGGACAATCAATGCGAGGTGATGCCGGCGGGCCAGATCCTGCATGAAGCGAATGGTGGGGCCCTCCGGTACGGGCTCGGTGAAGTCGTACCAGCGGATCTGCTGCTCGGCACAAAAGTAGGGTCCGTAGAAGATCTCTTGCAGGCAGACGATTTGCGCGCCGCGAGCGGCCGCTTGCGCAATGTAATCGGCGTGCTTGGCGAGCATCGCTTGCTTCACGGCCTCCAGCGGGTGGTCGGGCGTCAGGACATTGGCGGCCTGAATGAGAGAGCAACGAACGGAACGAGACATGCCGCGCTCAACGTTCTACCGTGAAGGTGAGCGGTGCTTCGAGACGAAAAGTGAGCTGCGTTTCCGACGGAACTTTCACTTGCTCGCCGTGGGTGGCTAATTGGAAGCCCGCGCCCGCGCCCCCGCCGGCGAGCGAACCGATGGCCGCCCCTTTACCGCCGCCAGCAATCGCGCCAATGACCGCGCCCGCCGCCGCTCCAATGCCCGAGCGCACCGCGGTCTGCTTACCGCGCGCGTTGCCTTGCGCCGCATAAACGCTGCTGTTGACGGGCACCTGCTCGCCGTGATACTCGAGACTGGTTACGCGCAGCTCAAGCTCACTCCGTCCTTTGATCCGCCCGGCGCCCTTCGCGCTGGCCAACAGCACGGTGACCGGCGCACCGGCCCGAACGATCACCCGGTTGCGCGACGTGAGGGGAGCATCGAGCGACGCGCGAAAGGTTTGACCCTCGGTGTTCGTTTTGGTGTCGATGCCGTCGATCATGCGAACAGATAAGCGCTCGCCCGCCGCAATGGTCACAGTGCGAGGTTCCCGGCGAACGGGCTTGGTCTCGGGCGCAGGCGGAGGGCCTGCGCTGGCGACAGGTGTCGGAGGCCCGGTGGGAGGTACCGCCGTCGTACTGGCCGGCGTTGTTGGCGCGGGCTGCGCGGGGGCAGCCGTGCTTGGCGTAGCGTCGGCGGGCGCGGGCGGCGTCGATCCCAGCGAGGCATTGACCTTCATTTGATCCGTTACGCTCTTGACTCCCGTGGTCGCGTTCGCGATCTTCATCGCCTGAAGCTCAACGTCGGAGCTGGGAACGTCGCCGCTCAGCGTAACGGTGGCGTCTTTGACTTCCACCTTGACGTTAGAGGCCCGAGTGGCGTCATTGGCGTACAGCTTCGCTTGAATATCCGTTGCGAGGGCTTGGTCGGTGGCCGCTTTCGGTCCACAACTCACCGCCAAACAACCTAATCCGGCCATGATGAGTACGGCTATTCGTGGTTGGTACATATCTCCTCTATACTGCCTATCCTCTAGGTTACGCCGACCGGCCGAGGGTCAGGGCCTTCCGTGAAAGATACAATGGGTCTTTCATTCAAGAGTACAGATTCAATGGCGGAACACACAGCGACGGTGAACGCGGCAAAGGCCGATCATAAAGCAGACCCAAAACGGGAGCAGGTGCGCAATAGTATTGCCGAATGGGCCGTGACGATTCTGCTGCTGCTTTTCGGTACGACTACGCTTGTTCAGGCGTTCGTCATTCCTACCGGTTCCATGGAGGACACGCTGCTGATCGGCGATCACTTGCTGGTGGATAAGCTTTCCTACGCCCCGGCGGGATCCATCAGCAAATATATCCTTCCCTACGAAGAGCCGAAACACGGCGACATTATCGTGTTTCGCTACCCGGCCGACATCAGCCAAACCTTCGTGAAACGGGTAGTTGGACTTCCCGGCGATCATTTGAAGATGGTGCACCGCGTGATTTACCGGAATGGGGTCCAGTTGAACGAGCCGTACGTGTACCACAAGTTTCCGTACGACGAGAGCCGCGACAATTTCCCGGGCTCGCCGGCGCCCTTTGCGGAGGGTCTGCAGGCGCAACTGCAACAGGAGATGCTCGCGCACAACGTAGTAAACGGCGAAATCGTGGTGCCGCCGAAGAGCTACTTCGCGATGGGCGACAATCGCGACAATTCTCTGGACAGCCGTTATTGGGGATTCGTCCCACGCGACAACATTATCGGGAAGCCGCTGCTGATTTACTGGTCGTACCGGGCTTCCACCGAAGATCTGGCGGGATCTAGCGTCAGCTCGCTGTTCAACCATCTGATCGATTTAGGAGAGCACTTCTTTACTCGCACGCGCTGGAATCGCACGTTGCGGGTGATTCGCGGATTTCCCGATTCGCGCCTGGGCAGTCAGCCGCTGCCGATCAATCCCGGCGATCCGAACCCTTAGTCAGGTCTTATGGCAAATCATCGCTACGGCCTGATCATGGCCGGGGGCCGCGGCACGCGGTTCTGGCCGCGCAGCCGTAGGCGCAATGCCAAGCAAGTACTGCGATTTTTTGGCGAGCGCAGCCTGATTCAGCAGACGGTGGACCGGCTGAGGGCCGTCATTCCGCCTGAAAATATCTGGATCGTCACCAACGAGTTCTTGCGGCAGGAGATTCGAGCGCAATTGCCGGAGGTGCCGAAGCGGCAAATCATCGCGGAGCCTGCGCAGCGGAATACCGCGCCGTGCATCGGGCTGGCCGCGCAGATTCTTGCGAACCTCGATCCGCGCGCCGTTCTGGGCGTTTTTCCGGCAGATCATCTCATTCTCAAAGAAGCGCGCTTTCGGGGCTTCGTAAAAGCGGCGTTCCGGGCCGCAGAGACGAATCACGTCGTCGTGCTGGGCATTCAGCCGCGTTGGGCCGAGACTGGTTATGGCTACATCGAATTTCCAAAAAAGGTGCTTCCTGGGACAGGCAGCGCGTTGCCGGTAACGAGTTTCCGCGAAAAACCCGATGTGAAAACGGCCCAGGCTTTCGTCGAGCAAGGGCATTTTTTCTGGAACGCCGGCATGTTTTTCTGGCGCGCCTCGACGGTGCTTGACCTGATGCGCCATCACCAGCCAAAAACGGCCATGCTCCTGGCCGGCCTGCCGTCCGTTGAGAGCAAGAGTTTTGCGAAACAGCTAGCGGCCGTTTATCCGCTCTGCGAGAACATCTCAGTGGACTGCGGCATCATCGAGAAAGCGCAACAGGTGGCCGGGCTGGCCTTGGATGATATCGGCTGGAGCGACGTCGGGAGTTGGGAGGCGGTTTATGATCTGGCGCGGAAAGATGCCAACGGGAACGCCAGTCGCGGCGCTTTAATTGCCGAAGACAGCCGGGGTAATTACGTGGATGCAGGTAAAACGGTCGCCCTGCTGGGAGTCGAAAATCTGGTGATTGTGGACACGCCCGATGCCCTACTGGTGGCGCACCGCAGCAGGGCACAGGACGTAAGCAAGATTGTCAAAACGCTCGATGGCGAAGGGCACGAGGAATTACTCTAAGGCTGCTTGGCGTTTTTGAACACCTTGGTCAGCGCCGTAATCGCGCGATCCACGTCCTGTTCGGTAATGATGTAGGGCGGCAAGAAACGCAGCACAGTGTCGTGCGTGCAATTGAAGAGCAAACCTTCCTTCATGCCATCGAGCACCAATTGTTTACCGGAGATTTCCAGCTCCACGCCGATCATGAGTCCCTGACCGCGAACCTCGCGGATGAAGGGGAACCGGCGCATTAGTTCGGTGAGTTTCATGCGAAAGTAGCCGCCCACCGAATTGATGGAGGGCAGTAATTCGTCGAGGATATCGAAGAATTCGAGGGCCACCCGGCAGGCGAGCGGGCCGCCGCCATAGGTAGAGCCATGCATCCCAGGCTGGATTGCCGAGGCGGCTTTCTCGTTGGCGATTGTCACGCCCAGCGGAATGCCGCAAGCCATGGGCTTGGCTGCGATAACGATATCGGGCAGTAGCACCGGGTCCAAAAGCTGATAGGCAAAATAAGCGCCGGGCCGGCCCACGCCGCATTGAATCTCGTCAAACACCAGCAGCGCGCTGTAACGATCGGCGAGCTCGCGCGCCTTGCGGGCGAACTCCTCGGAGATCGGATAGACGCCGCCTTCGCCCTGAATGAATTCGAGAACGATGCCGGCAGTATGCTCGTTGACGGCGGCTTCGAGAGCGGCTATGTCGTTGCGGACGACAAAGCGCGCGCCAGGGAGCAGCGGTTCGAAGTCTTTGCGGTACTTCGGCTGGCCGGTGATGGAGAGCGCGCCGAGCGTGCGGCCGTGAAAGGAATTTTCGAGGGAAACGACTTCGTGCTTTCCGGCGGAGGCCGAATTGCCGTGCGCGCGAACAATTTTTAGCGCAGTTTCCATGGCCTCCGCGCCCGAGTTGCAGAAGAAACTACGGTTCAAACCGCTCACTTCGGCGAGACGCTTCGCTAACCGGCCCTGGTACTCGTGATAGTACAGATTCGAAGTGTGGAGGAGCAGACCGACCTGTTGCTTGATGATCTTCGTGATGCGCGGGTGCGCGTAGCCGAGCGAGTTCACGCCGATGCCGCTGATCAGGTCGAGATAGCGATTGCCATCGAGATCGTAAACATAGCACCCTTTGCCGCGATGGAGCGCCAGCGGGTAGCGGGCGTAGGTTGGCAGCACATAGCGGCCCTCGAGGCTTACGATCTCGTCAAAGGTAGAGGACACTTCGGGCTGGGAAGTGAGAGTGGTGGCCATAGAAACATGATACGGATACGCCGTCCTTAAATCAGCCGCGCAGTTGCGCGCAGCGTCTCGACACGGTTTTCGATGACACACCCGGAATGAAACTTGGGCAGATTCAGCAAACCGGCGAAAGCCATTTCGACCGCTTTACGAGGCAGCAAGCCGATGAGCTCACTCTCCGCTATTTCCACGCCCTGCGCGGCGGCGAGGCGGCTTACTTCGGCATAAACCACGTGCAGGGGCGTGCGCTCGAAGTCCGTCAAGTTCATGGAAACCTGCACTTCGCGGCGTGAGGCGAGTGGCAAACCGAGCGCCTTAACCTCAGGTAAGCCGCCGCTGCTGGCGCGAATGCGCTTGGCAATACCGCGCGCGACTTCCAGGTTTTCGGTTTTCAGATTGATATTGAAGGCAATCAAAACTTTGCGGGCGCCGACGATGACCGCGCCGGCGGTCGGGTGGAATGCCGGGCCGCCCAAGTCGGGCCGCTTCGCTTCGTCCGTCAAAGTTGCTTCGCGGAGCAGCTCGAATTCGCCGCGCCGGACTTGCTCCAACTCGCGACGGCCGGGACGCAGGGCGGCAGCCTGGTAGAAGTAAACGGGAATGCCCAGTTCCTGCCAGATGCGACGGCCGGCGCGATGCGCCAGTTGCACGCAATCGTCTAATGCAACGTCACCAAGGGGCACGAAGGGGAGTACGTCGAGTGCGCCGAGGCGCGGATGAACGCCGCGATGAAGGTTGAGATCGATGAGTTCGGCGGCCAAGGCCGCGGCGCGAACCGCCGCTTCCAGCACCGCTTCGCTATCGCCCGCGAAG
Source organism: Bryobacteraceae bacterium (assembly GCA_036501045.1). GTDB lineage: Bacteria > Acidobacteriota > Terriglobia > Bryobacterales > Bryobacteraceae > Bog-105. Next base: position 21,254 of record DASYAX010000075.1, read on the forward strand.
GTGATGACGCTGCGGTTATGGTCGGCATCGCTGGTCCGATCCAAAACCAGCGCGCCGGGCACCTGTGCGATAGCGGAAGCGAGCGCATCGATGCGAGCCGGATCGCGGCCTTCGGAAAAATTGGGCACGCACTCGATCAGCGCTTCGCTCAAACGGCTTTCGCTTTCGCCTTGACACGATTCCGGTTGAGGACCAGATTGCCGTCGCGGATCACCATGCCTACATGGTTTATGCCGAAGCGGCGAGGAATCTCGCGGTAATCGGGGAGGTTCAAGACCAACAGATCGGCGCGCTTGCCTGTCTCAATGCTCCCGATTTCCCCTCCGGCGCCGATGGCGTGCGCGGCATTAATGGTGGCGGCGGCGATAGCTTGCTCGATGCTCAAGCGCAGCCGGAACACCGCCAAGGCCAGCACCATTTGCATGCTGAAAATGGGCGCCTCGTTCGAGTCATAGCCGCTGGTGAGCGCGATGGCTCCGCCCGCGGCGGCCAGATGCGGGACGAAGGTGTTATTGCGTTCCTCCAAGAGCTCTTTGCAGGGAGAAAGCACGGCGATCGTGGATGAGCCGGCGAGCACCGCGCACTCCGCCGAAGTCAGCTCCGCCGGGCAGAAGACGGAGCGTGGATGAGTTTGTGAAAAGAATTGGGTGAGTAATTCAGCGGAGCCACCGTTCCAAAGCAGGCTCAGGTTTAAGCCGGCTTGTGCGATGGCAGTCCCCAGGCGGCCCATCACCGCTTCCTGTGACGCGGATTGCTCCGGCGGGAAGCTGACCTCGATCGATTCGGCGAGTTTATGCCGCTTCAGGAAGGAGAGTTTCGCCGCCAACTCGGCCCAGGCGGGTGGGCCGTCGGTGGGCGGGCAGTTCAGGCGCCAGCTCCGAACCATGCCGACGGGATTGTCGCCGATCCGGGCAAGCTGCCGTAGAACCGGCAAGTCAAAGTTAGCGGCCGCATCGTTCCCAAATGCCTTGGCTTGGACATTCAGCGTGCCGTGCTGCATGCAGGATCGCAAGAGCGTCAGGCTCTCAGCGCGAAAATCCGCCAGCTTTTTGCGCTTAGGGGCCGCCTTTCTGGAGCCATGCGGCCCGTTCAAGGTTAGTTGAATGCCGGGATCGACGAAGCCGGGCATGACGACAGAGCCATTGACGGAAATACGAACAGCGTTTCTCGCTTCTCTTAAGTTCTCAATTCGGCGCGTCGGGCCGACAGAAATTATAGTTCCCTCCCGAATCAGGACTGAACCGTCCTCGATGATCCCAAGATCTTGTAGCCCTGAACCTCGGCGTACACCATTGGGTCCACGCAGTGTCAACAATTGCCTGGCCCCGCGAAGCAAGAGTAGCTGTGCCAAACGCGATTTGGTTACTACCCTGATGTTACCTTGCGGCGCAACCAAGTGCCAACTTCAAGTATTAGCCAGATACTTAATAGAGGCGGAATAGAACAGTAAGTCCTGCAGCCAGGCGTACAAAGTAATTACGATCGCGAGAATTGCTAGGGATTTCCAGAGCAGCTCACGCGGCGTGCCGGGCAAACCAGGTAAACCGGCCAGGAAGCCAACAACGAAACCTCCGATGAAGCCGCCGACATGGCCGGCCATGCTGATACCCCCGCCTAGGCTCATGACCAAACCGAAAATCAACCATTGCCCATAGTGGGTGCGAACGGCCTGGGTCAACGGGTTGGAGCGTCCCCGCAAGCCCATGGCCATCATGATGCCGATCAATCCAAAGGCGGGGGCGGATGCTCCCAAAACCGAACCCGCCGAGGAGAAGTAATAGGCACAAAGAAAACCGGTAAAGGTCGAGAAAACATAGGCTGCGATCAGGCGGCTGGTCCCATAAAACTGCTCCACCTCGGTGACCAAGATGAATAAAGACCAGGAATTCAAGGCGATGTGCAGAAAGCCGCCATGCAGAAAGCCGGCGGTAATAAGCCGCCACCATTGGCCGGCCTGCACGAAGCGGGGCACTTCCGCTCCCAGCAGCACGGCCACTCCTCCGCTGATATCGAAATTCTTGTAGAACCGGTAGTTAACCGCCAGTTCAACCACGAAAAAGGCGGCGTTGATGACAAAGATAATAATGCTGGTCAGGTTGGCCTGGGGCAGAAACGAAGCGGCAAAGGCGCTGGGGCGCATATCCACTGCCCGCGGACCCAGTTGCACGCCGCAATAGGGACAAACCCGATCGCCGATGGTAATGAACGCCCGGCAGTTCGGGCACATGCGCCGTTTTTCCACGGTCTTAATTGTAGCCGCCGGGCGATTACTGCCTGCTAAAATCGGAATTTCGCATGAGCAAGAGTGAGCAGGAGCACCGCGAAGACCTCGTGCGTGTTTGCCGCCTGATCTACGACAAGGGTTGGGTAGCGATGAACGACGGGAACGTGAGCGTCAGGCTCGGCGAAGATCTTATTCTGTGTACGCCCACGGCCATCTGCAAAGGGATGCTGTCGGCCGAAGACCTGATTATCTGCGATATGCAAGGCAGGAAGGTGGCGGGCCATCGGGAACGCACCAGCGAGATTGCCATGCACATCACCGTCTATTCGATGCGCCCGGATGTGGAATCCGTTGTGCACGCTCATCCGCCGGTCGCTACCGGTTTTGCAGCAGCCGGCCGGGCGCTCGATAAGGCCTTACTCCCTGAGGTGATCATTCAGTTGGGCGCGGTGCCGCTCGCCGCTTATGGCCTGCCGGGGACTCCCGCGCTCAGCGACGGCATGCTGCCTTTCATTCCCCACTATGACGCCCTGCTGCTCGAAAACCACGGATGCACTACCTACGGAAACGACGTCTGGCAGGCGTTCTTCCGCATGGAGATGGTGGAGCACTTCGCCCGAATCACGTTCGTCGCCGAGATGCTGGGCGGCGCGCGTGCCCTTCCGCGCGAGGAAGTAGAAAAGCTGTTCGCTGCGCGTGCGCGCTATAACGTGAACTCGCATGCCGGGATGGAACCGGGAATGCCGTTAGTCGCTGAGGATTTGCTCGAAGGTCAACGCACCCGGCACTGAACAGTGACAGCGGCTATCGCGATCGGCGCGCGATCAGAAAGCTTTGGTATCCGAGAAGACCTGGCAACAAAACGGTCAGCCCGGCCAGCACTCGCTGCAGGAACCGGATGAGCGCGTGGTCGCTCGATATTCCAATGGCGAAATCGAGCGGTATGACCGTCATTTTCTGCCGCAGCACTTCATAACCGTTTTTCGTCAACAGCCGCCGCGCGGACTCTCGCGTAAAGAAGCGCAAGTGGGTCCGATCCAGCAAACCACGCTCCGCATACTCGAACCTGCCCATCAGTAACATCAGCCGAACGGTAACGTTGGCAATGTTGGGGACGGAGATCAGCAGGCGGCCATCCGGACGCAAGAGCGGCAGGCACTCCTGGAGGAGATTTTCCGGTCGCCGCAAATGCTCCAATACGTCGAGCAGCAGAATCGCATCGAACGTTCGGCCTGAAGTGATGCCCGAGCCGTCGCGAAAGTGCCCGTCTAAATCGACCTGAGCATAGCCCTCCATGCCGGGAGCATGCTTGGCAGCCGGCAGGAAATCGACGCCGTGGACACGGTTCCCGGCTTTCTGCAAGGCGGCAGCCAGAAATCCTTCCCCGCAGCCTACATCTAGCACGTCGCGGCCGGTGCCCACGGCCTCCTTTGCGAACTCGTGGCTGGAATGCGGGCTGGTTTTGACCGGGTAGCGAACGAAGTATTCCTGAAATTCCGGGTACTTGGCGTAGGAGCGGCGCGTGCGATTGTAGCGGCGCACGGCCCTGAGCACATCCCAGGCGTACTTCAGCCCGTTCACGTGGCAAATTTCAGTGCCATAGTAGGTGGGAATCGGCACCTCGCTGATGCGAAATCCCTGATGGTTTAGCTTGATAATGATTTCCGTATCGAAGTGGAAATCGTCGGTCATGTAGTCGAAGTTAATTTGCGCCAGCGCCTGCAAACTGTAGGCCCGATAGCCCGAGTGAAACTCCGTCAAGTCCATGGACAGAGCCGAGTTTTCAAGACGCGTTAAAATCCGGTTCCCCACGTACTTGTATAAAGGCATGCCACCCTTCAGCGGATCGGCGCGCTTCATCATCCGCGAGCCGAACACGGCGTCGGCTTTACCGGTCACGATGGGGTGATACATGCTTGCCAGAACTTCGGGGGCATACTGGCCGTCTCCATGCAACAGCACGACCACGTCGAAATTCTTTTCTAAGAAATAGCGGTAGCCGGCTTTTTGATTGCCGCCATATCCGAGGTTCTTGGGATGTTTGAGAACCTGAAGCTTGGGGCTTTCCTGTAATGCTCTCAAGCCGACGGCAAGCTCGAATGTTTCGTCCTTACTGGCATCGTCGAAGACCGCGACTTCCTCGACATTATTCCAGACAGCGAGCGGAATACGCTTCAGCACCTTGGAAATGGTCGTCAGGGCGTTGTAGGTGACTACCAAAATGCCGATGCGCTTGCCATGATTAAATGCCGGGTCCGTGGCAAAGGCATCGCTTTGCTGCTGGTAAAGGGGGTCGAGCGCGGGGACAGCACTCGTAGTCGAGGGTGAGGCCATATCGGGGCCGTTCATCGTCAGCTTATCAGACCGGAAGGAGCGTAAACGGTAGCTGTCAAATCTCAGTCACGGCTTGAGACAATTTTGGGTGAGTTTCTGTAAGCCTAACTCTCTCTATTCGGTAGAGCCGGGCCGAAGGGGTTTCCGCGGATTGTACCCGCCAGTGCTTCCAGGGTCTTGCGTGCTTGACTGAAGTCGGCCGTGAGGCGCCATTAATGACAAGAAAACCGCTACTCCGCCTTTTGTTTTTCGTAGCCGCGGGCGTGGCCGCTCAAGCTGCATCCGTCACCAGCATTACCTTCGATAATATTTCCCATTCAGACGCTCGCGTGCTGTTCAACTCGAGCGGGTCGTGGACCACGATGCGCATAAGATACGCAGTAAGTCCGGCGACTTGCACCGGCGGCTCCGGAGGATTCGTGCAATCTCCGTTCGGCACAAACGGGGCCGGATCGATTCTGCCCGCGGCTTCTAATGGCATAGTTCTTTCCGGTTTAACGGCCGCGACCACCTATCAAGTGTGCGTCGAATTGTCTCCGGACGGTGGAACCACCTGGACTTCCGGCGCCGGCGCGAGTCTCACAACACTGTCCCTTCCATCTCCGCATCCAGCTCTGCCAATTGCTCCAGCGACCTTCGATACGAGTTATCCGAACACTGCGGGCTATACAACGGTCGCCGTTGCGAGCGATTGCAGCGATCTGAATTCCAAATGGGACGCGGCCATCGATAGTCAACTGACCACCGACACAATACTCACGATTCCCGCTGGCGCATCTTGTTTAGGAGTACTGGGGGCGGTCGCCGGAGGCAATGCCCAGTTTGGACCTAGCCACTTAGCGCCAGATGTGACGAGTAATCATACGTTTGCCCCGTCGAATGTCACGGCGGCGACGGGAACTATCCATGTTGCCGGGCACGGGCTCAGCGAAGGGCAGGCCATTATCTTCGGTACCAACTATAGCTGTTTGCCGGGTTCCGATCTGACCGCGTATTGCAGAGGCGGCGCCTATTACGTGCCTTATTCCCGTGGGCCGATCAACCTTGGCAGCATCTATTACGCGCACGTGGTGGATGCGAACGACATTCAGGTGTACGCGAATGCTCCCATGGGCTCGGGCGGAACGTTGTTGACGTACTCCAATCAGGGAAGCGGGAACTCGATGTATTTCGTCACCTGGCCGCGCCCGCTGCATAACATCATCATTCGTACCAGCGCACCCGATTCGCAATTGCCGCCGCCAGGGACGCGAATTACGCCGGCTTGGGCATCCAAGATGGCGGTCCTGGTGGACCCTTTCACCGCTATCGGTCTTGGCAAGACGCTATTATCCCCGCTGGGCGGCGACTCGAATATGGACCTGATGACCGCCAATACGCGATTTGTCGGCTTGGAATTGACATACCAACAGACGGGCTATTCGGCGACGACGAGCGATCCTAAACCGTGGAGCGCCTTATATTCAACCATCGCCACAGCAAGTAATATCATCATGGATCGATGCTGGGTGCACGGACTGGGGACCCCGGACCGGGTATATCAAGCCATACCGGGATGGGACGGGAAGAATGTCGCAATTATCGATTCCTACATGGATAATTGGGAATATTTTCACAGCACTTACTCCGGTTTGACCATCGCAAATACCAACTCCCACGTAGCGACTATTGACTCGGGCATTCACAACGCGGGTTCGGGCCCGATTACTCTCGCCAGCCAGGTGACGGCCACCTTCTCGGGCTCCGGTACGGGCCGGGCTTTTGCGTATTTCGACATGACGCATTCAAACGCCCTCACGATCTCCGCGCCGGCCGGCATATCGGTGTCCTGTTCGGGAGGAAGCGCCTGTGCTAGCGCAACTGCGGGCACGAATAATGGGACCTGTAACTACAGCGACGGCTGGCCAAAGGATGGCGACGGAAATCCGACGGCGGCATTGATCGCGTGTATCGATATCAGCGGAGGATCGATCACCGCAGTTACGCAAGCGGATTCACGAACGTCCCGCTACGATACCGAAGGCTGTCAGTGTTTGACCGCTGGTATTGGCCCAGGACCCTGGATCGTACAAGACAACTACATAAGTGCGGTCGGGCTTCCCTGGCATCACGACGATAGCGGGCAGCAGTGGGCGATTCACGGTGATTACACTTATGTGCGTAACACCTTCACCGCGCCGCTTTCTCGAATGTACTCACTCAGCAATCCTCTTTCGAATGGCCTGACCTATTACCATCGGCAGTTACTCGAATGGAAGACCGGCAACCGGATCAGGATATACGGAAACATCTTCGATGGAAACTGGGTGGAGGACAATCCAGCATCGGTCGCCGTCACGCTGTCGAGTTACATTAACACCGGGCTGACAGACGTCGATTTCGAGAATAATACCTTTAGGCATGTGGCGGGTATCACGCAGCCCACCGGTGTTTCCAGCTCGCCGTTATATGCTATAGAGCCGCCGCCAGGCAATCGATTCTTGTTTCGCAATAACCTGGGATGGGATATCAACGGGTTTACTTACTGCGTTACAGGCGAAGGAGGTTGCACTACTGGCGTGCCCGGAAGGGGTTGGATTTTCCAGGGTCCCGGTCAAGCCGAAGATATCGTCATAGATCACAACACTTTCGTCGGAAACGTGGGTAGCGCTCCCGTTTTCATGACTGCCGCAGGCACGCGCGTTGAGGGGGTTCAAGTCACGAACAACTTTATGTATCTGGACTCTTACTACGGGGTTTTGCCTCAAGGCAGCCAGTTGTCTCCTCCCTGTAATTCCGCTGGCGAAGCCGGTGCCGACTGCGCTTGGCCGGGCTATGTCTGGGACCATAACGTTATGATCGGCAACGGCGTAACACAGGCCCAAATCCAAGCTGCCTGGCCGGGGTACGTCAGTAATAACTACATCCCTTCCGATACCTCGTTGAGCTCCGCGGGCTGGTTCAACTATCAGGCTCCCGTTGCCCAAAACGGCAACACACAACACCTCGACTTTCGCTTGAAAGGGACCTATTGCGCTGGATGCGTTGGATCCGGCTTCGGGCCGGCCAACGATGGTGCCGATGTTGGCGCAAATATCGATGCGCTCCAGGCGGCGCAGGGAAAGACTACCCTGGTTGGCGCGCCTGCTTCTTCCATCACGAGCTCGTCGGCGAGCGTCGCTTTTGTCGCTCCCGACAGCGCCGGATGCCCGGTGGACTACAGCAGCTCGGATCCGTTGGTCATGAGCAGTTTTACCCGAGTCAACGACGCCGGCGGAACGCGGACTCGAAACATCGCCCTATCCGGCCTCTCTTCGCATACCACTTACTACTATCGGGTGAATTGCGCCGTAGAGCAGCCGACGGGCGAATTTCGGACCAACTAGGCCGTCGAGTTGCTGCTTGACGAGAAGATCTGGTAGGTTGAAACGACTGGCCTGACAAACTCTGATCCTTTGTTCCATGAATGTTCTTTGACACCCCGGTCTACCTGTGTTTCCTGACGCTGGTTGTACTGCTCTATTGGAGATTCGACCGGCGTGGCCAAAACATTCTTTTGCTGATTGCCAGCTATTTCTTTTACGGTTGGTGGGACTGGCGATTCCTGATTCTGATTTTGATTTCGACGGTAGTCGATTTCTTTTCGGCGCGTTATATCGCCAATTCATCGGACGTCGTGCGCAGGCGGTCGCTGCTTACCCTGTCGCTGGCTTTGAATTTCGGTTTTCTAGGATTCTTCAAATACTTTAACTTTTTTGAAGATTCACTAAACGCTTCGCTCGCCAGGCTCGGCTTTCTGGGATTCACGCCAACGGTTCTTCGGATCCTGCTGCCACCCGGCATCTCGTTTTACACCTTTCAGGCCGTTGCCTACATTGTGGATGTATACCGGGAGAAACTGGAACCCGCCCAGTCCCTTTTGGACTATGGCCTCTTCATCAGCTTCTTCCCCCATCTGGTTGCTGGGCCGATCCAACGGCCGTCACATCTCCTGCCTCAGGTTCAACAGCCGCGCAGACTGGACGGCGACAGGTTTTTTGACGGGCTGATGCTGATTCTGACGGGCCTCTTTAGAAAGTGCGTGGTCGCGAACAGTTGTGCCATGCTGGCGGACGCCGCCTTTTCGGGCCGGATGGGACCACCGAATACCGGCGTCGTTCTGGTCGGAACGTATGCATTCGCCTGGCAAATCTACGCCGACTTCAGCGGCTATAGCGACATCGCCCGGGGCAGCGCCCAACTCATGGGATTTCATTTCATGGTGAACTTTTGGCAGCCGTACCTGGCTATCAGCCTGCAGGATTTCTGGCGGCGCTGGCACATCAGCCTCAGCACCTGGCTGCGCGATTACGTCTACATTCCACTGGGGGGAAACCGCCACGGCGAAGTGAAGAAATATCGGAATCTGGCGGTCACCATGCTGTTGGGAGGATTGTGGCACGGCGCGAATTGGACCTACGTAATATGGGGAGGGATTCACGGTTTGGGATTATCGATTGAGAGGCTGCTGGGATTGGAGCGCTCCGGGCGAACCGGCCGCCCGTCTTGGATGAGCATCTGGTTCCGCCGGATCGTGATCTTCCATTGCGTTTGTCTGGCGTGGGTTTTCTTCCGCGCGCAAAGCTTCGGCGAGGCAGTTACCTTCCTGCAAGGATTGGGAAGACTACAGTTCGGGTCTCAGTTTGCGCCGGCAATGGCATTCCTGGCGAGTTATACGATTCCACTTTTCGCGCTCGATTTGGTGTTAGAAAGCCGCCAAGAAGAATATGTTTTTCAGAGGTCGGCTGCTTTGTTCCGGCCGCTAGCCGCCGGCCTCGCGCTGCTCGTGATTGTGATGGCCTTTACGGCGAATAAAGGCGCCGCGTTTATTTATTTCCAATTCTGATCGTCCGGTTTTCTTGTGATTCCGACAGCCACCCCCGACATCCAAGCCAAGCTTCAGTCAGCCGGACTGAACCGGTCCAGCAAATTATTGTTGGCGGGCACGATCCTCTTATTCACCCTGGTGGAACTCACCGTGCGATTTGGTATCGGCAAGGTCAGCCGAATCGAAGGCCGCATCGAGGGGGAACGGCGAACGGTTCTCAGTCTGACGCATGGCTCTGGCAAATCCGGTGCAAAAAGCTTACTGATGATTGGCAACTCGCTATTGCTGGAAGGAGTGGATTTTCCCCGCCTTCGTCAATTTCTGGCGCCGGATATCAGCACCGTTCGCTTTGCCGTTGAGCAGACTAACTACTTGGATTGGTATTACTGTTTGCGAAACTTTTACGATCATAACGTTCGCCAGGACGTTGTTGCCTTGAGCCTGACGTCGACCCAATCGTTCACGAACGACATTCGCGGGGAATATTTTGCGTACCGCATGATGAACACGCGCGACTTTCTTCGCGTTTCGCATGACGCGCACTTGTCGGCGACTGAGACGTTTTCGCTGCTCGTTGGTAATCTGAGCGCTTTCTATGGCACCCGTTCGGAGACCCGCAAGGTTCTGCTTGCCAAGCTGGTACCGAGCGTAAACGAGCTGATACCCTCCTTCGTTCCGGCCCCAGCCGCAGCGCCGCCCCGCAAAGAAATCGTCGTGGAGCGAATCGTGCAACGGCTGCGGGTCGTGGATGGATTGGTGCGGCGAAATGGCGGCCGGTTGATAATGATCTCGCCGGCAAGTCTCGACGCCCAAGGTGTGGAATGCCTCTCGGAAGGGGGCCGGAAGGCCGGCGTGGTCGTGCTTACGCCGATAGCCGCCAAAGACCTGTCGCCGCGCGACTTTCGGGATGGCTTTCATTTGACGCAGGCCGGGGCGGCCCGCTACACGACGGCTCTTGCTCCGCTCCTTCGCGATGCGATCCGGAAGGTCTTGAGGTAAGGCCGCTACCGTTCCCCCACAATCATATGAGCTTTGCTAGGCCGCTGATCGTCTTGCTCGCAGCCGGGTTGCTATATGGCGGTGTCTCCGCAGTTTCTATACTTACCGGCCTTCACCATTACGAATGGCTGGTATTGGGACTTCGGATTTTCATTCTTCTGCCCGCGTTGCTCTATCTTCTCCGTTTCCGTAGTGGCAGTGAAAGCAAAGTGTACAGGTGGGAAGAGTCGAGCGGATTATGGAAGCGCTCCGTTGGACTGTGGATCTGCCTGCTTGGATTTGTGGCATGCGCACTCCTGGTTAGCTACCACATCTGCCAGGGCATTACGTTTGCCGACGAGAGTTCGTATCGGTTTCAGGCGGAGGTCTTTGCCGGGCTTAAGGCCGTCGCCAATGCTCCGCCCGGGGCTACCGCGACTCCGGCCAACACCCCGTTACCTCTTGCGTACAAGCATCTGATTCTCTTTCACTCCGGCTGGTTCTCAAAATATCCGCTCGGGTGGCCTGCGGTGCTGGCTCTTCCTGAGAAATTGGGCATCGAATGGATCGCAACTCCCCTCCTGGGCGGGCTGTTGCTCTTCCTGGTGGGAAAGATCGCGCGAGAAGCGTTCGGCGCTACCACAGTCCTTCCCGCCGTGTGGATTGCCGCTCTTTCACCGTACTGTCTGGCGCAGTGCGTGGGGATCCTTTCGCATGCGCTGTGCGCGGTGTTGATTGCTGCCGCTTGCTGGTTTTGCCTGCGTGGAATTGCAAGGCAAAGTCTTTCGCAGTTCAGCTTGATGTTTGTGATGCTCGTCCTCGGTTTTCACGTGAGGCCGTTTACCGCATTTGTTGCAGCGGTGGTCCTGGGCCTCGCGTCGCTGTGGTACTGCCGCCGGAATCAGCGGCTTATCAGGCGTTTGGCCATAGTGGCGACCGGATTCGCAGTGCTGGCCGTGGTATCCATTCTTCTTTACAACCGTGCCTATACCGGCAACCCGTGGATCTCGCCCTATTCCTTGTATGACCAGCAAGTCGTGCCGAGTACTTCACCCTCCGTCATTCTCCAAAACTTGTTATGGACCCGGCGTTTATCCGCTCAGGCCACGCTGCTCTATGCCTTTCCGTTCGTATTTACCCTGGGGGCGTACGGCTTTTGGAAAGAGCGGCGTTCGCCAGCCGCCAACGTGTTGGCGTGCTTATTTCCCGCGGTGGTCGCCGGCCATTCGGTCTTTATTTTTACATCCTCTCCCATTGTGGGAGAACGATATTATTTTGAAGCGTACTGTACCGTTGCCGTGCTGGCGGCCCGTGGTCTCGAGTGTTTGATTTTGAAATGGCGAAGTTCAAAGCAAGCCGTGATTCTCACGCTTCTCACCCTCACCGGCATCCAAGTGGTTTTCACCGGCGTAGCCATTCGGCAGCTCGCATCAGTCGGCCAGCCGTACCGCGAAGTCATGCGACTTGCGGAGCAGTACCGGGACTGCCGGTGTGCGGTGTTTCTAAAAACCACCAATACCGATTCGTTCGCCAGCGAATCGATGAACCTGAATACTCCAGCTTGGAAGTCGGCGGTCGTCTTCTACTTGAACGACCCCGGGCCCGCTCAAAGGCCGATGTGGGCAAGTCTCTTCGGGTGGCATAGCTGGGCCGTTATCGGATATGACGAGCAAACCAAAATGGCCCGCCTGGAACTTTACCACCCGGCAAAGGGTGCAACTAGGAAAGACTAACCACTTCCTCCTGCGCGCTGACCGTACTCACCGGCTGCCGCTTTCGGTCCCGCATCCGCATGAACGGCCGCTCAACCAAGTAATAGGAAATAACTGGAATGACGAGTGCTGGCACTAGACGTACCAACATGCGGATGTGATGATCGGGATCAAGGAAACGAAATCCCAGAAACCGGCCGCTATAGCCAGCGAAGCTGATGCGTTCGCCCTCATCGATTACCAATGCGTGATACAGATAGAGGGCGTACGAAATGTGGGCGATAAAACGAAGAATCGGGTGGCCTAATAGCCGCCATTGGAAGTTTCCGAAACAAACAGTTTGGATCAGGAGCACGGCAATGATCACCGGCTGAAATGAAAAGCAGGTCATCGAAAGCCACGGGCGCTGTTTTATCGCAGAATCGAAGACGACCATCAGGGTAAGCAGGGCTGCCGGCACGAGGCCGAGCCACGCAGACTGGACCGGCAGCGCAAGACCCCTGGCGGTTCGCTCGTCGGAGGCCGCGTGCACGGTCAGAATTGCCAGCAGGGACCCTATCATCAAGGCGTCGATTCGTGTGTCAAACGCGTTGTAAATGTACCCATAGGAGACGTGAAATCCCACGAAAAGAATGGCCCGGTGGAACCAGACGCCAAGAATGAAAAAGGACACTGCGAGTCTCGTATTCCGGCGCGAGACCAGCATCCATAGAAGCAATGCCGGCCAGAGCAGGTAAAATTGCTCCTCGATCGCTAGCGACCATGCGATGGGCATATGCTTAATGGTTTCCGGCCCGGCGATGGCCCGTGCGTAGTCCGTCAGATAAAAGAACGAAGTCCATGGCTCCCACCAACGCACGTGTTGCCGATGCAGCGCCATCAGCAGCGTTTCGAGCATCCAGCAGACGTAAAAGGTAGGAAAGATACGAAGAGTGCGGCGGCGATAGAACTCGCGCAACGAGATGGTTTCGGTTCTTGCATATTCGACCAGGAGAATTCGTGTGATCAGAAAACCGCTCAAAACAAAGAACATCATGACGCCAAGTTCGCCTGTGGCGCTTGGAAGCAATCCAAAATGAAAGAGAACAACGAGCGAAACGGCCGCCGCGCGGACTGCATCAAGGCCGGGGATTGTTTTAAGGCGCAGCGCGGATTGCAGCCCCGAGTCGATGCCAGGAGGAGTCTCTAGAGTTTGGCTCATGAAGTTAATAGGATATGATTATGGCGCTTTTACTAGGTGCGCAGGGATTCCGCCAACTAAGTGCTGCGGGCGCGGGACAACTCTCCCACTCAGCTCGGGGCGCTATCCTTTGATTTGGAGCTTCGATGCCAAGAATTTGTTGTTGGGGGAAGAGTGGTAGCTGCGGCGTAACTTCATGAAAAAAAACATACTTGTCGGGTGCCTGGCGATAGCCGCAATAGCCGCATGGGGAGGTTCGCCGGAGGCGCCAATCAGCCCTCCATCGCCGGAGCTCTGGTACTGGCACCATTCCTACCTCACGAGTGAGGACGCCGTCGCCAAAAGCGAGGAATTGATCGACAAGGCGGCCAAGGCCGGTTACACCGGTGTGGTTTTTTGGGACAGTAGTTTCAATTTCATGGGGAATCCTTCCTGGCCGAAGGACAACGAGGACCGCATGAAAGAGGTGATGAAGTATGCCAACCACAAGCACATGAAAGCGGTGGCATCGGTCGCCCCGTTCGGCTGGTCAAACGATGTGCTCGGGGTAGATCCCAATTGGGCCGAATCGCAACGCGTGGTGGGGGCCGAATTCCAGGTTGTCGCCTCCGGCAAGGCGCTCCATTTTATGAACAGCTTCCCCGGATTAAAGAACGGGGACTTCGAAGCCGGAAAGACGGGCTGGTTCGACACCAACGATCAGGGGATTGGCATCACGGAGAATGCGCATGGCGGAAAATCGGCCGCTGCCATTGTCGACGCCGCAGGCAACGGCCGTCTTCATCAGGAAATCAAGCTGATTCCCTGGCGGCAGTATCATCTGCGGCTGTTCTTCAAGTCTATTAACTTTCTCGGTGGACCGATGGTGGAGATCTTTGAAAGCGGCAATAGCGAAAAGCTTCGGATGATCGCTTACCCGCACGCCAACGGTACCCACGATTGGACCGAACTCGACTACAGCTTCAATAGCGGGGATACGAAGGATGCGAGCTTGTACTTGGGCGTCTGGGGCGGCAGCAAGGGCGTGCTCCTGTTCGACGATATTCTGTTGGAAGAAAGGGCGCTCGTCTATGTGGAGCATAGCGCGGGGGCTCCCTTTAAGCTTTACGACCCCGCGAATCCGGCCAAAGTCTATCAGGAGGGCGTTGACTACAATCGTGTCGTCGATCCGCCGATGGTAGCGCCGCAAGTGAACGCGTTTCATAACAGCTACCATTGGCCGCCCGATATCACGCTTCCGGCCGGTACCCATCTTGTGCCAGGGCAGACGGTCGCGGCCGATTATTACGCGGTCTTCCCGATTGCGTTCAACAATGAGACTGCGATGTGTATGAGCGAGCCCGGCGTCTATCGATGGCTAGCGGCAAATGCGCAAGCGGTCAAGAAAGTGCTGCCCAAGGAGGCGGCCACGCTACTCAACTATGACGAAATACGACAGGCGAACTCTTGTTGGGCTTGCCGCTCGCGAAAGATGACCGCGGGCGAGTTGCTAGCCTGGAGCGTCGGAAAAACGGCTCAGATTTACCAGACCGCCCTTCCCGGGACCGACCTCTATGTCTGGAACGACATGTTCGATCCATATCACAATGCGAAAGATCACGTGTTTCACGTGGAGGGAGACTTCGCCGGCTCCTGGAAAGGCCTTGCCGCCGACGTTTCCATTATGAATTGGAACCTGGGCGCTTTAAGGCAATCGCTGACCTGGTTTTCAGGGCATGACCCCCGGCAACCGATCGCGCACCGGCAAATGATCGCCGGCTTTTACGATCGCGGCAACGGGGCGGCGGAGGCTTCCAAAGAATTGAAAGACGCGGCGGGCATTCCCGGGGTTGTCGGGTTTATGTATACAACCTACGCCGACGACTACTCCCAACTGCAGAGTTTTGCCGACGGGGCGAGGGCGGCCTGGCCCGCTTATCTCGCCAGCCTGCCTAAACGCTAGAAAATACGGGTTAAGATCGAATGTTATCCTGATTCTGGGGCGTTCGTCCCCTGAAGTTCTCCCGCCATTTCGTCGATAAAGCACGAGAGCGATGAAAATCTATTACGAAGCCACGGCGGACGTCGTCAAGTACATCGACAATCATCAGAACCTCGCTCTAGAAGAAAAAAACCAACATTTCGAGAACTATCTTCGGTTGATACGAAGATTCAAAGATATCTTGCCCGCCACCGAAATTCTCGAGATCGGTACGGGAACCGGCTGGTTCCCTATTTTGTGCAAGCTGCGTGGGCTTCGTTGCAAAGGATTGGAAATCAGCCCGCAACTGATCGAGTTCGCCAAGGAAACCGGGACCCGCTATGGCGTAGAGCCTGATATTGAACTGGGCAACCTCGAAGATTACCCGCTTCCGGATAATTTTTACGACGTGGTCGTGGCTTCCTCGGTGTTCGAACATGTGGAGGATTGGCGAACGGGTCTGGCAAAAGTGCACAAGACGCTGAAACCGGGTGGTCTGCTCTATTTCGAATCGACCAACAAGTTTAGCTTTGGCTCCGGCGAATACGCCAAAATTCCTTTATACGGCTGGCTGCCGAACTCCATCCGCTACGCACTGCGAAAGAAGCTGCAGGGCGAAGACATCATGAAGCTCGGCATCGACTTTCATCAATTCACTCATTCCTGTCTGCGCAAAGAGTTTGAACGGCTCGGCTTCACCCGGGTGTTAGATCGGGTGGAGGCGGCCGATGAAAGCCAAGTCAGCACGGGCTTCCGGCGCATGGTCGTGCAGGCTTCGAAAGGCTTTCCGCCCGCCAAATCACTGGCGCTCACATTTGCCGAAGCCACTCGGTTTATCTGCATAAAATAAAGCAGCCCGGTTTTACTCGTGCCGCAAGGCCGCCATCGGATCGAGGTGCGATGCCCGCCACGCAGGCAGAAATCCCGCTAGAAGCCCCGCCGCGCCTAACACGGCAACCGCGATACCGATCGTTGACGGGTCGGTCGCTGTGAGGCCGAACAGCATCGATGAGACGAAGCGCGAAGCGGCCCAAGCCGCCGCAAGCCCGCCCGCGACTCCCAGGCAAAGCATGCTGAACGCATCTTCGATTACCAGCCGCAACACTTCACTCCGCCTGGCTCCGAGCGCCATACGAATGCCGATCTCGCTCGTACGCCGCGCCGTTTTATAAGCGAGCAGCCCGTACAAGCCGATCGCGGCCAAAGCCAAGCCGAGAATTCCAAAGGCCGCCGCCAAGCTGGCCATGAGACGCTCTTCCACCAGCATCTGTTCCACTTGCGCTGTAAACGCCTGAACCTCTACCGGCGTATTTGGGAAACTCGGCTGGAGGGTCTTGCGCAGGGCCGAGGCAACCT
>DASYAX010000076.1:0-8657 GCA_036501045.1 Bryobacteraceae bacterium
GGAGGCGTATTGACGGGCCGCTTCGCGCATCTGGCGATGCAGGTCTGGGCTGGTCATGAGGTGATTCACAAAGTTGATGAAATCCGAATCGGAGGCCGCGACGTGGCCGGTGATTCCCGATTGCACGAGAAATTTTGGGCCTCCGCCGTTGGTTACGACGGCGGGAACGCCCGAGGCGAGTGCCTCGAGGATGACGTTTCCAAACGTGTCCGTGGTGGAGGGGAAGGCAAAGAGATCCATGTTGGCATAGGCTTCGGCGAGACGCTCGCCGTGGAGAACGCCAGTGAAAATGGCATTCGGCAAGCGAGCACGAAGCCAAGCTTCCTCGCTTCCTTCGCCGACGATGATGAACTCGAAGGAATCGCGGCTGAGAGTGGTAAGCGTTTTGCCGAGCTCGGCCAGAAAGCGTACGTTCTTCTCCGGAGTGAGGCGGCCGACGTAACCGATGCGGAAGGCGCCGGGGACGCGGTTTCGCCGGGCCGGTGTGAACAATTGCGTGTCTACTCCACGGCGCATGAGGAAGACGGGGCGCGCGGTCATGGATCGAGTCAGATCCAGCAACTCCTGATTGGGCGCCATGACGATGACGGCGCGGCGGTAAAACCAGCCGAGAATTTGCAGTGACCGTTTTTCGGCGAACGCGCCCGCCCGATGACTCAACCTTTCGCCTGTGAAGCGCAACAGACGCTCCAAGCGGCGGCCCGCATACTCATGCAAGCTGGTGTGCCAAGAGATGACGAGAGGAAGTTGTAAACGCCAGGAGACGTAGCAGCCGAGAGCGCCCATGTCACCAGGACCGGTAATATGAATGAGCTCGGCGCCAAAGTTCCGGACGTCAGACAGGATGCGGCCGGCATAGCGCACGAGAAAGGGATCGTAATCGAGATTGGCATCCAGACCAAAACGGGCCGGGCCCCGCTTCAGTTGAAGCACTGTGACAGCGCCATCGGTGATCTTTTCATTGGCCGGTCCGCAATGGACGCTGAGAAAGGGGATCTGGCGGCGGCGGGCGAAAGCTTCCAGATGCCGACTGGTGTGCGCGACGCCATTTACCTCATGAAAAGTATCGGGCAGGAAGGCCGCGCGCGGATACGAAGTCAAATAGCCGCCTCCTGATCGAATGGCACGGACGACCGGTCATCTAAAGCAAGCCGGAGCGCGGAACGAATCCCTCGCCATTCGAGAAGCCGCATGGCCGCTATAAAATGTTTGACGATCCTTGGGCCACCATCGTTCCAAATAGAAGCGAGGGGAACAGCCACGCCGGTTTGTGGGTTTCGATAGAACACCCGATCGCCCCAGGATTTTCGGCCTGCGAAGTTTTCCGGATAATCGCGAACCACGTCGATCATGGTTTGAAGGATACGCAGCCTGAGAGGTTCGCGGTATTGCGGCATGAACACTATATGGCTCAAACGATGAGCGCGAATTTCCTCAGTAAACTCAGCGAAGGTGGCGGCGCGGGAAAGGTTCAGGACGGCATTGGGTTCGCGACCGTGACGGTCGCCACCGGCTACCAACGGCAGTCCAATTTGCCTGCCTAGAACGACGACTTGTTTGTTCTCGTCCCAACCGCGAAGGCCGTTCAACTCCAGGGCGTGGAAGAAGCGCCGATAACGTTCGAGGAGACTCGCCAGAATTTGTGCGTGCTGCGCGGCTCCGATGCCTTTTTCATCCCAGAGCGGATGATTCAGCACCAGCAGGATTTCAGGATGGCCGTTCAGCATCGCGAGGAGGCCGGCGAGCTTGTCCTCGTGAGGATTTGCGGTGAAGAGTGCGAGATCCGCCATCAAAGCCGAGGCAGTGGCGCCCGGCATGTTGTGTACGCCCAGATGGAAGAACGTACCGCCGAAAGGGATGGTCCACTCGGTCGAGACCGGGGCCTTCTTGAACCGGTCCAGAACATGCAGGTGAGTTCCCGCACGAATGTCGTCGTGATCGGTGATGGAAACGAGGGCAGGCAGACCAAGCTTCCGCTGGATTTGTTTCTCCTCCACACGGTAGGCCATGCGTGGACTTAACGGCGGAGTCCAAAACGCATGGCCGAAATCGAAGGGCTTCTGCGTTTTTTGCCGATATTCGGCTTCCTGACGCCGAACGGCGCCGCCGAGATAGGGCACTCTGGCGGTATAGCGCGGCACCATTTCGAGGCTCTCCTCTGAATACATGGTGTGGCTATGGAGCGAGACGCCGGTCTGGAAGTCGCATCCGACCGAGCGATCCTGCCAAAAAAATTGGAATGTCGTTCTCGCTGTAACGTTCATTTGATTTCAATGTGCGGGAAGAGTGTTGCGCGGGGATTTGTTGTGTGTGAATTATCGGTTAAAACAGGAGTGCCGGGAAATGTTTGCCGGGAAGGAAGATTACGATTCGGTTAAGAGAGGTAGGGGCGGGTAAGGTGTTGGTGGTCGCGGCGCGCTAATACTCGCGAGTCTGCACGATTTTCAAAGCGGTCAAAAAAAGCACTGCAGACGCAAAGAGCGAAATGGCCATAGCCGGCCAGGGGAACGCGTGCGTGATGAGCGGAGAGGCGTCGTAGCCAAAGTGAAAGACGTCGAACGATGGGGACAACGAAAGCTGAGCGGTAACCCACCAGAGAGCGCCGAGTATAAAGACGCTCCCGAAGAAAAGAAAATGGTGATGCCCTCGGATGCGGAGAGTACGACGAGCTCCCGGATGACATCTTCGACCGCGGCGGGATCGAGGCCGTCGGTTGGCTCGTCCAGAATCAAGAGCTCCGCGCCGCGCGAGATCGCAAGCAGCAACATGAGCTTCGAGCGCAGGCGAAACAGCAAAGACGTGTACTAGACATTTAATACAGCATACAGTGTACGTGAAGCTGTCAAGAAGGCAGGCCGGAGAGGCGGACCGTCAGTCGACCCCAATTCAGCCGGTCCAACCAACAGGGTGTGCGGTGATTTGAAGCCGATGATCCACCAGCCGGCTGAGCGGATACCATGGAAGGCATTTTTCCCAGACAGCGGTCCGCCGGAGCCGGAGATTTTTCAGTACTTTGAAGCGAATGATGTCTTCCCAACCGTTTACAAACCCACGGTCCTCGGCCCGGAAGCCGGCGGCTCGCAGGGCGGTTCGCAACGTTCCCGGCTCGTAAAGGCTGATGTGGATGTCTGGAACGAAATAGTGCCAGTTTAAAAGATTATTCCGGTGCGGCGCCGCATTGCCGGTGGTGTAGAAGAATAGACCGCCGGGCTTAAGCAGGGAACGAATGAGACGAAGCTCCGCCAGCGGATCGACTACGTGCTCCAACACTTCGATGGCGCTGACTATGTCGAACGAACCGCGGTTTTGATCTATTTCGTTGTCGAGGAATGGAATGCCAGACTCCACCGCGCGCGACCGAATCCAGCCATGCTCGTAGCCAACAGCCTGGCACTTTTTCTCCTCGCGGAGGTAACGTACCAGTCCGCCGTTGCCGCAACCGAAGTCGAGCCAGCTGGTGGATTGCGATAGGGGGACCATCGATTCGACCACTTTCACGATGCCCCGCCATTCATATTGCCGAATCGTGAGTTTCGAGTCACTTAGCTCGAAAAGATAATCGATCGAATGGTCGGCGCCCGCACCCCGATAGTAGTCTTCCGAGTAAATCGCGCTGTAGTCGAGCAGGGGATTCGCGACGAACGCATAAGCGCAGGCCGCACAGCGAAGCAAGCTAAATCGATCGCCGCGCAAAACGCCGGATTTCGAACCGATTTCTTCCAGGTGGGAAGAGAAGCAGATCTTGCAGCTGCCGGCCGTCATGTCGAACTTGGTGCGAAGCGGGTGACGGTGGTCTTCAGGTCAACTGGAGAGGTGTTCATGGACTAGCTTGATCGTAGCGAACAGGCGGATACCGGGCACGAACGGGCGGTCGCTATTGCTGGCGGAGCGCCTGGATGGGCTCGAGCGACGCGGCACGGCGGCCGGGCAGATAGCAGGCGAGCAGGGCCGCAAATAGAAGAACGAGTCCGACCAAAGCAACGACGGACGGCTCCAGGGCGCCAATTTGGAACAAGGCGCTTTGCATGGTACGGCCCACAAAGTAGGCGCCGACAAGGCCCAGGCCGAAGCCGGCGCAGGCGAGCCCCGCACCCTCAGCAAGCACCAGCGCCAGCGCTCGATTGCGGGAGGCGCCGAGCGCCATCCGTGAGGCAATTTCATGCGAGCGTTGCGCTACCGAGAAAGCCATCACGCCGAGTGCGCCGCCGCCAACCGCAAAGAGCAGGCTCTCGGTCAGCAATTGGGCAAAG
Organism: Bryobacteraceae bacterium; assembly: GCA_036501045.1. Taxonomy (GTDB): domain Bacteria; phylum Acidobacteriota; class Terriglobia; order Bryobacterales; family Bryobacteraceae; genus Bog-105. The sequence continues at coordinate 4,251 of DASYAX010000076.1, forward strand.
ATCGATGCCGATTTTGCTCCCAATGCGCTGCGAACCGCCATTTCTTTCTGACGGGTCATGCCCCTGGCCAGCAACAGGTTGGCTACATTGACACAGGCGATCAGCAGCACGAATGCCACTGCGCCGAGCAGCAGCCAAAGTGTGACGATCCGCTGGCTGGGTATGAAGTCGTTTTTGAGCGGCTCTACCGATGCGCCCCAGCCCCGGTTGCTCTTCGGGTAGGTTTCGGCAAGGCGCGCTGCCACCGCCTCCATGGCGGATTGTGCCTGCTTGATCGTGATGCCGGGCTTGAGCCTGCCCATGACGTCGAGCCAACGCGTGTCTCGATTGAGCTGGCTCAGGTTGAAGGCCAGAGGCACGGCGAATTCTCCCTGGCCGCGATCGGTCAGGCCCGCTGCGAAGACACCGACAACCTTGTACAGCTCGCCATTGAGCTGCATCGTGGTTCCGAGGACGCGAGGATCGCTCCCCAGCCGCTCCCAGAGCTTATGGGTGAGAATGATAACGTGATCTCCACCCGGCTGCCCTTCTTCGGGAAGAAAGTCTCGTCCGAAAAAGAAGGGATACCCGAGCATCCGGTAGAGGCCAGGGGTCGTTATCCTTCCTTGCATATTTTCCGGTTGATCGCGGGTGGCGACGTTGAAAGAGCCTTCGGTCTGGGCGTTCAGGTCCTGAAACACGTCGTTCTGCCGTTTCCAGTCGAGGAAATCCGCCGTCGAAATAGCGTTTCGATGCCCTCGAATCTTCGACCAAACCATTACCAACTGGCCGGCATCGGGATACGGCAGCGGGGCCAGCAGCGTCGCGTAATCCACGGTAAAAATCGCGGTGTTGGCTCCGGTGCCCAAGCCCAAAGTCAGCAGCACGGTTATCGTGAGGCCGGGGTGATTGCGCAATTGCCGCGACCCGTATCGCATATCTCGAAATAGTGTTTCGAGGAACGGTAAGCCTTGCTGATCTCTATAGTCTTCCTTGATCGCCTCCGCCGCGCCGAACTTCAGCGCCGCTTGGCGGCGCGCCTCTTTGGGAGATAAGCCGGCTCGCAGGTTTTCCGTCGTCAGGCGGGCGAGATGTCCCTCAATCTCTTCCCGCAAATCGATCCTCGTCCCGGCGCCCCGTTAGCGCGTTGACCAGCCGGATGAAACATCGCCTCAGAACTCTCATTGCAAGCGCACCCTTATTTTGGTTTCCAACAGGTAGAATGACACGTTTTATTTGGGAAAAGAACAGGTAGCGGGCGCGGCCGGTGCGGCACCAAAATGTCCCGCCGATCGCATCCTGGTATTTCCACGAGGCCGAGTAACTTTTCAGTTTCTTTTACGAAAGAGTTAGTGCAGGCCCGGCAGCCGGACGCTTGCCTCGAAAAGTACGTTACAAAAGGGGACCAGATTGAGAATAGCTATAACTGTCTTCGCGTTTGCACTCGTCATCCAAGCAGCGCCGGTAGCCGACGCCCAGCGGGTTGACGCCCGCACCGGCAATCATGCTGTGTTCGTCATGACTAACTCAGCTAGACGCAATGAAATCATTGCCTATTCTCGCGCCAAAGATGGCTCCTTAGTCGAACAGGATCATTACCCCACCGGCGGCCGCGGCAGTGGAGGGACAACCGATCCGCTGGGTTCGCAAGGCTCGCTGACTCTGAGCCAAGATAGCTCCTTACTGGTTGCCGTCAACGCAGGCAGCGGTGAGATCTCCGTTTTCCGCGTGCGCGGGGCAAACCTGGACCTCGCTCAAGTCGTGTCGTCCGGTGGCAGCGCACCCGTGGCGGTGGCTCAGCATGACGGCCTTGTGTACGTGGTGAACTTCGCCGGCAACAGCAACGTCGTAGGCTTCCGTTTGAATGAAGCCGGAACGCTCAGCGAAATTCCACGCTCCATCCGTTATCTCAGCACCGCCAACAGCGGTCCTTCGTCCTTGGCCTTCAGTCCGGATGGCAGATTTCTGATTGTGACCGAAAAGCTCACGAACAACATCGATACGTTTTTAGTTGGGAGCGATGGGTCTTTGTCGGGGCCGAAGATTACTCAGGACCCGCTGCCGGGGCTTTTCGACGTGGTCTTTTCGCCATATGGCGCCGCGCTGATCGTGCAAACGGGCCCCGTGGGCGGCTCTCATGCTTCCTCCATTTCCTCTTACCTAGTGGAAGACGACGGTACGCTTGCGCCCATAACGGCCGGCGTGCCCACTCTCGGCTCAGGCGCCTGCTGGGTTGAACTTACCCCGAATGGTCAATTCGCCTACACGGCCAATTCGGCGAGCTCCAGTCTTTCTGCTTTTGCTATCGACGGTTCGGGTGATGTCTCTGCCGTTGCCGGCACCGTGGTGGCTTCCCTTCCCGCGGGAGCAACGGACCTCGACATCGCGATCAGCCAGGATGGAAAGTATCTCTATAGTTTGAACACCGGCACTGGGACCGTCGGCGTCTTTGAGATAAGCGCCAGCGGAGCATTGAAGCTGTTCCAGATGGCTGCGGGTGTCAAGGCCCAGGCCGGATTTAACGGCATCGCGGCGTTCTAACCGGGACGCCGCGCGCTTGAGCGGGCGGGACAGGCGGCCATTTGCGGTATCCACCAGACCGGACGCCTTAACTGCGGCGACTAAGGTGATATGATCCGCGGAATTCACCGCGTTATCGACTATGTCTTTGCTGGGATACATCTTGCTCCCGCCGACCATGGGGTCCTGCACAACGAATGCGAAGATGTAACCCTAACGACAGTGCTGCCAACCCCAAATAAATTCGCTTCATAATGTTTTCCTTCCGAGTTTCGTTTGGAACTCGCTCTCTAATACGTCGACGGGATTTCAACGGATTACTCCCGGCGTTTTATTTGGAAATCGGGACGGGGCTCGGGAAACTGCTTACTAGCGTTCCTACTCAATTTCTCCCAGAATTAGGCCGATAGACAAGATGTCGGGGTTTGTACCACTATCACTTTGCCCGGCCGGCGTTTCAGCGGGTCTGAAGTCTTGTCAATTCGAAAAACGGTCCTATCTTTGAGCTTCGCGCTGGGAGCTAGCCTGCTTCCGAGTCGCCTGCAAGCCGCTTTGGACCCGGCGCAGGCCATCACGCAATACACTCAGGACGTTTGGAGTACGGAGACAGGGCTTCCGCAAAATTCGATCCTGGCTATCGCACAGACACCAGACGGTTACTTGTGGTTAGGAACCGAGGAAGGCCTGGCGCGGTTCGATGGCTTGCGCTTCACGGTTTTTGATAAAGAGAACACACCGGAACTGCAAAGCAACGACATCCGCGCGCTGTTGGTAGACCACCAGAAAAATCTGTGGATAGGTACAAACGGTGGCGGTTTAACGCTCCTAAGGGACGGAAAGTTTTCTACTTTCACGACTCGCAGCGGCCTTTCGAACGATGCGGTCCTCGCGTTGTACGAAGACGCAAAAGGGGCTCTTTGGATCGGTACGGATGGGGGCGGCGTTACGCGCTATGCGAATGGCAAATTCACCTCCTACAGCATAAAAGAGGGTCTGCCCGATGAGGTGGTGTTTGCGGTTTGTGGGGGGCCGGACGGCAGCCTGTGGATCGGGACACACGACGGCTTGGCGCGCCTTAAGCCCGGCCACCTCAAATCGGAGGAGCTGACGATCTATAGCGAGAAGGATGGGCTCAGGAACGGCGATATCCGCGCGATCCACGCCGATAAAAGCGGTAATTTATGGATCGGTACAAATGGCGGCGGCCTGAGCCGCTTGGTGAACGATCGTTTTGTAAATTACTCTACGCGGGACGGCTTATCGAGCAACACGGTCTGGTCCATTTCCGAGGACCGTTCGGGCGGCCTTTGGATTGGGACCGGGGATGGCGGATTGAATCGGCTTCGCGAGGGCAAGTTCACCGTTTATAACGCGAAGCAAGGTCTCCCTTCCGATCAGGTCTGGACCAGTTTGGAGGATCGGGAAGGTAGTCTCTGGGTGGGCACAAAGGGTGGCGGGCTGGTGCGGCTGAAGAACGGCATTTTTACTACCTACACTACCCGCGAAGGGCTATCGAGCGATATCGCCTTGCCGGTATTGCAAGATCGCGATGGGGCCATTTGGCTGGGAACCGGCGGCGGCGGATTGAACCGGATCAAGGATGGCAAAGTTGCCGTGTACACCACCAAGGATGGCTTGCCGGACGATTCGGTGTTCTCGATCAGCCAGGATGGAGGCGGCGCCCTATGGGTTGGTACGCGCAAGGGTCTGGGACGATTCAAAAGCGGTTCGTTCAGCGTGTTCAAGATGCGGAACGGCTTGCCTAACGAAGTTGTGCAGTCCACTTATACGGACCATCGTGGTGACCTTTGGGTTGGCACGCGCGGCGGGCTGAGCCGCTTCAACCGAGGTGGTTTTACTACTTATACCGGGAAGGATGGCCTTTCGAACGAAAATGTTCTCTCGATT
>DASYAX010000077.1:0-2805 GCA_036501045.1 Bryobacteraceae bacterium
CGCAGACCGTGCAAGGCCAGCAGACGGCGTCGTATAGCCTCAAGGACATTCCGGATTTCATCCGCGCCTCGCTCGATCCTTACCGCAGCGTGGTGGGGGCGTGATGTTTCAGCTCGATCTGCGCGACGATTACAGCGCGAGCCTTGCCGGCATGCCCGACCGGCTGCGCCAGGCGCTCTCGGACAAGGCCAACGTACTCGCCGTGGCGCTGGAAGCGAAGATTCAACAAAAACTGTTCGGCGGCGTGCTCAATATGCGAAGCGGCGCGCTGGCGAGTTCGATCGTTGCCACGGTGGATGAGTCCGCGGCGGAGGTCTCAGTCCGCATCGGCACATCCGGCGACGTCAAATATGCCGCGATCCAGGAATTCGGCGGCACCATCCCGCCGCACGAGATCGTGCCGGACAAAGCCAAGGCGCTCGCCTTCGCCGTCGGCGGCAAGCAGGTCTTTGCGGCGCGGGTGAACCTGCCGGCGGTGACGATGCCGGAGCGGTCTTATCTGCGCTCGTCGCTGGCGGAGATGGCGGGGGAGATTACCGGAGAGTTCAGTCAGGCGGTGGGCGAGGCCCTGCAGTGAGACTTAATTCGAAAGCAAGTTTAGATGCTTGACCCTATGTTCATGTTATGTTCCAATCCTGGACGGGAGCCAAGATAGCCATGCTTGCAATCCCGGGATTACGCGTGTTTTCCCTATCGCAGAGCCGCGATGACGGCCGCGTTTCATGCGATGCGCAGGGAGTATTTGTCGGTGACATCCCACTTATGCGTCAGGAACGCGGAAGTGGCTCGTGGACGGTTCGACCGCTCGCCGAGCTCGACGATGAACTGACCGCGTCCTATCGGCTTCCCATCGATATCGCAGCCAAGGCCGGCGCATTGGCTTTGATCGCAAACGCGTTCAACCGAGGCGATCTTGCGCTGGCTGCGATCGCCGCCGTGCAGATGCAATTTCCAGACCCGCCCCTGCTGACGAAAGAAGTCGAATCCTTCGACGAGATTACGCAGCGCGCCTTGGAGCTTTACCAAAGCGGTCTGTTGAAGGCAGGTTGGGACCCTACAAAACATCCGCGTCGCGGTTCGTCTCCCAACCCAGGCTGGTTTGCGCCGGTTGACGGCGAGTCAAGCGCCGACGAGTCCGACGTAACTCCGAAAAGACCGAATATTTCTCCAAAGGATTGGCCGAGCAATCGCAACCGTTCGGAGGGCCTGAAATGGCTAGAGGACGTGGCTGGAGAGATTGTGGAAATAGGCGGCCGTTTCTTTCTCAGACGTACACCAATTGGACTTGCGGTGTTGGCATTCATAAAGACTCTCTATCCCAAGGAACTCAATCGGGGCGAAGGGCCGGGGATCGTGGGCGAACAGCGGCTCATTGACCAGATGATCACCAGCCTTGATCCGCCCAAGACCCTTGAAGAGCTCCAGGCCAGGCCGACCGAAAATGTTCTAGGCTATGACCGCCATCATATCGTCGAGCAAAACGACTATAATCTGGAAAAGGGCGTTTTTGAGAAATTTGGCCGCGAACGGATCGAGGATCCGGACAACATCGTTTGGGCGCCTCGCCTTAAGCACGAAGAGATCACCGGAGCATATAACGGCAAACCCGATGGCCAAGGTACGCGGACGTTCAGAGAGCAAATTCGCGAATTGGATTTCGCTGGTCAACGCGCTAAGGGATTAGAAATTATGCGCAAGTTCGGCGTGCTCAAATGAACACCCTTAACTATACAAAGCTGAGTACCGACGATCTCATTCAGCGCTTTGTCGACGAGGCCAACCAGGTCGGAACCATAGTTCGTCTGGAACGGGTGAAAGTGCCTCTAGGTAGCCCCGAATGGGAGCGTGCGAACGTCACCATGAACGCCATAGCAACGGAACTTATGCGAAGAGACACCGTTGCGGTGGTTCGCACTCAGCTTTTCGAAAATTCAAGCCCGGACGTCAGGGGATGGGCCGGCACGAAGTGGACAGACGTCGATCCTCTGTGGGCGATGGCGGCTTTTACCGGCGTGCTCAAAAAGATGACGACGAAGGAAGTCCTGGCGTGGCGCGATCGCGTTTTGCGCGACCCGCCGAAGCGGCCGACATTGAAAGAAATGACGATCCCGCAATTGCTCGAGCGGTTCATCGATGGCTGCGAACGCCTCTATGGATCGACACGATTTCTTATGGACGAGGACGGCAACAATGTCAGTATGAAGGCCTACAACAGGGTCGCGGGCCAACCATATGGGGTTGCCAAGGAGCTATACTCGCGTGGGAAGCTGGATGCGCTCGTTCCGCTGCTCGATCATCCGTTCATCACCGTCCGACAAAGGGCCGCTAGCTATTGTTTGGACATCGCCGAAGATAAGGCGCTTGCCGTTCTAAAAAGCATTCCCAACAACTGGATGTTGCAGGAGAGCAATGACGCTCATACGGTACTCAGCCTGAGGGATGCCGGACTATACCACCCATTTTCCTGAAGTATCTGCGCTATTGCTCTCGCCTCAGCCGGTGGCGGCAAGCCAAGCCGATCAAGACATCACCGCAAAGTCATAAGGAAGCCGCGATGACCACGGTCACCCGCGAACAGATTTCCGTTGCCTTCTTCGATCTCATCAAAGGCGCGGCGAGTTTCACGGCGACGAGCCGGCGCTTCGTGCATTGGGATCAGGTCAACGAGACGCAGATGCCGTTTCTGACCATGCTCAAGACCGGCGAGGTGCGCGGCCGCCAGAACGAGGGTTTGCCGACGCTGACCATCAATGCCCATGTGTTCGTCTATCTCTCGGCCGGGATGGATCCGGAGGATACGCCGGA
>DASYAX010000078.1:0-36511 GCA_036501045.1 Bryobacteraceae bacterium
CAAGTTTGTCATGAAGGGCGGCGTAGTGGAGCGAGATGATTTTTGAGTGTTTGCAATAATCGGCCCGCGAATGATGCCGCCTCACCGCCCCGCGAAACTACGAAGGCCGGCGGCGGGAGCCTTTTGCCCGGTGGATCAGACAGAGCTAGGCGGCCAATCTCAATCTTACCGAAAAACAGGATTTACGTGTTCTGTTCTGGAGTGAGGATCCGCAGATGGCTTAGGTAAACCCTTGGCGACTACTCGCGGGTGATCGGCAAGCTTAAGAGGAAGTTTCGAGACAGATGAACGCTTCAGCTATAGTTGGTGGGGCTTCTTTAACGCTATATGGCGATCGCGCCGGTGAAACGGCAGTGCAGACGGGCCACCAAACCGGTAGGTTTCGGAACAAAGAGATGAAGTTGGATCGCGGCAGGTGGTCTTCCGAAGCGGCCCCACGCTGAAAGCGTGTCCAGCAGCGCGCGCTCATTCGCGCTGGAAAGCTGCTTTCGAGCTAGCAGCTCTTGGGAATAGTGAGAGACCTGATGCCGCTTCGTCTCCATTCAGTCTCGGCGCCATGCGGTCCTCCTTCTGTCGAAGGATGAGGCTGTCGACATCACCATTCGCCTTACGGTGATATATAAGGTGAAAGCCGTCGATACGCGTGAAGAATTCGTCGCGCGATTGCGCGAAAAGGGGAAGCGGCTCCTCTCCCAGCGCCTCTGCGAATACTTGGCCGTCCTGAACGAACACCCGGATGAGGCCGCTCTTCGGCGCACTGCCAGAAACCTTGTAAACGCCTTCGTAGCTCTTTAGGGATGTGCTGTCCAGCGGCACGGTCTTATATGAGCGGAGCGGCTCGTCAGAGAGGGTGGCAAACCCGAGATCGTCGACATTTTCAGAGATGTTTGTCAGAATGACAATTCCGCGCTTTCCGTCCGCAGTGAACCCTATAAAGCTGGCGTAACCAAACGTCGTGCCGTTGTGCCAGACGATATCCTCGGGATTCCCCTTTCGCTTCATCCAGGCGAAGCCGATCTGTTCCGACTGGTTTACGTTGCGTCGCGCCTGTTGTGCCAAATGAAACGCCGGCGACAGCACAGTCTTGGCGCCTGGCATGTTTGCCTTGAGATAACGGAGCATGTCTTCAGCCGTGCTGTCGATCGCTCCACAACCGGCCAGTGCGTCAAAACTCCAGTTCTCCGCTGGCTGATTATGTCTGTCATGTCCCGGAGCTAGATGTGTCCTCATTGCCTTACTGAGATCAACGCCGCTCATCTTCATTCCGAGAGGCCCCAAAATTCTCTCGTGCAGAACCGATCCGTAAGACCGCGGCTGTGTCAGAGCAAAACCCAATAGGCCGAAGCCGAGATTGGAATATTCATACGCTTCACCTGGTGCGCGCGTCAACTGATATCGCCCCAGAAATGCTTTCAGCTTCGCTACATCGTATCCCGCGAAAGGGTTGGCGGGGTCGGCAGCAGCGAGATTGTCAGGCATGTAGGGCAGACCGGAAGACTGTGTCGCAAGACTCGCCAGAGTAATCTGCTGGCCGTAGCGGGATGGAAGACGAAATCCTGGCAGCAAATCCATCACGGCGCTGTCGGGTTTCACTCGCCCCGAGAGTATGTCCTGGGCTAGCAAAGCGGCTGTAAAGGTCTTGGTAATCGAGCCGATCTCGTAAACGCTGCGACGATCGGGTGGCCTGCCGTCATCGAGCTTGCCGAAACTGACGATGTTGCTTTTGTTTCCTTCCACGACCGCGATTACCACGCTCGGGTACCACTTGGCTTTGACCCGCTCTTCAGTAGCCTGAACGATCCGTGCCGGCAGTGTAGCTCTGGCTGTTGAATTATTGGCGTTGATGTGATGGTGGGCGGAGGCCGCGGCAAGAAGCACATTCACCGACACTCCTAAAAGCCATCTTTGCAGCGGTCGCAGCATCGTCAAGTTCTCCCTCACCTGCGAATACTGGCTTGGTCGCAAAAGGTTACATTGCAGGCAACTATACGATCCGGTGGAATCCGATAACCGACCAGGAGCAGTCCTCCTGTCTTCTTACTGCGCCGACTCCTCCAAAACGAACCGTTGCGCGTTATGTTGGCTACGCCAGCCCGCCTAGCCCTGCCATCCACAAATGCGGGGCTCAATTTCAGATTAGGTCACCCCTGACGGCGCAGTATAGAGTGATCCGATTGTAGCTAAAACTTTGAAAGTAGTACCCCGGCTAGAAATAGCTCTGGTGAGTCAAATGCCGTAGCCAATGATGCGCGAGAAAGCATTTGGTTGGACACTGCTAGCACCGGTCTGGATGACTCGATCGCGCGGCCCGAGGATCGCGCTTGGTCAACGTTATCGCTCAGCTACTTGAGACCCATACGGCGAGGCAACTCTCGGCTCGGCGACTTACAAAGCGGCACCACTTTTGACTGCGTTCTCTCCCCTGTGATAGGATTCCGCGCAGCCATTTCCCCCAAGAGAACTCGGAAAAGGCAAGGAGTAAAAATGCTAAAGAAATTGATCTGTGGGCTGGTTGCCCTCTCGTTCGGATTCTCATTACTCGGCGCTGACGAGGCTTTCGTCGGCACATGGAAGATGAATGTCGCGAAATCGAAATTTGCCAAAGATCACGAAGCTAAGGAGATGACACTGGTTGTAGCGGTCGAAGGTGATACTGCCGCCGTAACCATTAATGGTACGGTGGGCGACGGCCAAACACTTTCCATCAAATACACCGTGCCAACCGCTGGCGGGACCATCAACTACACTGAAGGCGCTCCTCCTGCGGGAACAACCGATGCGTTGAAGAATATTGACGACCGCACCGTCGAGTTCACCTCCACGATGAACGGGAACCAGATCTTAAAGCAGCACATCGTTGTCAGTGCGGACCACAAGACGATGATCATCAGGGAATCCGGCGTGGACGAAAAGGGCCAAGCATTCAAGAGCGTGTACGTCTACGACCGTCAATAGGAGGCACGCTCGCCCTTAAAGCCGGTGATACGATCTCGACGTGCCGAATCAGACCGATCCCAAGACGCCGGGTCAATGGATCCGATATATCGTCTTCGCGGTCATTGCCCTCTTTCTCGTCTACATGATGCTGCGCCTTTATGTGCTTTGAATCGGTGCTGCCGTGGCCAAGAGTTTTCCGTAGTACCCCGGCGTTGCGCTAGCCAGAGACCACAAGAGCATTGATGGCACGTTTTGATGGTGAAACAATTCCGCAGTGCTTTATGCGTCATCCTGGCACTCTTTCAATTGCAATGCGATCTTGGGCCGGTTCGCGGAATCGCTGCCTGGTGGCGGGAATTCTGGTCCATATAGTCGCGGCCCGTGGTCTTTCGGCGACCTCCCCTCTTTTCCACAGAAAACATTTGGGTGACCAGATGGCTTCGCCTTTCGAAAAGGCCTCTTAATCTATAGGAGGCTGTCACGGCCGCGTTCGCCCGCGGCTTACAGGGTAGAAGCGTTCATGCTTGATTCGGACGATACGCACGAGCAGAATGTACGAGAGCGCATCGAGAGGGACGGGCCAGAGGCGGAGATCGCGCGTCAAGCGGATGTTGAGCGGCTGAAGTCGCACATGGAGGCGTTTTACGAGCACGGAAGCCGGGCGGATATCGTCGGACTTTGCGAGGCCTTCGAGGCGCTAGAGCGCAGGGAGTTCAGCGCGAACGATCTGCGCAGAGCCTGTTTGATCGAGGCGATTCTCTCCAGCCACAGCGCATTAACTAAACTTATTTAGCCTGCGGTTATGAAATAGAGCCCTGCAAACTTGCCGTGCGATCCACGGTCACGGGAAAATCAGGCGCGATCCAGTCTTTAGTCACGAGGACGTGCAGGGCCAACCTGATTTGGTGTTTTGTGAACTGGCGCTTGCGTTCATTCCAGCTATAGGTTTGCTCGATCACCTCGTCATCAGATGCTGCGCCGTTCCGGGTAACGACCCAATGAACCGTCGAAAGTAATTCAAGACCGAACGGCGTTTCGAAACCCTGGACGAGATCACCGACCCGTTCGAAACGCTGGCGAACCCCTTCGGCTTCCGCAAGAAAGGCGTTGGCGTCTTCCACGGCGCCAGGTACAAGCTCCAGCCGCTTGGTGGGCGCGTCCCCGCCATCCGCATAACCGGAGATAAAATGCCCTTCGATCTGCTTCAGCACATGCCGCAGATTGTCGGCATATGGCCCATAGGGCGCTTTCACATACTGCAGGCGAAGCTTCTCTCCGGCTTCCTGCATAAAATACATCAGCTTGTGGACTTCGAGCAGCGTGACGAAAGGATCGAGAAGACCGCCGAGATAACGGTCCATCAACACGATAAGCGCCGCTTTGCCCGGGGTCATCTTCGGCACGGCGCGCGACGAAATCATGTCGCGCGGGTCGGGTGCGCCCTTGGGTTCATAGACGATAACTTTAAGATCCTCGATGCCACCGAGGGCATGCTCAATCCGGGGGCTGACGTCGGTCCAGTCGAGGCCGCCGAGGCCGCTGCCTAGCGGCGGGATCGCAATGGAGTGGATGTCGCGGCTTTTGATCTCCGTTACCAGCGCCTTCAGCCCGGCCTCGATGTCTTCCATCCGGCTCTTGCCGCGCCAGTGTCGCTTCGTCGGGAAATTAATGATGTAGCGAAGGCCGTTCAGGTTGTGGGTCTCGAAAACAAACATGCGGCCAGGCTGCACCTCGTGTCGGTCGCAGGCTTGCTCATACGCCTTGAAATTATCCGGGAAGGCATTCTTGAATTGCAACGCAATGCCGCGGCCCATGATGCCAACACAATTGACGGTGTTGACGAGCGCTTCAGCCGGCTCGGCAAGAATGTCGCCGGTTTTGTATTCAATCATGAGGGATGCCTTTCTCAAAAGTACCAATCTGTTCGGACTTCTATCACCGGCCTGTGCGGCGCGGATCCGAGGGCCGCATGTGCGCGCCGCGCGACCCGATCCGACAACACGCCAACGCGGTTAACAAGGTGCCACGGAAAAGAACCGTGTACGAGAAATTCGGCCTGTTTGCCTTCCTTAACGTCCGGTGACCTGAAGTCCCTATTGGCAACTGCTGGCCACTTGATTAAATCTAGATGCGCTATGTCGTTGCAAAATTCGGTGTAATACGCGCCCGCGTTGGACAACGAAAAGGCCCAACGCTTTCCGAGCTGATTTGCCCACGCCACCACGCTGTTCATATCGGCCTCCAGGTGTACGATCGGACCTTGGCCACCCTTGTACGTAAGATCGGGCTTGTTGCCCATGTGGATTATGTAGAGCATAACCGAACGCGGACAAAAATAAAACGGCACATAATCCCCAACATGATCGACCGGGTGGCAGTTGACCAGGAGCTCGTTCAAGCGTCGGCGCTTTATTGGCGCCATGCCGATCGAGGCGGCCGCACCGCCTCTGGCCAGCATGGCAGCATCGGACATCAGCCCGTCCTTGACGATAGAACACAGATTGTCGACGTGAGTGATGTGGTAGATCTTTGGCTGGGCGGGCGGAACAGGCATCGCTGGCTAGCAGGCTCCATATTAACCATCCGGATAAGGGTGGCTCCTTCAGCGGCCGAGCCATAATCTCCGCACCACGGGTTCGCCGAAAGCGGCGAGCCCGCATCGGTCCGACTACCTGATTCACGTCAAGTGGAATATTCGGCATCAAGGTCTCCCGACTCAGGCCGCTCCGCGATTGAGAGTTTCCATCATTTCCCGAACCTTGGGCGACAGCCTCTGGCCGGCCGCGCAATCGCACGGGCGGTATTTTCCGTTCTCAAACAGCTCACCGACGCCTTCGCAGAGTCCCAGTTCGCAGACGGGCTGTTCTTCAGGTTCCGGCGAGACCAGGGTGCGCTCGATAGTGCGGTAGCGTTCTCGGCGCTCTGCTTCAATCCGAGAGCTTCGAGCCGCGCGGAATTCCTTGACCAGGTTCCGGTAGTAGCCGCCCGGGTTCACCAGACTCGCCGGCGCACCGGTGTGCGCATCATCGAAAATTACGAACTCTTTGAGCGCCTGGCGATCGTAAGATAGCCCGTCCATCACAAGCTGAACAAGCGCCCCGGACTCATCCACAAATCGTTCCCGGAAGCGAAGCCGCAGTTCGTCTTCCGGGTCTTCGAGCGGTTCCCGCTTGGGTTTTCCGTCATCATCATCAGATACAGATCTGAAAGGTTTTGGTTTTCTTCTCCCGGTTTTCCTTTCTACCGACTGAACAGGCTTCCGCTGAGAATCTCCGCTTCCTAATTCACTTTCTCTTTTCTCACCTTTCTCTTGATGATGATGTCTCTTTTTGGAGGACGATTTGTCAACACCCCGTATGGACGATCTGTCACTACCCGGTATGGACAATTTGTCAACACCTGTGGGTGTGGACGATTTGTCAACACCGGCGTTCGAAGCATCGCCTTGCAAGAAAAGCGGATGCCAAAGAAGCCGATACTCATTCGAGTCGTTGTCACCCGGCGCGGCGGGTCGTTCGATCGACAGCAGCAGCTTTTCTCGCTCCAGTTCCGCCACCCAGCGGAAGACCTGGCGCCGGTCCACGCCCAGATCACGACCAAGTGTCTTGAGCGAGGGATACGCTGGGCCGCTCTTGCCAATCCGCTTTGCGATGGCCGCCCAACATAGCTTGGCGCCCGCACTGACAAGCGTGGTCGCCATCATGGCTGCGGGCAGAATGACAATCTCATCGAAGAGATCGTACGGCCGAAACTCATCGCCCGCTTGGAGTTGCGCTCTCCGTACGGCGCGCTCTTGCTTTTTTTGTTCTCGGTGGTCGGATACTGTTAGCCCAACAGTACGGCCATCGTACTGATCGCCAGGTATCACGGTGCAAGCATCTAGATCGCCAAGTTTGCGCGCGAAGCGTCGACAGGGGCCTGCCGTCGTTCCAGCTTTAGCAGTTCTTCCGCGCGGATCGTCACGGCAGTCTGTATCCGGTGCGAGGTGACGTGACCACGGAACCAACGGGACAGGGTAGTTCTGCTTAGGCTGAGCTCCCTCGCCAGCCGCGCAGATTCGCCGTAGTGACGTCGAAATAAACGGCCCAGTTGCGCCGGGGTTTTGATGTTACGCTTCTCAGTAGTCGGCACTGTTAGCTATACAAGTATAACTATCCACGAATGCGAAGTGGAAGTCAAGGAGAGTTCCGAAAGACCGTTGACAATCTCGGAAGCGGTAAAGAAGTTTCGCCTGGAATGTGGCCAGACGCAAGTTGAATTTGCCGTCGCTTTGGGCATGGCACCCACTTCGATTCACCGGTATGAGGCAGGATCCAGCGTCCCGGATTTCCCGGTACTCAAGAAGCTGCTGGATTATGCCCTCAAGCGTAAGAACGCCTCAGCGCAGGAGATATTTTTGGCCGAAGTCGGCAAACGAATGGGGCTCCAATCGGAAGGGCTTGATGCTTCCCTGCTGCCCAGCATTGGTCCCGATCCACTTTCCGCGCTGGAAATAGAGGGCCAGCCGCTGAGCAACGACGAGAGACTGAAGATCGTCGGCTTGGTTCTTTTGCTCCGCCATTCTAGCGACCCGACGACCAAGAGTGTTGTGGACGCGGTTCTAAAGCCCTGGCTCGATCGTGCCCATGATCTATCTGCCACGACCGGCCGCCGGGAGCGAAAACGCAAAAGCGATAAATCCTCTTGACAATCATTCTCGCTTCGTAGGATAGTCAGTGATGTATAGTTCACTGTTAAGTCCACGGTTTGAAAATTCCCCATGGCGAGGCACGCAAGCGACGAGGTAAGATGCAGAACACCGCAGCTGCGCTGGCGCGAGATAGTAACCGTCACGGGAGAACACAGTTTGCGGTGGCGGCAAGTGTTCGAGATTTTAGACGGAGCGCTCAGTAATGCACAAAGAGAGCGGGAACCCATTGAGCACGTGCGTCCTGTATGCTCGCGTGTCGCTCGAAGAGCGAACTGAACAATTCGGGCTGTCATCACAGCTTACCGAACTGCGGAATTTTGCCAACACGTCGAATTACAAGGTCGTGCATGAACTCGTTGATGACGGCTATTCGGGCGCCGATCTGCTACGCCCCGCGCTCACGACGCTTCGTGATCTAGTTCGAAGCAAGAGGATCAGCGCTGTCCTCGTTCATGATCCAGACCGTCTGGCCAGAAAGCTGGCTCACCAACTGGTTTTAACCGAAGAATGCGAGCGGGCCGGCGTACGGCTCGAATTTGTGACGGCGCCGAATACCGACAGCATGGAAGGCCGCCTGATGTTGAACGTCCGCGGCGTGATTGCCGAATACGAACGGGAGAAGATCCGCGAACGCACGATGCGCGGGCGGCGGGAGAAGGCCCGCCAAGGACTGATCGTGGGCGGCCGGCGGCCCTATGGCTATCAAGTAATCAAGCGCCCGCTGCCCTCGGCTGGAACGTGTACCGTAATCGAAGAGGAAGCCGCGGTCGTCGTTCAGATATTTCAGTGGCTGGTCGAAGAACGTTTGTCGATCCGGCAGATCGTCGAACGATTGAACCAGCGCGGCTATCCGCCTCATACGTCGCCGCGCTGGGCGACATCCACGATTTCTCGCATTCTGCGCAATGAAATGTATATCGGCCAGGCCTACTACAATCGTCGGCAGCGGGTGGAACCGCCCCACGGTCATGTCGGCTACCGACGAAACCGAAAGACCTTAAATCGCTGGCGCCCCGATACGGAATGGATTTCTCAGCGCGTGCCCGCCATCGTTCCGGCCGATCTATTCCAGGCCGCCAGGCTTCAGTTGCTCCAAAACAGCGCTCATTGTTCTGGGCGACCTTCGAAAAACATCTATCTGCTCCGCGGCGTTCTAAGATGCGCAAGATGCGGCCGGAAATACGGCGGCACTCCGATTTTTGGCGATAGGTATTACCGCTGTACGGGAAGACAGCGACTGGCCGATCCGCGGTGCACGGCACCAGTGATCGCGGCAGGAACGCTCGAATCGTTCGTTTGGGATTTCGTAGTAAGGCTTCTTACTAATCCTGATTTGCTTGAGCAGAAGCTCGCGGATCAAGGGACCGGCGGAGAAGCCCTCGAGAAGGAACTCAAGCATCTGCAGCCACGCATACGGGACATTCAGCGAAAAGAGGCCCGGCTCTTGGAGGTGATGCTGGACGGCGAAATCGGCCTGCCGGGCCTGCGGCAGAAAGCGAAAGAGCTGGAATGCCAGAGACTCGAACTCGAGCGATCGTACGAGCAGTTGGAAACACAAATAGCAACCCGGCGCGATCGGACCCGCCTTCATGAAACGGTCCTCCGCTATTGCAAGCTTCTCGGAAGCAGCGTGCGGAATCTCGACCTGGTGGCACGGCAAAAACTGCTTCGGGCGCTGGTCGACGAGGTAACGCTAGACGGAAATCAGATCAGCCTCAAAGGTATTTTGCCCATGCCGCCCGTATCCGAAAACCGTCCACAACGGCAGAACGTTATGATTGCCGGCCGCAGCTACTTCCAGGGCGCGCTTGGCCATAGTCTGGCCGCGCACATCGCTGAAATCCGGAAATTCGGGATCGTAGGCGGGTAGTTCGGGAACGGCGGCGGCGGTCGGGCTGAATCCGGCGGGCTCATTCAAGAAGCGCACGACTTCGGCCAGATGTCGCAAGCCGAATACGCTCACGCCTTCCGCCACTGACGCCTCGGCGGCGTTTTCGATGGGAACTAGCAAATTCTTTATGCCGCGGCGGGCGGCGCACACGGCAATCGAGAGCGCGCCGCGCACCGGCCGTAGGCTGCCATCGAGCGACAACTCGCCCACCAACAGATAGTCGTCGGTCGAGCTTATCGTGCCCATGGCGCCCAGGATGGCGGTGGCCATCGGCAGATCGAAACCGGCCCCTTCTTTGCGAACATTCGCCGGAGCCAGGTTGATGGTGACGGATTTACTTGGGTAGCCGAAGCCGGAGTTGAGCAGCGCGGACTTGATGCGCTCGCGGCTCTCCTTTACGGCAGCGTCCGGCATGCCGACGGTCACGAAGTCTCGGCTGGTACCGGACGGGTACATGTCCACTTCCACGTCTACTACGTGCGCATCGATGCCCTGAATGGCAGCACTGTACGTCCGGAACAAAGCCACACAGTGCTAGTAGCCCCGTTAGGCATTCCGTCTCAGAATTCGCGCTCGGGCTATTTCCGGCTGCGGAACGTTCCGCCGCCGATCAGGCCCAAGTCGAGAACTACCGCAATCAACAAGAAGATGAGCTGGTTGGTGCCGAGATGGCCGCCATAGGTCTTCTCCAGGTACGTATAAACGATCAGCGTCAGCGGCAGGAACAGGAAACCCAAAATCGGGATGAGGAGGCCGTGATAGGCGCCTCGAAAAAAAGTCGTGAACAGCCACAGCAATACGATGGCAACGCGCGGAAAGGCGACGGCCAGCAGGGCAAGTAGGCAGGGCATTGGTTATTCCTTAGACACAAACAGCGCGGCATCGGTTACTGGCCGCTATTATTGCCAGTACTGCCATTGGCCCCAGCCGATCACATAGGCGCTTAAGAGCGCATTGGTCACGGCATGCATCACGATGCAATCGGCCACCGATTTGGAGCGGATCATCCAGAGATTGTAGACAATGCCGGTGAGCAGGCCGACGTCCCAGTACGGCCCGTGCTCGGAGCCGAAGAAGGCAGCGGTGACCCAAAACGCAAAAGGCGCATAGGCGCCGAGCGGCACCTGCTGGAAATCGGTCTTGATCAGCCAGCGCAACATCCAGCCGCGCCAGAACAGTTCTTCGGCGATGGGAACAATCAATACGGCGCGGGCGGTTCGCCAAGCGAGAACCCAGGCGCTGCGGATCGCCCCGGGCGGCAGCGACGAGCTGGCGTGGCCCAAAATCGCATTGGCAAACAGGGGCGAGTTCCGGTAGCCCGGAAATAGCAAATCCGGAGCAATCCAGAGTGCAAAAACCGCCGCGCCGACCCCCGCGCTCGCCAGCCATCGAGAGGGGAAAAGGGAGAGTTCCCGCGGCCAGCAGAAAAAGCAGACGAGTGCCCCGGCCAGGACGCGCAGCGGCCACTCCAGGCGCGGGTCGAGCGGGGCGCGTGCGAATAGCGCCAGGAAAAGCAATTCGGTGAGAAACGGCGCGAGATAACCGGCCGCGGGAGACGCTTCGAGCCACGAACTTACGCGGGAGGAAGACGGCACCGGCGCTTAGCTTAACCGATCTGGCTCACAAAGGAACGAATCTTGTCCTGTTGGCCGGCCGGGGCGATCTGCAGAGCTTTCGAAGCTTCATCGCGCGCGCCTTGCTTGTCGCCGTGTTTGAGCAAAGCCATGGCAAGATGCAGCCGGAAGGTCGAATTCTGCGGGTGATCCTCAACGTTCTGGCGGAAGATGCGCAACGCTTCCGCGTTGAGATTCTTTTGGTAGTAAACGTATCCCAGGGTGTCGGAAACATCGGCGCTGTTGGGAGCTCTTTTCTTCGCACGCTCGGCGAACGTCATCGCCTGGTCTAAATCGCCCCCGGTATCGGCGGTCATGTAGGCCAAATTATTCAGGGCCAGAGAATTATCGGGGTCTAAAGCGAGCACCTTATTGTAGGCGGCGCTGGCCTCTTTCTTCTTGCCGAGAGCGTCGCACAGCAAGGCCTCATTCAGAAACGCATCCGGATTTTTGGGATCGGCAATGCCCGCTTGTTCAAACGACGCCAAAGCGGCATCGAATTGTCCCAGTTGGCGCTGCATGACGCCCAGGCGCAGCCAAACCTCCACGCTGTTGGCGGTGGTCTTCAGAATCTCCTTGTAATTGTCGGCGGCTTGCTGGATCAATTGTTTGGCTTGCGCCTGGTTGGACGTATATTCCTGAGCGGCAACGGAGCCTTGAAAATTCGCGAGCTGGTAACGGTACTGCAGGTTGGTGGGATTCTTGGCCGAAAGATCCTGCATGGCCTGCAGACCTTCGGCGCTTTTGCCGGTGGCAAGCTTCACCGTTTGCAATCCGATAAAGCCGCGGATATCGGGCGGGGTCGCGTTTGCCACCTGCTGGAATTGCTCTTGCGCTTTGTCGTACTGCCGCGCGTTCATGTAAAGCGACGCCAGTTGCAGCCGCGCATCGCTCATCCGGGGATACTGCTTCACCAGCGCTTCTAGCTCCGGGAGCGCCTTGTCGCTTTCACCTGTTCCGATCAGCGCGCGATCGCGGATCAACCCGGCATCCGGATTTCCCGGCTGCACGGAAAGCACCATGCCGGCTTGTTCCATCGCCTTGGCATGCAGTCCGCGGTCCTCATAAATGCGCGCCACCACTGTACGCGCCGGCACCATCACGTTCACGCGCGGCACGCGCTGCTTCTGCTCCGTCTGGAGCGCGTCCTGCGCTTCCGAGAGAGCTTTATCGCGATCGTTCAACCCGAAGTAGGCGCGCGCCAAATCCAAATGGAGAACCGGATCGCTGGGATTGTTCGCTACCAGCTTCTTCACCTCCGCGAGCGACTTGGCGGTATCGGTCTTCAGCCCGCTCTGCAAAAGAATGGAAGCGTACATCTCGTTGGCCGAAAGGTCCTTCGGATTTTTGTCCGCCACGTCCTTGGCAAGTTGCGCCGCTTGATCGTTGTGCCCGCTAAGCGACTGCAAAGCCACGATCCGCTCCTGGTATTTCACCTCGTTCTTCGGATCTTCCTTCTCCCCTTGCTTGTACTCGGCTAAAGCCAGATCGGGCTTCTTGGCGTGGACATAGAAATCGCCCACCATCTCGCGGCCCACCGGAAAATCCTTTTTGTCGTCGAGAACTTTGCGGATCACCGCTTCCGCATCGCTAAAACGGTTGGAGGCGAGCAGGAAGTTCGCCAGATTCTGTACCGCTGCGGCATTAGTGGGATCGTTCTTCACGCGATCCCGAAACACCGCCTCCGCCTTGTCGCGCTGGCCCGTACGTTCGTATTGAATAAATAGAAAGTCGTACCCCTCCCCCCAGGTTTTGTCGTGCGCCAGCATGTCCTGAATCAGAGCGACCGCTTGATCCGTTTTCTGCGTTTGTACGAGGGTTTGGGCATACCAGCCGATCAAATCCCGTGAATAGGGCTTGACCTTGTCGGCTTTGTCGAAGGTGACCAGGGCCTTGTCGTAATCTTTGTCCGCCAATTGCAGCAGCGCCTTCAGACGCAAACCGGCGTAGGAATTCTGATCGCGCGCCAGGATCTTCTTGTCAAGATCGCGAACGTCGGGCAGTAGGGTCTTGTATTTTTTGGCGTCGTGAGCGTAGGCCGTCAGATAGATCTCGGCCAGCTTCGATTCCGCATCCACATTACTCGGCTGCAAATCGACAGCCCGGCGTAAAAAGCCGACCGCCTCGCCGATCTTACCTTCGTCCAGCAAATTGAGGCCCTCGCGATAATAGGCCTCGGCGTTCGTCTTGTCTTTGACGATTACCTTTTGATAGAGGATGGAAGCTTCCTGATATTTCTTGTTCTGGTGATACTTGTTGGCAGCCGCCAGCAGCTTTTCCGGGCTCTGGGAACACCCTGCCTGGAAGAGTAGGGCGCAGACAGAGGCGCACGCAATTAGGCACTTCATAAATTTCAGACGATGCTTAAATTGTAGTGAAAAAAAACGAGAACGTACAATCGCGCACGGGTGCTAGGGGCCAAGATAATTCCGACAGTACCGATCTGATAGGCCAGATCTGTAGGATAGCCCACAGAGGGTGCCGGACAATTTACTGGAATAGCGACAGAGGGATGACGGCGCCCATTGCCTTATATCCAGCGTCACCGGGATGTAGATGGTCGCCGCCGTCGTAGGCCGGCAGCATGCGGTCCGGATGATCCGGGTCGCGTACGGCCTTTTCGAAATCGATTACGCCATCAAATGCATGGCCGGTGCGTATCCACTGGTTCACGGCCTTGCGCTTCACCTCCTTTTCCGGCGTGAAATAGCCTGGAAAGGCGGTGCCTTCAAACGGCGTCAGCGTCGCGCCGAAGATTTTGAGCCCCTTCTCGTGCGCCCGATCAATGAGTTGCTGCAGGCCGGCGATGATGTCTTCCGCGCTTACGGTTTCGGACAGCGGGGCCGACGTTCCGGCGTGACCCAGATCGTTGATCCCTTCGAGGACGATCACGTACTTGACGCCTGGCTGGGCAAGAACGTCGCGGTCGAAGCGCGCGAGCGCGTTCACGCCGAAGCGCACGTTGGTCTTGGCGTCATGCAAAATCCGGTTGCCGCCGATACCGGCATCGAGGACCGCGACCTTTTTCCCATGCCGGGCGAGTAGGCGGGCGGCGAGGAAGTCCGGCCAGCGATGATTGGCATCGGTCGTGGAATGCGCGCCGTCTGTGATGGAGTCGCCGAACGCGACCACCGCGGACGTTGAGTCCGGGGCAAGCACATCCACGCCGGTCAGGAACACCCAGGATGTAATGGTCGCAGCGTCGGGCATGCTAGCCGCGCTTGTCAAGTCACCGGCTCCGATGTATGAAGTTTGCTGCGCCGCATAGTGAATACCGGCGCCCTCGGCTTGCTTAGGGATGAAAATGCTGATCGCGAGATCGCTCGCCGCAGGCACGTCCAATTTCACCGGATCGCTGAGCACCGGCGCGTTCGGCGGAATAGAAACCGAGGAACGGCCGCTAAATGTCAACGGCCGGTCCGAGCCGGCCACAATGCCCGCACCTTGCGCGCGCAAGGCAACGTGAGCGGCGCCGATTTCCACGGTCTCTTTGCCGTAAGCGTTCGAAAGACGGACGCGGATGGTATTGCTTCCAACGCTCGTGTGGACAATTTCGCGCAGTGTTTGATTGTCGAACTCCAGTTTGTCCGTGCGCATCTGCGCTTCATCGGCGAGTTGCGGCGCAGGACTGGCTCCCCAGGTCACAACCCAACGGGTTCCGCCGGCTGCCAGCGCGACGGAAGCAAGCGTGAGTGTCAGGAGGAAAGGCGTACCGATTTTCATCAGTCCGTATCATACTGACCTGTCATTCCTCGCGCAGCGCAGCCATGGGATCCATACGCGAAGCCCGGCGAGCCGGAAGGTATCCCGCGACCGTCGCGGCGGCTCCCAAAACCAGCGCCGCGAGCGCCAGAATGAACGGGTCTTTGGGCGGCACGCCGAATAACAAGCTGCTGACCAGGCGGCCGGCCGCGAGCGATGCGCCGATGCCGAGCACTGTGCCCACCGTAAGCATCAGGAACACATCGCGAAGCACCAGCCAGACGACGGAGCGCCGGCCGGCGCCCAGCGCCATCCGAATGCCGATTTCTCCGCGCCGTTTCGCGGCCGCGTACGATATGACGCCGTAGAGCCCGACCATGGCAAGCGCCAGCGCCAAGAGACCGAAAAAAGAGGACAGCAGCGCCACCAAGCGGGGCTGCAGAAGTGAATCGTCCACCTGTGTTTCGAAGCTGCTGAATTCCAAGGACGCGTCAGTACTCACGGCGGCGATCGCCGCGCGGACGGCGGGTATCGCGGTTTCAACGGGACCGGAGGTGCGGAGTTCGTAGTTCAGTTGCGGTGACGGATCGGCATTCTGCAACCAAGAGACGTATGCGGTCTTGAGTGCCGGTTCATTGAGATCGCCATATTTGGCGTTCCTGGCGACCCCGATCACCTGGTAGCTCGTATCGCCATCCGGGCTTTCAGTGACGATCGTTTTGCCAATGGGATTCGCGACACCCCAAAAGTAGCGTGCGGTGTACTCGGAAACGATCATCACTTTGGGCGCGGCGAGGTTGTCGCGATCGCTGAAATCGCGGCCCATCAGCAAAGGCGTTTCCATGGTGCGAAGGTAACCTGGCGAGACGCCGTTCAAGTAAACCAGCGTGTCATCTTCCACCGGTTTCGGTTGATAACCCTCGGGACGCGTGGTTTGGTTCCAGAACGTGTTGCTGATGGGAGTTCTGCGTGAACTGGCAGCAGAACGAACACCGTGAAGCCCACGCAAAGCCGAGAGAATCTTATCGAATAGCGGGAGGCGAAGCGGTTTCTGAATATGAGCCGCCGGGAGGTTGGTTCGCACCAGCAGCACGTTGTGACGATTGAAGCCCGTATCGATGGTCAGCAGGTTACGAAATGTCCCGGCAAACAGACCCGCGCCCACCAGGAGTACCAGAGACAAAGCCACCTGGCCGGTCACCAGCGCCTTACCGAGGGTGAATCGGCCGCCGCCCGTCAAGGTGCCACGTGCCTGCTCCTTCAAGATTTGATTCGGGCCGAAATTTGTCGCGCGAAAGGCCGGCGCCAAACCGAAGAAAATGCCGGTCAGTATGGTCAAGGCGGCGGTGAAGGCAAACACGCGGATATCCGGTGAGAAGTCAAGTTGCACTTGGTAACGGGCGGTCGAGAGAAAGTGCACCAGCAGCCGGCTGCCCCAAATCGAAAAAAGGAACCCAGCAATGGCTCCGGTGAATGCCAGGAGGAGGCTTTCGGTGAGTAATTGGCGGATGACGCGCAGCCGCGCCGCGCCGATTGCCAGCCGAACCGCGATTTCACGCTGCCGCGCCGCCGCACGCGCTAGCAGCAGATTCGCAATGTTAGCGCAGGCAATCAGCAGAACGAGCACCACTACCGCCATCAGAGTGAATAAGGCTGTTTTATACTGCGCTCCCGTCCTGGAAAAGCCGGTGGCGTAAGAGATAGCCGTGAACGACCGTTTCGTATATCCCAACCGTTCCGCGGAGTTCCAGTTGAGTGGAACGGTGGCGCGGTTGATCTCATGAGCAATCGAATTCATGCGCGCCTGTGCCTGAGGAACTGTCTCGCCCGGCGTCAAGCGGCCGATAATCCGGAGCCACCACCAGCTCCGCTGATTGAGGGCGCTCAAGTCGGTATGGATGATCGGCTCGCAGCCGATGGGAACCGCCACATCGAACGGCTGGTCCACATCCAGTCCCTTAAACCACGGCGGCGAAACGCCAACGATCACGAACGGATGGCGGTCGAGTCTGACGGTTTTGCCAAGAATATTTGGATCGCCGCCGAAGTTCGCTTGCCAGAAGCCATAGCTGATCACAGCGACCGGTCCCGAGTGACCACCGCCACGCAGATCGTCATCGCGATTGATCACGCGGCCACGAAGAGCCGGAACGCCGAGGACGCGAAAGAAATCGCCGCTGACCCAAATGCCTTGCGCAAGGTGGGTTTCGCCGCCATCGGACAGGTCGAAACGATTGGAGCCATACGCGAGCACGCCGGAAAAGGCCTGCTGATGATCGCGCACCTGTTCCCAAATCGGGTTGGTAAACGACGGGCTTTTGCCAACCTTTAACTGAACGAGTTGATGAGGATCTTCTACCGGGAGCGAGCGCAGCATCACCGCATTCAAGATGCTGAAAATGGCAGTGTTCGCGCCGATGCCGAGGGCCAGTGAGAGAACGGCGGCGACGGCAAATCCGGGGTGGGTGAGCAGCGTGCGAACACCATAGCGGATATCTTGCCCCAGAGTGTCCCAGAACCTCCAGCCCCAAGTCTCGCGGCTTTCTTCGCGCAGCAGCGACAAATTGCCGAAACGGCGCCTGGCTTGACCGGCGTCCCCGGCATTTTCGGCTGCCCGCAGATCCAGATGCAATCGCATCTCCTCAGCCAAATCGTCTTCCCATTGCTTGCGATGGAGCCGCTGCCGGAGGCGGCGCCAGAGTTCACTCAGAAAATTCATCGCTCCCTCCTCATGCCGTTTGCAATATTTTTTGGATGGCGCCGTTGACCCGGCTGTATTGTTCGAGTTCCGTTTGCAGCCGTTTCTTGCCGCCGGCCGTGAGGCGGTAATAGCGCGCCCGCCGGTTTCCGGCCGTCACGCCCCACTCGGCCGTAACCCAGCCCTTCAACAGCATGCGCTGTAGCGCCGGATAAAGCGATCCTTCTTCGACCTGCAAAACCTTGTCCGAGATCCGCTGAATGGAGTTCGCGATCTCATAGCCATGCATTTCGCCCGAACGTGCCAGCGTTTTCAAAATCAGCATGTAGAGGGTGCCGGGAGGGATTTCGTCGCGCATGGGCTCAATTGACATAGTTAGACTATGGCAATTGTGGGTGGTTAACCGGAATCTGTCAAGCCCGCGGAACTTCCCGCCAGCTCACGCATCTGATGGGCAGTGCCCCGATTGTTGCTCTCGATTGCGATCCTCGCGCTAACTCTTGCTTTTCCTTCGTTCTGCCAACAACAGGCACCCGTCTCTCCCTGCGGTCAATCGGCGGAGCCGGAGAGCAAGCGGTTGTTCGGGATCGTTCCGAATTACCGGACGTCTCCATGTCTGCAAAATTACGCGCCCATTACGCCGAAAGAGAAGTTTGTGATCGCCAGCCAGGATTCGTTTGACCGGGGGACGGTTGTGCTGGCAGCCATGTTCGCCGGAGAATCGCAGCTTTCAAACGCAAATCCAAGTTTCGGACAAGGCGCGGCGGGATACGGTCGGTATCTGGGAACCGCCTATGCGGATTTTGTAATCGGCGATTTTATGACCGAAGGCATTTTTCCTTCGCTGCTGCATCAGGATCCGCGCTACTTCCGCCGCGGCGCCGGAGGCGGTTGGGCGAGATTGGGATATGCATGCAGCCAGATTTTCGTGACGCACAATGATTCGGGAAGGGCCGTTTTTAATTATTCTGAAATTCTAGGCAACTCAACGGCGGTGGCTATCTCTAACGCGTATTACGCAGACAATCGGGATGCGCGCGATGCCGGCGTGAAACTTACCAGTCAGCTTGGCATAGATATGGCGGCTAACGTTCTCAAAGAGTTCTGGCCGGATCTGCAACGCAAATTTTCGCGGCACCCCCGCCACTCGAACGACTAAAGCCGGGCGGCGAAGGAACGAACAGTCCGCGCCACCAGCTACGATGAAACTAGCTCATGAGTGCTCTCTCCGTTGACCTGAAAAAGACGGTCAACCTGCCCAAAACCAATTTCCCGATGAAGGCGAATCTGCCGGTTGCCGAGCCGAAAATGCTTGCCAAGTGGGAAACTGACCGGCTATATCACCAGATTCGTGAGGCCCGCGCCGGACAGCCGCAGTACGTGCTGCACGATGGTCCGCCGTATGCCAACGGCAATATCCATCTGGGCACCGCGTTCAACAAAATTCTGAAGGATTTCATCGTCAAATCGAAATCGATGGCGGGCTTCGATGCGCCCTATGTGCCCGGCTGGGATTGCCATGGACTGCCGATCGAGTTCAAGGTGGATCAGGACCTGGGCAAGCGGAAAGCGTCCATGTCGGCAGCCGACATTCGCCGGGAGTGCCGCGCCTATGCGGCAAAATTCGTCGACATTCATCGTACCGAGTTCAAACGCTTGGGCATTCTGGGCCGCTGGGGAGATCCCTATCTGACGATGAGCGCCGAATACGAAGCGGTGATCGCGCAGGCGTTTGTCGATTTTCTACACGGCGGCTACGTTTATAAGGGCCTGAAGCCAGTGCATTGGTGCATCAAAGACCGCACCGCGCTCGCCGAGGCGGAAGTCGAGTACGAGAACCATTTCAGCCCGTCCATCTATGTCCGATTCAAGCTGGCGTCGGACCCGGCGGCGCTCGATCCGGCGCTCGCCGGCCGCGACGTGAGTGTCCTCATCTGGACCACTACGCCCTGGACGATTCCAGCGAACCTGGCGATTTCCTTCCATCCGAAATTCGAATACGTCGCGGTAGACACGCCCGAAGGCGTAACTATCGTGGCCGAAGGGCTGTTGCCGCAGGTGGCGGAGACGCTCGGCTGGGATCGCACGGTGCTGGCGCGTTTTCCCGGAACGAAATTGGAAGGAGCGGTCTTTCGCCATCCGTTTTTGGATCGCGATTCCATCGCGTTACTGGGCGAGCACGTCACGCTTGACCAAGGCACCGGCGCGGTGCACACCGCCCCCGGACATGGACAGGAAGATTTCGTCATCGGCCAACGGTATGGCATTCCGGTGTATTGTCCGGTTGACGCCGCCGGGCGAATCTTTCAGGCGGAGGGCGCTAGCGGGGCGCTTCCCGAGTCGCTGTTGGGCAAAACCGTGTGGGAGATCAATCCGCTGGTGATCGAGCTGCTCGAGCAGCACGGAGCGTTGGCCGCGCAAGCGAAGCTGGAGCACAGCTATCCGCATTGCTGGCGCTGCCACAATCCGGTGATCTTCCGCGCGACAGAGCAATGGTTTATCGGGATGGATCGCGAGCAGCTCCGGACCAACACACTTGCGGCCATTCGCACCGTGAAGTGGCACCCGAGCTGGGGCGAAGAGCGCATGACGAACATGATCGCCATGCGGCCGGATTGGTGCATTTCGCGGCAGCGCGTCTGGGGCGTGCCGATCATCGTTTTCTATTGCGAGAAGTGCAGCGAGCCGTTCACGGAAAGGCGCGTGCTCGAAAACGTGGTGGCGCAGTTCCGCGAGCACACTTCCGACATTTGGTACGCGAAGTCGGCCGCGGAGTTGATGGGCGAGGGCTGCGCGTGCTCGAAGTGCGGCGCGGGCTCCTTCCGCAAGGAGACCGACATTCTGGACGTATGGTTCGATTCCGGCTCGAGCCACCTGGCGGTGTTGACGGCCGAAAATCGCTTACCGTGGCCGTCCGATATGTATGTCGAAGGCGGCGATCAATACCGCGGCTGGTTTCACAGCTCGCTGCTGATCGGCGTTGCGCTCAAAGGCGCCGCGCCCTATCGCGAATGCGCCACGCACGGCTGGACGCTCGATGCCGCGGGCCGCGCCATGTCGAAATCGCTCGGCAACAATATTGAACCCGAGACCATCGTCAAGCAATACGGCGCGGATTTGCTGCGCCTCTGGGTCGCGTCGGTGGATTTTACCGAAGATGTGCGGCTTTCGGACGAAACGCTCAAGCGGCTTTCGGAAGCCTACCGGAAGCTACGCAATACCTTCCGATACATGCTCGGCAACGTGGGCGATTTCGATCCGGCAACCCATGCCGTGCCCGGCGGCGAGTTGCTGGGAATCGACGCCTGGATTCTGTTGCGGGCCGAAGAGCTCGTCGGGCGCTGCCTCGATTGGTATCGCGAGTATGACTTTTACAAAGTCTATCGGGCGGTTTACGAATTCGCCATCACCGATCTGAGCGCGATGTATTTCGACGTTTCAAAAGACCGGCTCTACACCGCTGGACCGTCCTCTCAGGCGCGGCGCAGCGGACAAACCACGCTTCACCGGCTCACGGTGGCGCTGGCGCGCCTGCTGGCCCCGATTCTTTCCTTTACGTGCGAAGAAGTTTACACGCACATGCAGAGCGCGGGCAAATTGGCGAGCGTCCATGTGGACGTCTTCCCCAAACCGGAAGCGCTGAGCGAAGGAATCACCCCCCAGCAGCGGGAGCGGGCCGCCGATTGGGATCGCCTGGTGCCGGTGCGCGATCAGGTGCTGAAAGCGCTCGACACGGCGCGTGAAGACAAAATCATCGGCTCGCCGTTGGAAGCGGACGTCACGCTCGCCGCGCCCAGCGACCTGAGCCCCTTGCTCGAAAGGCTCGCCAGTGAGTTGCCCGGGTTGTTTATCGTCTCGCAGGTAGATCTGAAAAACACCCATCCGGATACACTGGAAGTGAGCGTGGAGCGGGCTCGCGGCGATAAATGTGAGCGTTGCTGGAAATACACTACCGACGTTGGGAGCGATTCGGATTTCCCCACGGTTTGCGCCTCGTGCGCAAAAATCCTGCGGGAATATTTCAAATAAGTGCCGCAACGATCGAATTTTTGGGCCCGCTTCGCGCCGTTCTGCGTGGCCTTTCTGATCGTAGTTTGCGACCGGTTCAGCAAAATTCGTATCCGAGAAGCGTTGACCAGCCTCGATGCTGTGACGGTGATTCCGGGCTGGCTGCGTATCGTGCACACCGAAAATCCGGGTGCCGCTTTCGGCGTGCTGGCCGACGGCAATCCGATGATGCGGAGTCTGGTGCTCATCGGCGTATCGACGCTGGTGCTGATTTTTGTGGCTTCGGCGTTGTGGAGCAGAGGCAGCGCGTTTGCAGCTTTGCTCACGCGTCTGGGATTGTCGTTGATTCTGGGCGGAGCGTTAGGAAATCTGTATGACCGCGTGGTGCGTGGGACCGTGACGGATTTTATCGAGGTGTATCACGGGGATTGGACGTTCCCCGCCTTCAACGTGGCCGATAGCGCCATCACCGTGGGCGCCATTGTGCTCTTGATCGAAATGCTGCGTCCAAAGCAGAAGCAGCTCGAAGAAAGCGCCCGGCTGGCGCATAAGTAATCCATCATGCTTCCGAAATTGATCAGCATCGGATCGTTTTACATTCCCACCTACGGCGTGCTTGTGGCGTTGGGGTTCCTCGCGGGACTGGGCATCACGCTCCGTTTAGCGCGCTGGGCCGGTCTGCCGGCCGAAAAAATTTCGAATCTGGCGGTGTATTGCGCCATCGCCGGCATCATCGGTGCCAAGCTGTTCATGTTTCTGTTCGACTTGGGAGATTACATCCGCGACCCCGGAAGAATTTTTTCGCTAGAGACTTTACAGGCGGCGGGCGTATTCCACGGAGGCTTTATCGTCGCGTTTCTGGTGGCGGTATTGTATCTCAGGAAACAGCGGCTGGCGGCGCTACCGACCATGGATATTTTCGCGCCGGGTATCGCCATCGGCCAGGCTATTGGGCGTCTAGGCTGCTTTGCCGCCGGCTGCTGTTGGGGCCGCGAGTGCGATCTGCCTTGGGGCGTGCATTTCCGCTCCGATTTTGCCGCTCCGGTTCCCTTGGACAAGCCGCTGCATCCGGTGCAGCTCTACGAATCCGCGGCGGACCTGCTGATTTTCGCCATTCTCTACCGCCAGGCTTCGCGGGAACACCGCCCTGGTGAAGTGATCGGCTGGTACCTGGTGCTTTATTCGGCGGCGCGCTTCTTCATCGAGTTTTTCCGCGTCCACGAACAATCGCTGGTCGGGCCGTTCTCCTTGACGCAATGGATCGCGCTTGGGCTCTTTGCGCTGGGCGTCGGGATTTTGCTGCTTCGCGCTACGGCACCTTCACGGCGCGGCCGGTTTTCACCGACTCCTTCGCCAAGTCGATAAGGTGAATCACCTTCACGTTGATGTCGACGGCGGTCAATCCCTCGATCGGTTTATCGGCTTTCAAGCGCGAGACCATATAAGCCACCGGCTCATCTTCGCCGCTCGCCAACGGCTCGAGCGGAAGTTCCTGCTTATCCGCGCCATGGCGTAATTCCACCCCGGCATGGGTCATGTAAAGACTGCCGGGCGGCGTTTTATCGGGCCGCCCGAAAACTTCGAGATCTTGATAACTGCGCGGCAAATCCCAGCTTCCCTCGAACACGCCCACCGCATTCGGGTAGTTCAGCACAATGGTGGAATTATCTTCCACCTTGGGAAAGCGCTCCGGCCGCAAATGCTCGACAGCCGCGTAGACCGTGGAGGGCATGCCGAGATACCAGATGCTCCACAACGCGTTGTAGCAGCCGAAGTCCATCAGCGCGCCCGCGCCATTCTTGACCGGATCGGTGAGCCAGGCGAAGAAATATTGATTACGAACGCCCCGTGAGCTGGGGCCGCCGTGCCCCACGACGCCGTGCAGACGATAAACGGTGCCGATGTCGCCGCGATCCGCCGCCGCCTTCGCCGTGTAATTTGCCGGCCACCAAGCCATCTGATAATTGGTCATAATTCGTACGTGATATTTGGCGGCGAGAGACCGAATTTGAACGGCATTCGCGTAGTTGTCGGCCAGCGGCTTCTCAAAGATCAAATTGATATGTCTGCTGGCGCATGCTTTGGCGATTTCGAGATGACGGTTGTTCTCGACGAAAGCCCAAACGATGTCCGGCTTGGTCTGATCGAGCATCTTGCCATAGTCCGGGAAGAAGAGGCTCTCGCTGACGCCAGCTTTCTTCGCTTCGGCGACAAGTTCCGGATTAGGCTCGGACACGCCCACCAGTTTGGCGGATTTGCCCTCCAGCATCGTATGCAGGTGCCCCCAAACGTGCGCGTGCACCAATCCGATGACAGCAATTTTGTAAGTTACGGAATCCTGCGCCGCAAGCGGAAGGCAGGCCACGCACAAGAAAATGACTCTCCACATTTCGTTCCACGATCATACACTCACAAAGTTTTTACAGAATCCGCACATCCTTCGCTGGTTTGATGGGAATAGTACGAGTCGATTACGTTAGGCTGTCTTTAAGTGATAAAGTAAAGGACCTACATTTTTGGGGAAGTGCACTGATGACTTTCATCCCTTGGAGAGCCGCTGCCGCCTGCCGGACCGGTGTGTCCGCGGTCTTCCTGACCTTCGCCTTATCCGGAACACTTCGGCCGGCGCCAGCTAGTTCCAGTTCCGATCTGGGCGGCCAGGTCTCGCGGTTTGAATCGGCGGGAGATTTGGATGGAGCGCGCGCGCTGCTCGTGCGCCAGGCGGAAACTCCGGGCGACAACTCGGCAGCTCAAGAGTTGGCGGAGTTTCTGTGCCGTCATGGCGACGCCGGCTGTCGCGAGGCGTACGCGAAATGGTCGGAAACCGAAAGCGATCCCGTGCGAAAACGGCTGGCGCTTCGCGAATTGGTGCTGCTCGATTACATGAACGGCAAGCAAGCCGATCTGGCGGTCGATCTAAAGAGATACCGCGATGCCGGCGGCAACGATTTCAGCGCCCCGTCTCATTCGGAGGCGGCCTCGTACTCGACGGTCACGATTCCAGGGCCAATCTCCTCATTTGCCCGCATGGCTGCGTTGTCTCCCGATCTCGCGCCCGAAGATCTGTTACCCGCCTTGGCGCGCAACGTGGTGACCAACGGCTACGAAGCGGCAGGCAACGAATCGCTGCAGCCCACTGAGTATCTGCGGCTGGTGACACGCTATGTCGGCCAAGCGCGCGAGCTGCAAGCGATGGCCAATAAGGATCACAAAATCGTGATCCCGACCTGCGACAGCGAAGAGACCGGCGCGCTGCTGAAAATTATCGGCTACCGGATGCGCGGATCGTGCGGCGCCGACATCGTGCTCGAGACAGTAAACCCGACGCGCGCGTTTCTGACCGTCGATTCCGGTTTCCCTTTGACGCAGCTCGAGCAGGATCTGCGAGCCAACCATCGTTTTGAATTGAGCTACGCGCCGACATCTGTGCCGGTGCTTTACACCGCGGATTACTGGCTGACGGCGCTGAATCGCAGCACGCAGTCGGATTTCATCGACGCGTTTCTGTCCGATCCATCGCTTTGCCGCTTGTATCTGGGCCTCTCCCATCTGGATCGCGCCACCGCCGAGGCTCTAAGAAAACAAGCGCCTCCGGCCAAGTTGAAAATCTATTCGCATGTGTTGGATTTTTACGGAGGGATGTTTCAGATTCGCAACGGCGCGGCGGTGGTGCCGGGGCCGGCCAGAGTATGGGCCGGATTGGTAGGCGTCTCGCCGAACAATCCGGGAGCCTTTTTCACCAAGCTGATGGCCGCTGACGACGGCTGGATGGCCAGCTATTTCGACGCGCTTTCCCGCTTGAATGGCGCAACCGCCGTCTATCTCACGCAACCCGAGCGCCTGAAGCGCTTTTACGACGCGCTGCGCGGCAAAATCACCAGCCCGGGACCGGCGCGCCCGGTTTTCCGCGCCAGTACTGAGCTGATGCTGCTGACCAACTCCTTACGCATCGATGCCAACGGCCAGCCGCACGTGCCGGGCAATCTCGAAGTCTGGCGCACCTTATTCATCAAGCATCCGCATGGCAAATACGATGGCAAGCTGACGCGGGCGGCGGCGAACTGGCGTACTAGCGACGATTTGTTGGAAGCCCTTTTCGGGCTGAGCCGGAAGTCGGTCGAAAATGAGCCTCTCAAGATTTTCTTGGCCTTGAACGATATCGATCGCTGGCGCGCCAAACCGATTTCGCCTGAACTGGCATCCCGCCTGGTGAGCGATTACCGCTATTACGGAGCGCAATATGCGCTCTTCGCCGATTCGCCCCACTTGAGTGAAGCAGCCATCTCGCAATATCTGGACCTGTCCACCGGCACCATGCGCATCCGCGATATGCTGCTGCGCTCGGATGAAATCGGCACGCTGCAGGCGTTGGTCGAGTTGTGGCGCGTTTTGTGCCGCCAGGGTTCGATCGCGCCGGCGGATCGCAACGCGAGTTTCGTCAAATTGATTGACCCTTTCGGCAAAGTGAAAGATGAAGCCGAACTGTTCGATGCCGGTCGCGCTGGCGTAAACCTGCTGCTCTCGACCGCCGAGCCCAAGGCCGAGGGAACGAAACAGGATCGCATGGTGGAGCTGCTGGTGGGCAAGTTGCGCGGCGGCGTACCGATCTCTCCCGCCGAATACTTCCTGCGCGTGTTCGATGCGCAGCGCCTGGTTTCGCTCGATGGCCTGTTCATTGCCGCCGACAAAATCGAGAAGGGAACCGCCGATGCCAAGGCGCTCAAGAACGTTACCGACCAACTGAAGCGTCTGCAGGAAACCGATCCGCTGCACGGCTCGCTTTCGGCGGAAGAGAAGAACTCGCTGGCGGTGGGTTATTGGAGCGAGCGGCACGTTGACCAGGAACGCAAACTGAACGTTGACAGCTTGCTGAAGGGGGCCGGGAAGAAGGATCCGAAAACTGCGCTGGCGCCACTGCTGCGCGATTCGCTGGTTGGAATGCTCTATAGCTATTACGCCCCGCCGGGCGCGCAACTGCTGTTCGCTAATCCGCTGCTTGTGCGCAGCCATGACTTCATCGGGCCGGAAGGAACGCCCGTCGAATGGCGGCAAACCGAGGTGGGCGGCAGCGGCTGGCCGGAAAGCGCCGGGGGCCGTTTGACGGGCTCTCTGATTTCGCTGCCCTACGCCATCGCCGAGGCGGAGCAGAATTTCCTCACTCCCAAGCGCGAGCAAGCCTTAATTTGGGCCGACCTGGTGCCCCAGATGATCGTCGGTATCACGGTAAACCGTTGGCGCGATGTTACGGCTGACCAGATTCGCTGGGTATCGCTTCACCTGGATCGCGGCCGCGCATTGATGGCGTCCGCTGCCTTAGACCCGGCGGTTGAGCCGCGCGTACTGGAATCGCTGCGGCGTTATCTGGCGCCCGCGCGCGTCGAATGGATCGACGATACGCTCCACGCCAGCGATTTTCATGAAGTGGTGGCGGAGGTGCCGTCTTCGGTACTCTATGCCATTGCGTCGGACCCCGCCCTCAAGGATGCCGCCCCCGACGTGAGCTCCGTGGAACTCGCCGCGCTCGCCTCACGCAACGATCCGGCGCTATCGCCTGAAGCCATTGCTCGAACCTTCGGCACGCCTAAGCCGACGCTGACCCATTCCTACCGGCCGGGATTGCTCTATTTGCGCACCTTCCCAGCGCTCATGGGATATTCCAGCCGCATTCTCGCCGAAAGCTGGGAATCGAACAATCTTTACTACGCCGCACTGGCCGACGAGGCAGGTGTGCCGGTCTCGCAGCTTGATGCTTACGTGCCGGAATGGAATCGCGCGGCGATTGAAAACATTTTCGCGACGCACCTCGAAGATTGGCCGGCGCTGCTCCGTTCGCTCGATGCATTAGGTGCAAGCGTGCGGCAGCATGGGGCCCAGAGTGCGGCCTTGAACGAGACGGGGAATTAGGAGCAAGCTGTGAGCAAACTTCCGCGCCTTTCTGCAGCTATATCTATAGCCGGTATCACCGCCGGTCTCATGACTACGGGTCTCTGGCTGCACGCCCAGGAGCCCGATCAATCCACCTTCCACGTCAAGGTGGAACTGGTGGTGCTGGGCTTCACAGTCACCGACCAAAAAGGTAAGTACGTGAACGGCCTCAAGCCGAAGGACCTCAAGGTCTTCGAGGACGAAATTCCGCAAAAAGTGGCCACCTTCGCCGAAGGCGATCACGCGCCGCTGCAAGTGCTCGAGAACGGCGAAACCAGGCCGCTGCACTCGGCGAATGTCGCGGCCACCGGACCCGGCGGCATTCCGAATCCGGACGTGGTGGATCTGCGATCGGAATCGGCCGGCACCAACGTCTTCGTTCTTTTCGATACGAGCAATTACATGTATCGCGGCTTCGTGTACGCCTCCGACGCCATCGCCGATTTCATTCGTGGATTGGATCGCGCCGATTCGGTCGCGGTCTATACCTATAGCCGCAACCTAAACCGCGCTGTGCAATTGAACCGCGACCGCGGGCTCGCCATCAGCGGCTTGCGCAAAGCCGTGGCGGGCGACGATTCGGCGCTCTACAATTGCCTGCTGCTTACTCTTCGCGATGCGGCAAAAGTGCCGGGCCGCAAGGTGGTAATCGTGTTCTCGAACGGCCCTGACAATGCCAGCATGGTGGCGCCCGACGATGTGCGCGCGGTGGCCGAGGACGAAGGCATTCCGATCTACGTCATTTCGACTAACGAGATCACCAAAGACCCGATTTCCAGCTCGATTTTCAAACGCATTTCGACCAATACGGGTGGCAAAAGCTACTTCGCCAAAACGTGGCAAAAGCAGGTCGAGGCATTTGAATCGATCCGCGAGGATCTCGGCAACAGTTACACGCTCACTTACTATCCGCAGCCCAATCCGAACGAGGGTTTCCGCAAAATCCGCGTAGAGCTTACGCCGGATGCGATGCGGAAATTCAAAGTTCGCGCCCGTCCCGGATATCGGCCGCAGCGCGGCTTCTAGCCTCCGTCAGCCCCGCGCGCGGCCCTCGGCGCGTACCCCTGTGTTAGCCTGTTAGCGTTCTTCGGAACACGCTAAACCCGCAGTTTTGCGGGTCGCTATGACCTTTTGCCATGTCGCTGCAAGTTTTTTTGCAAGCTCAAATCTTCGGCGCTGAGGAATTCCTGGCCGCTCAATTCCCCGAGCCCCAGGACGGCGCTGCCGGGCTTGCCGGACGTTGCGCATGGCTCACACTCGCTTGCGAAGTCTTACCCAGAGCGCTGCTTGAGGAATTGAAGCTCTCGCGCATGCTACTCGGCTCGAGCAGCGCCGAGCAGTTTCTACTGGTGCTGGCTGAAGAAGACATCGGGCGCGCCAACGATTTCTTACGCCGCGCAGGCGAAGCCATTGCGCAGCTTTCCGGCAACACCCTGCAGTTGATGTGGGCGAGTACCGAGAATTTGGGCGCTTGGCCGATCGCCCGCGCGCGGCTCGACGACGCCATCGCCACGAGAACTTCGACTCCGCTGGCGCATAGCGCGGACGCCTTGAGCGAATTCACGCCGTTTGAAGCGGCGGCGGATGCGCGCGAAGATTTCGATTTCGCGGCCTTCGGCGAACATCTCGCGACCGCTTCGCGCGTGGGCTGGTCGAGCGATCGTCCCGGGCACTTGCTGTGGAATGGCGGCCAATATTCCTGGGCTCTGAAGGAACAATCCGGCCTGGATGATGATGGCATTCTGTTTCCGCGCCGCTTCGCTATGAATGAAGCCGGCACCCGGCCCTGCTCGCTCCCGGAACTCGGCCGCCGGGCCGAAGGCGCTGCCAAGTGGGGCATTCTACGCGGCGATGTGGACCATTTCGATCCGCAGTTGCGCAGCCTCAATTCGATTGAAGAGCACATTCACCTGTCGGTGTTGTTCAAGGAATTTTTCGCGGGTGAGCTGGCGGTTTTGTGCACGCTACCCGATTTTTGGCGCAAGACGAGCATTCTGTACCGCGGCGGCGACGATTTCGCGGTCATTGGCGCTTGGGATGCGCTGGTGCTCCTCGCGCGCGAGCTCGAGCGGCTCTTCGAAAAATTTATCGAGCAGAGTTTGCAGTCGTTTCCCGGCCTGGATGGCCGGACCCTCAGCATGGCCTTAGCCATTGCCGGCGATCCGGCGACGCCCGCGTCCGCCGTCTTTCAGGAAGCCGGCGTCCAGTTGCGAGCCGCAAAATCGGTCGAAGCCGGCGGCTTCCATCTCTTCGGCCGCACCCTCGAATGGAAGCGCGTGAACGACGCGGAAGAATTGAAAAGCAGCTTGCTGCGGCTTCGCAATTTCGGATATCCGGCCGAAACCATTCACGATCTGGCGGCAGTGTATCGCGAAGCATTTTCGGCGCGCGCCGCGCGGCGCGGCAAGGCGGCTGTGCGCATCGATAAGCCGTGGCGCACCTATCGGCGGCTTTCGACAGTGATTCCGCAAGCGCGCGGCAGAGAGGCCAATGCTATGCGCAATACGGCCATCACCAATCTGGTTGGAAAGAAGGCGGCTGGTTTCAAACTCCGGCCGTCCGCGCGCGTCGGGCTGGAATGGGCCCGGCTGGCTGCGGGCGACCCGGCTTGACGGAGACGGAAGGTCTCCTCGAAAGGATTAAGCAATGGCGGAAGTAGAAGAGAAGAAAGACGAGCGCCGCGGCGGCGAGAACCGCCCATCGCGCGAAGGCCGGGGTGGAGGTCCGCCCCGCGGCGAGGGACGCGGCGGCGAGCGTGGGCGCGATTCACGCGGTGGCCCGGGTGGAGGCCCCGGCGGACGTGGTCCCGGCGACCGGCGCGGCGAGGGTCCGCCGGAGATGGAATTGGAGAAGCTCATCGCCGATCCGCTTTATCTCGACAATCAGGCACATGTCGTCGTAAGCCGCATGCGCGACATGGATTCCGGAACCAAAAGCCAGTTGCGCCGCCTCTACAACGCCGTGCGGCGGGCCACGCGCGCCCCCGAAAGTGAGCGCCAGCACGAGTTCGTAATGGTGCGCGCCCGGCTGGCCTACACCATCGCCCGCCATTCACTGCGGAGTCTCGATGCCTTGGAGCGCTTGCTGCTGCAAGTCACACGCAAGAACGATACGCGCGGCTATGAACGTTTCCGCGATCTGTTCGAGGCCATCATTGCTTATAACGAGTAGGAAATTTCATCCATGAGTTCTCACACTGCGGACACCGCACTGACCTTTCTGGGCAAGTTGATTTTAGAAGGCGAGATTCAGTGCCATACCGGCCTGCACATCGGCGCGGGCAAGGGCTCGCTCGAAATCGGCGGCGCCGATAATCCGGTGGTCAAAGACGCCTTCGGCATTCCGTATATTCCCGGAAGCTCGCTGCGTGGGCGTTTGCGCTCGCTTTTGGAACAAACCTTGGGGCTGGCGGTAACAACCGAGCTGGTCTATTTGTCCAAACGCCGTGGACAGGAAGTTCGCATCCACCAAAGCGACCGGCCGGATGACGATATCTGCGTTCTCTTCGGGCGCAACCCGGGACGAGTGGAGCGAGTGAGCGGCGAGGCCATCGAAGCGCCGGCGGCCACTCCGGCGCGCCTGACCGTCTACGATGCGCCGTTGGTGGTGGATAGCATCACGCCGCAAATGCGCGAGAACCTGGATGACGAGTTGACGGAAGTCAAGAGCGAGAACGCGGTGGACCGCATCACATCACAAGCCAATCCGCGAACGCTAGAACGGGTTCCGGCCGGCGCTCGGTTTCGCTTCCGCATGGTGTTGGACGTACTCTGCGATCCGGATAAGCCGCTACTGGCGCGCGTGGCCGAAGGCCTCCGCCTGCTCGAAGACGACGCGCTTGGCGGCGGCGGTAGCCGCGGAAGTGGGCGTGTCTCCTTTAACGGTCTGCAGCTTCTTTGGCGCGGCAAGGATTACTACGCCAAAGGCGAGGCCGAAAATAGCCTCTTGTCGGGTGCCGACCTGGCCGCGCTGCAGCAGCTCGCCGGCGCTGACGATTTCGCCGCCAAGCTAGTTTGAAAATGCAGCCGGCGCTTCTGATTCGCCTTCGTCCGCTGGGCCCGTGGCGTTATGGCCCAGGAGACGGCGGGCACGACCGTATCGACTCGCTCTACCGCAGCGACCGCCTGTACTCCGCCGTGACCCTCGCCATGGGCCAGCTCGGCTTTATGGACGAGTGGCTGGACGCTACTGCGCGCGCGACTGTTCCCGCCGTGGCATTCAGCTCTCTTTTTCCGTTTCAGGGCGACACGTTGTTCGCCATGCCGCCTTCCACGTTATGGCCGCCCCCCTCCAACCTGGTCAACACACCGAGTCCGGTGTTTCTGACCAAAATCCGTTGGAGCGCGGCCCGCTTTGTTCCGCTCAGCTTGATCGATTCGCTCTTGACAGGTCAGCCGATCCTCGCGGACCAATGGCTGCCCGATCCGGAGAGCGGCTGTCTGTTGCGGCGTGACCGGCCCAATTCCAGCCCCTTGCGAGTAACGATGCGAAGCGGAGCCTCCGTCGACCGCGTGACGCGCACCAGCCACGACGTGAATTCGCAGGCCTGCGTCGAGTTCGAACCGGGCTCGGGGCTTTGGACCGTGGCCCGGCTTCAGGATTCCGCCGCCGAATCCGCTTGGGGAGAAAGACTACGCGCCGCCTTGCGCCTCCTCGCCGATTCCGGTTTCGGCGGTGGCCGCTCGAAAGGTTGGGGACAGACCGAAACGCCGGAATTTCAGCAAGGCGCTTGGCCTGGACTGCTGCTGCCCAAGGTAGGCCGGATGTCCCAAAACGGTGGTAGCGGAGTGCCTTCGTCTTACTGGATGCTGTCTCTTTATTCGCCGTCACCCGCCGACCAGGTGGATTGGAGTGAAGGCGACTACCGGCTTACCGTCCGCTCCGGACGGGTCGATAGCGCCTCCGCTTCCGGCGTGCTGAAAAAAACAGCACGTATGATCGCGGAAGGCGGCGTGTTAGTGGCTGCGGCTGAGCCCTTGGGGCGGGCGCTGGATGTCGCGCCCGATGGCTTTGCGCATGCCGTTTATCGTTCTGGATTAGCGTTGGCTTTACGGCTGCCGCCGCCCCGGATTCCTATCGAGGAGCCAACGCCCTTTGAAGAACCGGCGGTGGAAAAAGCAATCGAAACGCAGGCCAGCGAGGAGCCTGGCCCTGAGGTAGCGAGCTATGAGATATAAAGTCACCACGCTCACGCCGTTGCTGGTCAGCGATGGCCGTGAGCTCTCGCCAATCGACTACATGGTCTGGAAAGACCAGGTAAACGTGCTCGATCAAACGCGCATTTTCAAGTTGCTCGCGCGCGGGCCCCGGCTCGAGGGTTACCTGACGCAGCTCCGCAAGGCAACCAAGCTCGACTTTGCTTCCTGGGGCGGTTTCGCGCAAAACTTCTCGCAGCGCCGGGTCCCGTTTGAAGACCCGGGTTTGACCGCGACCTGGAATACCGCGCCGCCGGATTCACTATTCATTCCGACCTTCGCCGCTAGCTATCGGGGCGCTTACCTGCCTGCTTCCGCCCTAAAGGGCGCTCTACGCACCGGGTTGGCTTTTTCCCGCTGGCAGGCCGGCACGATTGACCGCTTGGCCGCATCGCTTGAGGGCGATCGCGCGCCGCGCCGTTTGGCCGAAAGCGCCGAAGCAAATTCCCAGATGTCGCAGATGCGCGTGTTGTCGATGGCCGATAGCGAGCCCGTCCCAACTTCGGCGTTTAAGATTTTTCTGACACGGACCGCCTCGCTCGACACGCGTCAAGCGGGCAAGCCCCAGCTCGTCTGGAAAGTGGCAGGCCGGGGAAGCGTCCCTCCCCAGCGGGTCTCGGACGCCACTCCCGTATTCGCCGAGATGGCACTGCCGGGGACCGAGTTCGAGGGCCGCTGGGAGGAACGGACGTTCCTCGAAAACCCGGAGTTGTCGCGCGCCCTCGGATGGCGCTCCGCCCCGGATGTGCCAGGCATCACCGCAGCCGCCAACCAATACGCCGCGGCGCAACTCGACCTGCACTCCAATTTTGCCAGCGCAACGGATCTGCCGGAATTGCGCCAGACCGTCGAAGGTCTCAAAACGGAGCTCACTGCCCTACGTGAAACATCGTCCGGCTGTTTGCTTTGTTTAGGCTGGGGCGCGGGATTTTCGAGCAAAGCGGCGTTTCCGGACACCGCTCTCGATTCCTATCGAAAGATTCTTCGCACAGTCCCTTCCATCAGCTCGGCCATTCGCGATAATGTTCCCTTTCCCAAAACCAGGCGCGTCGTCTTCGCCGGTGGCAAGCCCGCAGCGCTACCGGGTTGGGTGAAAATACACCTCGAAAAATGATTCGCTGCTTCTAACGCCTCGCCACTAGCAAACTATTCGTAATCTCGAATAGTGAAAATGTCGATAGTTATGAGTATGATAGGAGGTGGGATGGTCCCACTTCCTGATTCCAAAGCAAGCAGCTAAGACGAACCATGCAGAGTGCGATCTACAATCCCTACTTCGGATTTGCGGAAAACCCGTTTAACATCAGCCCGGACCCGGAGTTTCTCTATCGTAGCCCTCAGCACGAAGAGGCCCTAGCCAACCTGATCTACGGCGTTCGAAGTAGGAAGGGGTTCATCGTTCTCACTGGCGAAGTAGGTACCGGTAAAACTACCATGCTCGAGTGCCTGCGCGATTATTTGGACACTATCCGCACCGAGTTTGCGTTCATCTTCAATTCGCGGCTGACTCCCGACCAGTTTTTCGAGATGATGGCCTACGATTTCGATTTGGATTGCGACCGCAAATCGAAAACGGATGTTCTTTTTGCCTTGAACTCACTGCTTCTGCAGCAGGCCGAAAAGGGAAGGACCGTAGTGCTGTTGGTGGACGAGGCCCACAATCTCGAATGGGACGTGCTCGAAGAGATTCGCCTGCTGGGAAATCTGGAAAACCGCCAGGGAAAGCTGTTGCAGATTATTTTGTCGGGGCAACCCGAATTAGATCGCAAGCTGGATGCTCCGAATTTGCGGCAATTGAAACAACGCATCGTGCTCCGCTGCGCCTTGAACGCGCTTGAGCCCGATGAAGCCACGGCCTATATCGAAACTCGTCTGGCGCGCGCCGGCATGCCCGATCAAAAGATATTCTCGCCGGAGATTTTGGAAGAAGTCTACAAGCGCTCCCGCGGCATCCCTCGCGTAATCAATCTGATCTGCGACAACCTGCTGGTCACCGCCTTCGCGATGGAGCAAAAAACGGCCACGCTCGAAATGCTCGATGAAGTGAGCCAGGATTTGCGCCTCGAGTGGCCGGGCGGCAATCGCGACCGCCGCGGCCGGTCACGCTACGGCCTCGAAGAAGAACATTTTCCCCAGTCTCCGATCACCGCACGTGGCGATTAGTTTCTAGCCTGTTAAAAACAAGATTTTTCTCTAGCCTACCGCAAGGCGTTGGCTCCGGACCGGAGCTGAACGTTATGAGTCGCTTTGTTCTTCCTCCAGTGGGACCCAAACCCACGCCTCCACATAAGCTCCCTCATCATCCCCGATGGAGACCCGTGCGTTGCCGTCTACTTCGATCTGGCCCTCTTCGTGATATAGATCCTTTGCGCGGGTTCGGAACCATTCATCGCTCTTCATGATTGCCTCCTATTCATTGGATACAAATTTGAGGCAGCATACCTCGCATGTCATATCGCTGAGAGAAATTGTTCTTCAAGTACAATCTTCGACAGCCTAAACCCGTCGACTAGCGCAATCGGGTTTTTGCCCT
Organism: Bryobacteraceae bacterium; assembly: GCA_036501045.1. Lineage (GTDB taxonomy): Bacteria > Acidobacteriota > Terriglobia > Bryobacterales > Bryobacteraceae > Bog-105. The sequence goes on from DASYAX010000078.1 coordinate 35,193, forward strand.
CTTCGCTGGCCTCACTGATCGCAGCTTTCGAAAAATGACCAGTCGTGATAACAGCGCCCCTAGCGAACGGGCGCAGGCTTCCGCGCAATTCGGCGACTTCCTTTCGGCCGACCGAGTGCAGCCAACGCTTTGCCTGTACCTGGACTAACGCATTTTCGAAGATCCAGATCCGGCTACTGGCTCTGGCATTAACGTCAACGCCGCCATCGGCGCTAAATTTTGTAACACAGACGTCCGAAAAGCCGCAATGTAGAAGCAAATCCTTGACAAAAACTTCGAAATTCTTCGGATCCATTGCCAGCAATCTCCCACGAACGTGCTCGATACGTTCCACATTTTCAGTTTGCTGCTAATCGCTCTCGCCTACGATTTCGTCATCGTCAGAACTATCGACAACCCGAAGTCTCGATGCTAAAAGTATCTGCCTCGATACGACCATGTCGCTCGCAAGGGGTAAGATCTGCTGTTCCTGATGAACCTTGAATTCGAAAAGCCAGACCTTGCGAACCTTACCATCTGAGTCGAGCTGTGTGTCCGGATAGTGCCGAATGTATTCGAGCAGCCCCAGATACTTCCAGCGCTTCGGTCCAATAGACTTGTCCCTTCTACTCGCAACTAAAACGAAGCCGTGTATCGGAAAGTTGAGTCTCTTTTGCTCGATTAACCGGTTGTTCGCACCGGCAAGCGTCTGTTGGCCAAGTTTTCCAGCAGCAGTATAGGTCAAGGTACCGCTCTCCAGCCTGTCGTGGTACGGATTTTCACCAGCGCCGTGAAAACCTTGCACAGAAGTCATGATTACGGCTCTCAAAACTTCTTTGCCCCGCAGAGAAAGCCGGATACCGCCCGCATTTGACACTCCGACAGACCTAAAGATCTCTTCGTTTGAATAAAGCTGTCCAACGACCAACGCTCCAATCATCGAATTCGGGCGCCTTGTATCGATCTGAGAGTCATGAATTTCGGCCTTGGCTCCAAAGCCTCGCTCAGTGCACCGCCTCAAACAAACCCGCTGCGCCTTGTCCGCCGCCTACGCACATCGTAACCACGCCGTAGCGCGCTTTCGGCCTGCGCGCCATTTCGTTCCCTAAGGTCCCGGTCATGCGCGATCCGGTCATGCCGAACGGATGCCCGATCGATATTGATCCGCCGTTCACATTCAGCTTCTCCATCGGAATGCCGAGCCGGTCGCGGCAATAAATCACCTGCACCGCGAACGCCTCATTCAACTCCCACAGATCGATATCCGCGATCGATAATTGGTGCCGGCGCAGCAGTTTCGGCACGGCAAAGACCGGGCCGATGCCCATTTCATCGGGTTC
>DASYAX010000079.1:0-11540 GCA_036501045.1 Bryobacteraceae bacterium
CATCGGCCAGCATCCGGCGCTGACGTATGGCAACATTTTCGAGATTCGGCCAGCCGGTGACATGAACGAAGCCATCAAGGCAAGTGAGCAGCGACGGAGACAGGTCGTCGCCCCCTGAAGACGGTTCTAGTCCTGTGAAACGCGCCTAGTTCCGTAAATGTCTGCGGTGCCCTTCAATGGATCCTGGCCGACATGTTGGGAGTAATCTCCTCGAACGCCCTTTATGGCCCAGAACTAAGAAAAGTCTCCGAAGAAACTCCTCAACAACCGGCCGAGCGAACCACGTAGTTTGCTTGGCGACTCTTCACGTTCGGTGGCCCCGGGGTTTGTAGGCTGGTCGCTAGCGCGTCTCTCGAGACAATAACTCGACCCGCACAATCAAGCAGCAGAATGTCAGAGTCACGCGCGATTAGACTACCGGATGACGGAATGGGCTTTTAGGCGTATAGGATGACCTGCTCGGAATGGTTCTTTGCCCGGTCCTACTCAGGTTCAAATAACCGTTCGTCAAATCGAAACGGCTTCGGCGCGTAAATCCGGCGGCAAACCCGATAGATGGTAATGGCCATCAGGAAAAAATGTTGTGTTCGATCCTCGTAAGGATTTCCTCAATGCGCTGAATACCCTCAGTGGAATTCAGTAGTTCTGAGGGAGCACGGTTCTCCAAAAGCGCCAGGGCGTCGAAAGCCAATGTGACGCTTTATGTTCGTCACCGCAGACAGCCACGGCGTGCGCCACAACGGGAACGATGCTCGAGATCGGCAGTTGGGGAGCGGTCAAGTCTTATACTCCTTCTTTAAGGTTAGCTGAGGAACACTTCGATACGGCACGTACTGGATTCCCAAACGGTGTTCGAGGACCTGTACAGGTTTGAGCGCGTATCCGAGCGCGGTGGAAGCTATCCACGCCAGCTACGGCGACATGAACTGCTTCCCGTTCGACCATGGCAAGGAACTTTGACGGGTTGACCATCTGAGCCGATCAAATCGAGGTGACGGACGCCATCGCGCGCGAAGGTTATGGTGAAGCTCTTTAAGGGAGGGCCGGGATTGAAAGTGGACACGTTCAGCTTCCAGGTCCCGGTGAACGGAGTGACGTGCTCGGTTTGTGCACAAGAACAACCGCCGTCCCGAACCCGAGCACTGAAAAGAGACGAAGATGTTTGGCTATCACGGCTTCACAATTTCCGATATTGCTCTTCGGTGACGTGTTCCATCCAATCGACAACTCTTCCATCGAGCTTCTCCTGAATTGCGATGTGTGTCATAGCCGTGGCCGGGGTGGCTCCGTGCCAATGCTTCTCGCGAGGGGCGAACCAGACCACATCACCGGGCCGGATCTCCTCGATCGGTCCGCCGTCGCGCTGACACGAGCCACAGCCGGCTGTAACGATCAGCGTTTGGCCTAGCGGGTGAGTGTGCCAGGCAGTACGCGCGCCAGGCTCGAACGTGACACTCGCGCCTTGAACCATCGCCGGGTCAGGCGCCTGGAAAAGCGGGTCGATCCGTACCGCACCAGTGAACCAGTCTGCTGGTCCTTTGTTAGAAGCTTGTGATCCAACTCTTTTAATGTCCATAACTGTCGTTCCTAAAGAATAGCCCCGAATCAGGCGTTGTTCTTGCGCGGTATGTGGCCGTTTTCCTGGGCGTTATTTCGAATTGGGCTCCTTCACGGCTCTGGTTCGCCGCCGTAACCAGTGGCGTACGAGTTCATACTCAGGAATGGATGTTGGAGCGTCTTTCGTTATTTTGATCAACTCACGATGCTTCAACAGCCGGATCGCCGCTTGTACGCCGGACTTCGACAAACCGGTGCGATCCGAAACTTGCTGTAAGCTCATGGCGATGCGGCGCTGCTCGAGGCGATACAGGGCGGTCCAGAAGACCACGTAGACCAAGAACGCGCCGGGCGAATGGTCATGTCCCACAAGGTCCGGCAGCAAGACGTCGAGAACGTATTCGTCAATCGGGATATGGTGCATACTACTATAGTATTTAGCACCATAGCAGCTTGATTGCGAATACCCGACGGAGTGAGAATGGCTGCTGGAGGTAATCGAAATGATTCGCGGCGTGAAATTCGCCAGTATTCCGGTAACCGACCAGGATCGCGCCATCGCCTTCTATACCGAAAAGCTTGGGTTTCGACTGTTGACCGACCAGCCGTTTGACGGCAAACAGCGTTGGGTGGAACTTGGTATCGCAGGCGGCGACACGCGCATCGTGCTGTTCCGGTTCGATAACGGATTGCAGCCTGGCGGGCAGATGAACGTGACTTTCTGGTCGGACGATGTTGAAGCGACGGCGCGCGATCTCAAGAGCAAGGGCGTGGAATTCGTTATGGAGCCGCAGAAAGCGAATTGGGGTACGGCTGCCAAGTTTAAAGATCTTGATGGCAACTGCTTTGTTCTCAGCTCAAGGTGAGCGCCTTCCAATAGGCGCCCTCCGTCCGATTACGGCGCGTGACCGCGTAGCCTTGCGGAGCGAATTGGTGGCCGTCCGCATCATGTGCTAGCCGATTACCGTGAGGACACAGGAGAGATTCTTCCCCGAGGAAATGTGCGAATTACTCTGGAAGACGCAAAATAATTCAAATTAAACGCCAGCCACCGCCGCAGTCGCCGAGACTTGAAATGGATCGCGGACCGTTATTGCGGCTAGGCGTGTGTGTGCGACTGGTAGTGCTGGCGAAGTAAGTCTTTTCCATAGTCATTGCCGTTTGGAGTCCGTACGACGCAGTGGATGTGCTGGTGCGTTGGCAGGCTGGGGTCTTTGGCGAAACGCGCAAGGTTCGCGGGACGCTGGTGGTCGAATTCGATCAGGATCACCGGGCTGTGGATGCGGTAGTAATACACGCTCGCGGAATCCGAGCCGCCGATCCAGGCGAAACAGGTGCGGTCAATCTGCCGCTTCACCTCATCCATCTTGACGCGGGCGTGGCCATCATCCATGTTGCTGACGTACAGGTCAACGAGATCCAGAAGTTGTCTGCGCTGCGGCGAAGAAAACTCCGTTGCGTGCGCGCCGGCGTAGTCGATCACCACATTGTCCTTGAATGCTTCCGTCAGATTGTAGTTCTTCGTCTTGTTGGGATTGAGGATGGCCTTCGCGCGCCTATCTTTGTCTAACGCGAGCAACATGTCGAGACCGCGGTTCTGCTCGTCCTGAAGAACCGAGATGCCCTTATACTTGCCGGCGGTGGCGGTGACCGGCTCCGAGCCGACGAAGAAGGGCGTCATCACCACCTGGTCTCCCAACACAAAATAGTTGACGATGGCGTGGTGCCCGTCGAGTTGGAACCCCCACGGCTCGGTTGTGGAAGGCTCGCCCATTACGGTGATGAAGTAGAGCCATTCGCCGAGAAACTGGTGATCGTCGGTCAGTTCCGCGAGGGTTTCGTTGAGCCGCATGATGTCGCGGGTCAGCTTCAGACCGCGGGCGCTCAGGGAGGCCTCCAGCAGACCAAAGGCGGCATCACGCTGCCCGCCGTTCATCTCGCGGAAACTGACGCCCTGGCGCACATAGAAGTGCTGATTCATCCACTTCCGCCATTCCGGATCGTCGACCGCGAACATGGTCCGGTCGCGCTGCTGCTGGCTGAGGCTTGCGAGGAAGCGCTCTGCAGCGGTGCGGACGGAAGCGGTTGAAACACCGGTGGAATGAATGCCGAAGAGGCCGGACTCGACGGTTCCGTTCGCGGTGATGCCTTTGAAGGGTTCGGCGAGACCTTTTCGCTCGAAATCGGCCGACATTTTGCGGAACGTTTCGGCCATGCTGCGGGTATCGCGCGGGAATGCGTTGGAGGCGAGAATCGCGCCAGGGATCAGGGTCGAAAACAGCGTGCGGCGCGTCAAACGCGGGGGGTGGTGATGGTGCTCGCCTACATGGGCGTGGTTCTTTGGGATGCTCATCATTGGGAGCTGCGGTGGGACTATTGTACAGGAAATTCTGCTCACTGTGGCTGGAGTTTCGGCTCTTGCAGCGTCTACCGACGACCTTCCTGCGCCAGTTCGCGTAGAAGCGGCGGTGGCTCTTGTGGGATGTTAGCGGCGCAGACTGAATCGGCGCTCTGACTCAGCGTCGCGGTCTGAGTTCCGTTCTTTCGAAGCTCAACGCTTTAGGGATACTCAATCGAATTTTGCTATACCTAGCTAGGTATGCCAAAGAGCCAGAACGATAAGCTGCAGGGCACCTTGACGCTGCTGCTGCTGCGCACCTTGGATGCGTGCGGGCCGCTGCATGGCTATGGCCTGTGCGCTCACATTCATTCTGTTTCCGACGAATTGGTTCAGGTGGAAGAGGGCTCGTTGTATCCGGCGTTGCATCGCATGGAGCAGGATGGATGGATTTCCTCGAAGTGGGAACTCACGGAGAAAGGGCGCAAAGCGAAATTCTATGCCATTACGGCGCGGGGAACGAAACAGTTGGCCGATGAGCGGGAGAGTTGGGCGCGGTTGACGCGCGGGGTCGCGCGCGTGCTCCGCTATTCGTGATCGGAGAGAAGGCGATCGATGCCCTGGCACGCGCGTTTGCGGAATGTATTTCGGGCGGAACGGCTGAGTGAAGAGCTCGATAGCGAATTCACGTTTCACCTAGCCGAGACTGTGGACCGGTTGGTGGCCGAGGGAGTGCCTGAGCAGGAAGCGTGGCGGCAGGCGCGGCGGCGGCTGGGTAATTACTCCATTCAAAAAGAAAGGACACGCGATATGAATGTTGCCGGATGGTTGGACGCAGGGCGCGCCGATCTCTCGTATGGGCTGCGGCAGTTGAAACTGAATCCCGGATTTGCCGCGGTAGCCGTGCTTTCGCTCGCGCTGGGCATCGGCGCAAATACGGCGATTTTCCAGTTGCTCGACACGATCCGTCTGCGCGGGTTGCCGGTGAAGGATGCGTGGCAGTTGGCAACCATCGTACGCGATGGAAACAATTTCTTTACGGCCGGCTCGTATTCATCGCGAGAAGAAGCGTTCACGCATGCGCAAATGGAAGAACTCGGGAAACAGCAACAGGCGTTCTCGGAGATGCTCACCTTCTGGCCAACGCGGTTCAACCTGAGCGCGGCGGGACGATCGCGTTATGCCGAAGGCTTGTTGGTCAGTTCCAATTTTCTGAATGTGCTGGGTGTGGCGCCGCTTGTGGGAAGAGGCTTTGCGGCGGAGGACGACAAGGTCGCGTGCTCCTCTGCGCCGGTGGTATTGAGCTACGGTTTCTGGCAACGCGAGTTCGGCGGCAACCTCAACGCGATTGGCAAGACCATTAGTCTGAACGGTCATCGTTTCCCGATTGGCGGTATTACGCCTGCCTCGTTTTTCGGCGTCGAGCCGGGACAGCGCTTTGATGTGGCGCTGCCGCTATGCGCCGATAACGTGTTTGCCAAAGACGGCAAGGGCCGCGTGTTCGACAGAATGGCGTACTGGCTGACTCCGATTGCGCGGCTGAAGCCGGGATGGAGCGTGGAACGCGCTTCGCGGCACGTGGGCAATCTATCTGCCGCGATTTTTCGGGAAACAGTGCCAGCGGAATATCGGCCCGACTTCGTGAAATCGTACCTTAAGAATAAATTTAAAGCAGTTTCGGCGAGCGCGGGCGTTTCCGCGCTGCGAAGACAATTTGCGAATCCGCTTTGGATTCTGATGGCGATTACGGGTTCGGTGCTGCTGATTGCGTGCGCGAACCTGGCGAATCTTCTGCTGGCGCGAGCTAGCGCCCGCGAGCGCGAGATTGCGGTGCGGCAAGCGGTGGGAGCTTCACGGCCGCGCCTGCTGATGCAATTCCTTACCGAGAGCTTGCTGTTGGCGGCAGCGGGAGCGGTGTTCGGCATGTGCCTCGCGCAGGTATTGAGCCGGACTCTGGTGGCATTTCTGAACACGACCGGCAACCCGATCGCCGTACCCACGGACTTGAATTGGCATGTGTTTGGATTTCTGGCCGGGCTGGCGATTGTAACGTGTATTCTCTTCGGGCTGGCTCCGGCGATTCGAGCCAGCGGCGGCGCGCCTGGAGCAGCCGTGCACGGTGCTCGCACATCCACCGCGACGCGTGAGCGGAACGGCCTTCGCCGCACGTTGGTGGTTACACAAGTCGCGCTTTCGCTGGTGCTTCTGGTGGCGGCGCTGCTATTCAGCAGAAGCTTGCAGAACTTGCTGGCGACGAATCTGGGATTTGATTCGCACCATGTGCTGGTGGCGAGTGTCACGGCGAGCGGCCTGGGCTTGGAAAATCCGGAGAGACGGAAAGTGTTGTTCCGCGAGCTGGAAGAGCGCATCGATTCGTTGGGGGGCGTGACTTCGGCCGCGCCGGTTGGATTCGCGCCGTTCAGCGGGTACGGGTGGAACGGAAACGTGCACGCCGGTGATGACCCGGCACGCACGGGAGGCAAGGAATCCTGGTTCAATCGAGTGGGCCCGCGCTATTTCGCAACCATGGGCACGCCGTTGCTGGCAGGACGGGACTTTACGCATCACGACGACTTGGGCGCTCCTAAGGTCGCGTTGGTGAACCAGGCGTTCGCGAAGAAGTTCTTTGCGGGAAAGAATCCGGTGGGAAAAAGTTTCCGGGTAGAGGAGCTGGCGGGCAAAGCAGACAGCGTCTATGAAATCGTCGGGCTGGTGGGAGATACCAGATATAACGGCCTGAGAGACACGGAGCTGAGCATTGCGTTTTTTCCGGTAGACCAGGATGGGCAGCCGGGAACCGGGGCCGGCTTTGTGATCCGGGGGCGCGAATCACTGAACTCGCTCGAAACCGCGATTCAACGCGAGACGATGCAGCTCAATTCGAATCTGCTGGTGGATTTTCGCGTGCTGGACGTGCAGATCCGGCAGTCCCTTTTGCGGGAGCGTTTGATGGCCAACCTTTCGGTCGCTTTCGGCATATTGGCGGGTTGTCTTTCAACGTTAGGTTTGTATGGGGTGATGTCGTATATCGTGGCACGGCGGCGAAACGAAATTGGCGTTCGTTTTGCGCTGGGGGCCAGCCGGAGCAACGTCTACCGGCTGATCGCGAGAGACGCGGCGATGATGGTGGCGGCGGGCTTGTTGCTGGGCGTGGCTGCGTCGCTGCTTTTATCGCGGTATGCCGAGTCGCTGCTGTTTGAGTTGAAGGCGCGGGACCCGGTTAGTTTGATTTTGGCGGGAACGCTGCTGGCGATTACAGCGGCGATTGCGACGTTGTTACCGGCTGCGCGCGCTGCGCGGTTGGAGCCGATTACGGCGCTGCGGGAGGAGTGACGGGTAGGGTGCCCGGTTTCAACCACGTCAGACAGTTGCGACAATAAAGAGGTACGCATGAAGAATTTCGAGCGAATTTCAGTTGATCCGGCACAAATGGGCGGCGTGCCGTGCGTGCGGCATCTGCGGATTCCCGTCGCCACGGTACTACGATTACTGGCGGGCGGCTTGGCGGAACACGAAATACTTGCCGAGTATCCGGATCTCGAAAAGGAAGATATTCGGGAGTGTCTGCGGTTCGCTGCTGCTAGTGCAATGGAGCGGGAGCTGCCACTTCCGCAGTCCGCTTGAGATTTCTGATCGACAATGCCTTGCCGCCACGTCTGGCCAATCTGCTCTTGGCGGTAGGACATGATGCAGTGCACGTCCGAGCTTACGGGATGCAGCCAGCCACGGACGAGGAAATTCTGGCTCGAGCGCTCGAGGACGACCGCATTGTGGTGTCGGCAGACTCGGATTTTAGTACGATCCTTGCTGCGCAGGAAGCAGAGCGACCATCTTTTATCTTGTTCCGGGAAAGCAACTTGCTCGTTGCACGTGACTACATCAACATGCTGCTTCCTGTTCTGCCAGCGCTGGAGCCCGAGCTAGCGAACGGATGCGTCGCGGTTTTTCGCAAGAGCCGTCTACGAGTCCGCAAGCTGCCCTTCTCGGGATAATCATCGCAAGTTCGCGTCGCGTCTAGTCTACGGATGTGCAATCACCATCAGCGTCGCGGCGCGTTTGAGCGTGCATTCGAGCGCTACCTTCAGGTTTTCGGGGTCGAGGGCGGCGAAGCTTTCGTCGAGGATCACCAGATCGGCGCCCTGCAGAAGGGCGCGGGCGATGAAAACGCGGCTTCGCTCGCCATGCGAGAGCTGCCAACCGCCTTCGCCCACCATCTCGAGTAAGCCGGAGGGCATGCGATCAAGCAGATCGCCCAATCCCAGCTCGCGGCAGAGCGTTTCGGCTTCCGCCACGTCTGCGGCGGCGGGTGGCCAGCGGCGGCCCATTAGCAAATTGAATCCGAGCGTCTCGGTCAGGATGTGGTTCTCGTGAAATTGCGGGGCGGAGGCCACGCGTTGACGCCAACCCTGTGCGCCGAGGGTATGCCGGTCGAGGCCGTTCACTAGCAGCAAGCCGGATTCGGGCTGGCGCATGCCGGATAGCAATGAGGCAAACGTCGTTTTGCCGCCGCCCGACGGTCCTTCCAGTAAAATACGTTCGCCTTTGCGAACCGACAGACTGCATTGCCGCAGCGCGGGGTTGCCAGTGCTGCGATAGCGGAAGGTGAGGCGATCGGCTTCGATCACCTGCGGTCCCGCTTCCGCTTTATCGCCTACTGGAACCTCACCCACCGATTGTGTTCGCGCGGCGGCGTCGAACAGCGGCCGGATTCGCTTCCAGGCGACAGTTGCGGCGACCACGTCGGCAAAAGAGCCGGTGAGTTTTCGAAAGGCCGTGTAGGCCAGCAGGATACCGCCGAGCAGGATGGCGGTTTGGGAGCTCACGGCGCTGCCAGCGGCAATGGACGGAACCAGGCACGCGAGCCCGGCGATTAGCCATCCTCGTGGAATCGCCGCCACAAGCCAGGCGCCCATGCGGTCGAGGCGCCGCGACACATCGAGGTAGCGTTCGAGCGCGAGGTCTTCCCCCTGATGCCGGCCGGCGGGGTTCTGCTGGACCAAGCGGGTGCGGTGACCCACCATGTTTTCGACAAGATCTTGCGTCATCTCGATGCGGGTGGAAGTCCAGCGTTGGTAGCGGCGATTGAAGCGCCAGGCCGCGAGTACCGCGAGCGCGCACCAAACGGCCAGCACGAGCGCGAAACGGCCCAGCAGAAACATCGCCATGGCGATTTCTATGACGGCGAGCACGCCGGTGATACCTCCGCTGACGGCGAGCGTTTCGACCGTCTCGGATTCGAGCGCCTGAGCGATGAAGCTACCGATTCCACAATGCCGCATTTCTTCGGGCGCCAAGCGCAAAGCGCCGCACAGCATGCGGCGCTTCAACCAGCCGCCCAACCCGATGGCGAACAAGCCTTGCAGCCAGGTAGTCAGCACCTGGAAGGGAATCAGGGTCACCAGCAGCAGTGCCCAGGCGATCAGCCAGCCGCGATCCATATGGCCGCTGAAAGAAAGGCGCCCCAGGATGGCCCAGGAACCGAGCCACAGCAAATACTGCATAGTGTGCGCCGCCAGCAAACCAGCGCCATTCTGAATGGCGTTCGCTTCGCGCAGTGACCGGAATGTACTTTGGCCGGGCTGCGTTCGCAAAATCCAGCACTGGTCGAAACGTTTCCTCGCCGATTGCTCGTCGAGTAAGACCCGCAAGGCGCGTTCTTGCCGCGCGCGGGGGATGCCGGCTTCGTTGAGCAAGTTCTCGAAATCAAGCCGCTGCGTCCGTTCGGACGGTTCACGAAGAATTTGGCTCAAATCGTGTAGCGAGAGGCGCGCGGTGGTTCGCTCGGGCGTAAGCACGAACAGCTTGCGTTTCGAGGCGGCCAGGATAACCAGGAATGCATCTTCCGATAAACGCAGCAGGGCGGGGTAGGCGGAGGACAATTCCTGTTCGAGATCGCGCTGCCCCATCTCGAAGGATTGGGCTTCGCATCCCAGGCGCGCGGCGGCCCACTCGAGCCAATTTCGCAGGCCTTCGGCGCTGATCGAGCTGGCGGGATTCGGGAGTTCGGGGCCAGCCTTCCCCAGGCGCGCGTGCCGCACCAACGCGGCCATCGCTTCGCCCAGCCGCGCCGCGGGCCAACTGAATTTTGTGCATCGGCTAAGAGGCGTGGTCTTCATCAGGCGACCTCGCTTTCACGCCGGCCTTCGCTGACCGGGCGGGGCAATTCTTCGACGATTTGACCACTATGAATCCGAATCCGCCGCCAGACGTCTCCCGCCCACACGGCGGAATGAATTTGTTTTTCGGCGGCCAGCAGTTGGGCGTAGCGCGAATCGGCTTGTTCACTCAGCTCACGCGGCGTTCCTTGCTCGGCGACGCGCCCGTCTTCGACGACCAGCACACGATCGAACGTCAGGGTCTGGGCCAGATCGTGGGTGACGCACAGCAGCGTTGCGCTGCGCCAGAACTGACGCGCGCGCGCGAGCAAGTCACGGCGTTTTTCGCGATCCAGGCCGCGGAATGGCTCGTCCATGATGACCAGCCGGACATCCTTGCGCAGCATGGCGCGGCCCAAGCGAACGCGTTGACCTTCGCCGCCCGAAACCAACCCTCCGCCTTCACCGAGCTTGGTTTGTAAACCTTCGGGCAGGGCTTCGAGAACGTTACGCAGCATGGCCGCATCGATGGCTGCGCCGACCGCGGGCGATTCGCTCGACGAACCATAGGCCAGGTTCGCGAACAAAGAGCGATTCCACAACTGCACGGCGGGATCGATCCAGGCGGTGGACAGCCGGAGCTGTTCGCAATCGAGCGGCGCGCCGTTGACCAGGACTTCGCCCTGGCTCGGTTTGTTCCAGCCGAGCAACACGCCGACCAGGCTGGACTTTCCCGCGCCGGATAAGCCGACGATCGCTACCTGGCTTCCGGCCGGCATGTCGAAATCGATTCCGTTGAGGATGGTATGGCCGGAGACCTGGACGGAAACGCCGTGAAAGGCGATCGCGGGCGCGCTGCCCGCGGGGGCGGTTTCGATGGTGGACGTGATGCTTTCTTCCGGTGCTCCCAAGGGTTCGAGCAAGCGCAAGGTAAGGTTGCGGTAGGAAGGATATTGGCGGGCGAGCGCGCCGATTTCCTGTCCTAACACCGGCAGATTCAGGGCCCAGTAGGCAACCAACAGGATGCGCCCCACTTCGGCTCCGGCCAGTGGGCGAGTCAGCAGCAGGGCGGCGATCAGGCCGAATGAGGCCACCAGTTGCACGGCCTCGACGCTTACGACAGCGCGTTGTAAGCGCAGCGCGGCCGCCCCCCATTCGCCGAGCAGCTTTTCATGCTCGCGGCGCACGCTTCGTTCGGCGCTGTGGGCGCGCACCGCAAACAGTCCGAGCATAGCGTCTAAATAAAAGCGCGTTAGGCCGGCGGCATGCGTGCGGGTGCGCAGGTCGCGTTCGGTGAGGATGGTTTGCGAGGCGATGGCGGGTAGAATGGCGGCGGCGACGGCCAGCAAAATAAATGGTGCGGTCCGTGGTTCGAGCCACAGGATACCGGCAGCCGTGGCCAAGAGCTGAAACAGCGCGGATAGCAATTGGCGAAGCTGATCGGGCGATTGCCGCAAGCGGTGGATGGCGTGGCTGCGTTCCGCCATATCGGAGATGAGGCGGCTCTGAAAATAGCGGTCGCCCAGCTTGGGAATTTTTTCGAGAAACAA
>DASYAX010000080.1:0-11075 GCA_036501045.1 Bryobacteraceae bacterium
GTAATGGGCGCGGCGAACGAAACCTTCACGTTCTGCTGCGGCTTGCCTTCCATCTCCACCATGCGAAGAATGACTTCATCGCTCTTCTCCGCCTTCTTGAGAGCCATTACGCGAATGCGCGGATTATCGATATGCAGCAGCGAAAACGTCTTGCCGAGCCGGCCCGGGTGTTTGGCGCTTTCGAAGGCGAGTAGCGGCTCGTTGAGCCGGTAACCTTGCCAATCAGTCTGTGCTTCGCGCCAATCGCCGGTGTGTCCGGTAAGGCCGAACAGGATTTCATGATGGCCCCAATCCTGGTTGGCCTGGTCGCTGTAGCCGGGCGGACGGCCATTCCTGCCAGGCCGAATTCCCGGACTACGAATCAGCGTCAAGCGAACGGTGTGCGCGTCGAGTTTATCGGAGCCGTTTTTGCAATCGGTCAGAATGGTTTCGCCGAATGAGCCGCTCTGGTCGCTCAGATCGATCCAACGATGAGAAGCGACCTCGAACTGCCGCTCCGTCTGAGTGGGGCGCTCGATGGTGCCGATGTCCCAGTTGTAGGTAGCGTTTTCATTCGAAGCGGCAAGCGGAAACGTCGCTTTGACGTTGGCTGCCAGCGTCTTCCAATCGATGGCGTTGTTGAATTCTACGCGATTTCCGGCATCGCCCGCGGCGAGGCGGATGGTCTCAACGAACGTGGAGCCTTCCGTTTGGCGGGAAACTTCGAGCGCTACCCGCACCGGGCCATCTTCTTTAATGCGAATTCGCGCCGGTCCGCCAACATAGGCGCGCGGCGGGGCTTGTTCCTGATCGAAATCCATGTTCCAGGCGGGCCATTGTTGCGGCGTGTCGTTTGAGATGGCCAGCCGCATGGGAGCGGAGAGCAGTTCCTTCGCGAGCGTCTTGTCGTAAATGCTGGCCACGTCGCCGTTTGCATCGAGCTTCACGGTGTAGCGCGCATTTTCGAGCGAGGAATCCGTAACCTTCAATGCCGCTGATTTGCCGGGTGAAGCGGCGGGCTCGATGTCATACACGGCATAGCCGACCGGCGGCGTTTTGGCGAGAAACAGAATTTTGCCGCCTGATATTTGCGCGGGCTCTTCGCGGCCATCGGGACCGACGGCGCGAACGGCCTTCGGCATGCCGCCGGGAAAAGAAATATTTGCTTCGACGACTTCTTCGCGCGGGATGTTCAGTTCATTGAACACGACGACGGGAATGCCCTTGGTCTCGGTATTCATGGCGGAAGCGACCGCCTGAGTGGCGCTGGTCAGCACGCCAGCGAACTGGTTTAACGCGATGAGATCGTCGTTCCAGGCGAATTGATAGGCGATGGGCGTGGCAGTGCCGGCGGCGGTGTCATGAAAGTGACCGCCCATGACCAAGGTCCAGGCGTCATTAAGACGCTTTTGCGGATAGGGAAGCGCGCCGAGCCATTGCGCCGCCACGGAAGCTTTCTCGGCGGCATCGGCCAGCACTTCGTTCTTACGAATCCAGCGCTTGTGATAAGCCTCGGAGGTCAGCGAACCGGCGGAGTGATTGATGAGCTCGAGGTCGCCTTTGTATTGCGGCATGCGCGAGGTCATCTCGGGCGTGATGTCGTTGAACATCTGGTCCGCCGTCGATTCGACGACATCGAGCGGCCCGTCGCCCACTTGCACAAGCGGTCCTGTTGGCTCAGCGGGTTCCTCTTCCGGCCCGCCGCGGCGGCCAAAGCGCGGCTGCGGTTGAGGCGGCAGAACGGTTTCCTTTTTGGTAACGATCGCTTCGAGCAATCTGACGGAGGCTTCGTTGACCGCGCCTCCGGTATCGCCTGTGCCGACGTAGTGATAGTCGGTAAAAACGCCGGTGACTTTGCCGTTTCGCTCGGCGCGCTCGAGCCAATTTTGCTCGCCGGGTCTGGGACGCTCAAAGAAGCGCAATTGCTGCGGCGTCATTTGCGCCCGCTGCTCGGCGGTGAGTTGCGGCGGAGGCGGCGGGGGCGGCGGCGCTTTGCTCAGGTCAGTATAGACTCTGCTGCCGTAGCCACCGGGATTCAAAGCCGCGATCACGGTTTTGCCGTCGGTGCCGGTCCAAATACCGACATTGAACGGAATGCCCTCCGGTGTTTCCTCAAGCGAGTCCGGGCCGCCCACTTTCGGGGCCGGCTGCCAGGCGGCGCTCAGCTTTTGCGTGGAGAAACCCTTTACTCCGGCATGCGCCAGAATGCTCGGAAGCGAGGCCGGAAACCCAAAACAATCCGGCAACATATATTCCGTGCTGGCCTTGCCGAATTCATCGCGGAAGTAGGTGTTGCCGTAGAGAACCTGGCGAATGATGCCCTCGGCGCTGGGAAGGTTCACATCGCCTTCCTCCATCGACGATCCGGCGGGGAACCAGCGTCCGGCAGCGACATATTGTTTGATGCGCGCGTAGTCGGAGGGGAAATACTCCTTCATCAGGCGATAGCGGTTGGCTCCAGTCCAGTTGAAAACGTAGTGCGGATATTTGTCGATGTAATCGAAGTTGACGCGCATGGTTTTCAGCAGATACTCGCTGATGGTCTGCGGAAATTCCCAGCGCCATTGCGTATCCAGATGCGCGTAGGGGACTACGAAGAGAGTGGGGGTCTTGGTGATGTCGGGCGGCCGCATGGTCTGGGCGTGGAGCAGGACCAGACTCGCCAGAACGGCCAGGATAGAACGTTTGATCATGGGTACAATTGCCTACCTTCTAACCTAACCCGGCCTTCACCAGCTCACTCAACGCTTTTCCGTCGATGCGCTTGCCTGCCAGCTTGGCCTGCGCCGCCTTCATGACGATGCCCATCTGTTTCTGCGAGGCGGCACCGGTTTCCGTGATGGCCGCCGCCACGGCCGCTTGCATTTCGGCGGCGCTTGGGGCGGAGGGCAGGTACTGCTCGATAATCACGATTTCGGCCTCTTCCTTGCCGGCCAGCTCCTCCCGGCCCGCTTTGCGAAACAGATCCGCCGACTCGCGGCGCTGCTTTAACAAAGTATTCATGACCTGCATTTCGGCGCTCTCGTCCAGGGGCCGCATGGAATCGATCTCCTGCTTCTTCAATGCGGTCTTAATCAGACGAAGGGCGCCCAAGCGGGCTTCCTCCCTTGCTTTCATGGCGTTAACCAAATCGATCTGCACACGCTCCAAAAGGGACATCGCTCCATATTGTATGCGCAACCCGAGCGGGGCGCGCCACGTCACACGCGCTGTTATACTTAGCTGTTTTTGGGGTCTGATTCGTTGAGAAAGTGCCAGCAAGTCCTATTTCTACTCTCTTTTGCCGTCAGCGTGCAGGCGCAGCAGTTTGTCAACGGACAAGCGGCGCGAGCGGCGTTTGGTCAAACCAACTTCACGCAGGCGGGTGCGACTTCGAGCCAGTTGGTACTCGGCGGCGTGAGCGGGCTGGCTTATGCCAATGGCCAACTTTTCGTAGCCGACTCCAACCGCCTGGCCGCCATTCCGGGGAACAACCGCGTGATGGTGTTCAACACCTCGCAAATTCCTTCGGCGCGGGCCGACCTGACGGCGGATCCCAACCTGACGAACGTCGATTGCTATTTGTGCGGCTTTCCGGCGGTACTTAGCCTCGGGCAGCCCACCTTCGACCCGCCCGACACGTCCGTTACGCCGCCGGTTTTCGATCCGGGAATCGGTAACGATCCGAGCAAACCGAACCTGAACAATGCCACGGCGGTGGCCACCGATGGACACATGCTGGCGGTAGCGGACACGGACAACAATCGTGTTTTGCTTTGGACGACGATGCCGACGAGTATGAACCAGCCAGCCAACCTGGTGCTGGGCCAGCCGGATTTCAATACACAGCAGGCGCAAACGTCCGGCGTGACGAACGCGACTTCGATGCGCGGTCCGCAGGGCGTTTGGATTCAGAACAATAAACTATTCGTCGCGGATACGCAGAACTATCGCGTGCTGATCTGGAACAGCATTCCGACGCAGAACAACCAGGCTCCCGACCTGGTGCTGGGCCAGCCGAACTTTACGAGTTTGCTTGCTCCACCGGCAGGCGAGCCGAATCCCACGGCGGCCGCCAATCGTTTGCTGAATCCGGTATCGGTCACGTCCGACGGGACCCATCTCTTTGTGTCCGATCTTGGTTTCAACCGCGTGTTGATTTGGAATACGATCCCGACCACCATGGACCAGAATGCCGATGTGGTGATCGGCCAGCCCGATATGACCAGCGGGGTCAGCAACTACAGCTTTATCGCGCCGCCCGGCGTCACCTACGATGCCGACGGCAATCCGGTTGGTCTGACACCGTCTCTGTGCCAATCGAACGGCACCGACAGTGATGGCACGGCCACCTTCCCCGCATTTTGCGAGAAAACACTGTCTTTCCCGCGTTATGCTCTGTCAGACGGCACGCGGCTTTTTCTTGCCGATGGCGGGAACGACCGGGTTCTCATCTACAACACCATTCCCACCGCAAATGGCGCCGCGGCCGATTTAGTGTTGGGTTCGCCGAACTTCACTACCGACACGGCATCGAGCGAGAGCATCAGTATTGCCAGCACCGCTATCGACAACACGGCCGCCGTCGATACAACGCCGACGCCAACGTCGTTGGCGTATGACGGAACGAATCTGTATGTCGCCGATCCTTATAACCGGCGCGTGCTGGTGTTTACGCCGGGAGACACGCTGCTGCCCGATAACTCGGTGGTCAATTGGGCCAGCGAGATTATTCGCCAGGAAGGCATCGTGGTGCTGACGGGAACCATCGTCGCGAGCGATACGGTTACGATTACGATTCAAAGCACGGATTACACCTATACCGTGAAGAGCACGGACACCTTGGATTCCATTGCCCAGGAACTGGTCAAGCTCATCAATGCGAGCGATCCCAACGCAACCGCTTCGTTTGCGGGGGCAGGCAGCGGGACAGTTTATCTCAGCTCGATCGGGACGAATCTCGGCTACGACACGATTACGCTTTCGGCGACATCTTCGAACACCGCCGACATCACCCCAACCGCCTCGGGAGCTTATCTATCGGCCGGTACCGCGGCGACTGGCGCGGCCGGCATGCTGGTGGAAATCAACGCCCCGGCCGGCAGCAACTTTACCGACAGCACGGCGACGCTGACGGCTCCTCTTACCGGCATGCTGCCCAATAGTTTGGGCGGCGTGCAGGTCTACATGGATGGCTACACGGCCCCGTTGTTAAAGGTGGGACCAACGCAGGTTGTGGCGCAGGTGCCTTATTTTTTCCGCGACCGGAACAGCACCAGCATTTATGTGCGTTCGGTGCGCAGCGGCGGCAACGTAACGGTGACGAACGCCACTCCGCTCTACATTGCGGACGCGAATCCCGGCATTTTCAATGCCCCCGGCTATCCGAACCAGCCGCGCCCGTGGCCGGCGACGATGGCATATCATCAATCGGGAAATCCGACGGCGGTGGTTTCGATTGACGGTTCGGTAGCGGCGAAAGACACGGCGACCATTACCATCAATGGCACCAACTATACCTACACGGTAGTGAGCACCGATACGCTGGATACGATCACCAGTAACCTCATCAACGCCATCAATAATGCCCCTGATCCATATGTAACGGCCTCCATGGGCGGGGCTTTCGATCGTATTATTTTGACTGCGAGACAGAGCGGCGCGGCGGGCACGGGCATTACCGTCGCCGGTTCCGCCAGTTCGGGGGCGAGCGTTACCGTCACGGCATATAGCGCTGCCACGTGCTGCGATGTGACGCCGGGCTCGTTAATTACCGCCGCCAACCCCGCCGGACTGGGAGAACTGATCACGGTGAATGCCGCGGGTCTGGGCATCATCGACGATCCGACCGGAGTGTCGGTACAGAGCTTGGTCACTGGTCAACCCTATACTGGCCCGCAGCCGAACAGCGCCATCAACTTTGTCGCCGCAACCATGGGCGGCTCGACCGCGCAGGTCATTAGCGCGGGATTCGGCACGGGATCGTACGGCATTTACCAGGTTCAGATGGTGGTGCCCACCGGGTTGACGGCGAATTCCGCCACTCCGCTTTATATCGCGCAAAACGCTTTCATCAGTAACACCGTGACGATTGCAGTGGGTACGCCGGTGCCGAACGCGCCGCCGGCGGGGCCGACACCGACGGTCAGTTCCATTCTTCTCGACACCGACTATCCTAGTGCCGCCAGCGATACGCTCAGCGGCACAGTTGGAATTAGCGGATGGGCGATTGATGCGGACGCCACGATCGCGAGTGTTACCACGATGGTGGATGGTGTTGCCTACGGCACCGCAGTTTACGGCGCCTCCCGTCCCGATGTCTGCGCTGTGCATGCAAATAGCCCTGGTTGTCCCAATGTGGGGTGGATGGCTTCAC
The DNA here is from genome assembly GCA_036501045.1 of Bryobacteraceae bacterium. GTDB lineage: Bacteria > Acidobacteriota > Terriglobia > Bryobacterales > Bryobacteraceae > Bog-105. Next base: position 6,335 of record DASYAX010000080.1, read on the forward strand.
TCGATACCACGGTGTTTTCGGATGGCGGTCACACGCTACAGGTTACGGCGACGGATGCTAATGGACTACACTACACCTCCGCTACGCCATTTACGGTGTCGAATAATACGGCGGCCGGCCCCACCAGGATTTTTATCGATGTACCCGGCTCAGGGTTCAGCTATCACGGTGTGGTCAAGTTCTCCGGCTGGGCAGTGAACGATAACGCCGCCATTACCGGGGTCACCGTGTTGATCGACGGCGTGTCACGTGGCAGCGCCACCTATGGGCTCAGCCGGCCGGACGTTTGTCAGGTTTTCCCAGGCAGAGGAGGCTGTCCCAATGTCGGCTGGTCCTACGATATTGACACCAATGCGCTCGCAAACGGCGCGCACACGATCGTGGTGAGTGCAACGGCGGCTAACGGCCAGCATTCCGTCGTTTCCGGCGCTTTTGCCGTGTCTAATTGGGCCGGCACGAACCCCGGCCTAATCACCATCGATGTTCCGGGCCCGAGCAGCGCGGCCTTTAGCGGTACAGCGACCATCAGCGGCTGGGCGATCGATTCGCAAGCAGCGATCGGCAGCGTCAGCGTTGCGGTAGACGGCATCGTTCTGGGCAACGCAGGCTACGGCGGAAACCGCTCGGACGTTTGTGCAGTCTATGCGAACTATCCGGGTTGTCCGAACGTTGGGTGGATCGCCACCATCGACACCACGCAATTTGCCGACGGTACCCACACGCTCGCCATCACTGCCAATCCAGTTTCAGGCCAGAGTTTTACTATCTCCGCGCCGTTTGTCATCGCCAACCTGACCGGTTCGGCAAACGCGCTGGCGATTGGAACAGATGTTCCTAACGCCAGTAGTGGGCCTCTTGCCGGCATGGCCTCCGTTTCCGGCTGGGCCGTCGGCGCCAATGCGGCCATCACGCGAGTTCAAGTACTGGTGGATGGCGTGCCGTTTGGGACCGCTACCTACGGCGGCAGCCGTCCGGACGTCTGCACGGTCTATCCGGGCGAGCCTGGTTGTCCGAATGTCGGATGGAACTTTACTCTCAATACAAATCTGCTCACCAACGGCAGCCACACGCTCGAGATCACCGCCACCACCAGCACCGGCCAACGAGGCACGATCAGTTCCGCGTTCAGCATTGCGAACTCCAACAACGTGCCTGGCCGAATATCCATTGATCAGCCGACTTCGAACAACAATCCTTTTCTTGGAATTGCGCAGTTCAGCGGCTGGGCGCTAAACGATAACGCCGCAGTTACGGCCGTCTCGGTGACGATTGACGGAATCCCCTATGGGGCCGCGACCTATGGTTTGAGCCGTCCAGACGTCTGTAACGTCTATCCGGGCCGGCCGGGATGCCCGAACGTCGGCTGGTCCTTTACGCTGGATACCACGCAGCTTATCGACGGAACACACATCCTTGGGGTAACGGAAACTGCCGCCGACGGCAGCTATTTCACGGCGTCTGTCAGCTTTGGTGTCGCCAATTTGTCGGCCACAAATCCGTTGCACATCAACATCGACTATCCAAACGGGCAGGGCACTCCCATCTTCGGTACAGTGACGGTGTCGGGTTGGGCTCTGGATGATTTCGGCAGCGTTACCGGCGTCGCGATCGCGGTGGACGGCATTCCCTCTTTTGATGCGGCGTACGGCCTCACGCGCCCAGACGTATGCAGCTCATTTTCGGGCAATAATTGTCCGAACGTCGGCTGGTCCGCGACTCTCGACACCACGCTGTTTGCAAACGGATCACACACCGTGGCGGCAACCGCCAGTACAATTTCCGGGCAAAGCTCCACCGTCACGGTGACGTTTAACGTTGCCAATTGAGCGGCGGCGGAGCGCAGGGCTCTGTTATCCTGGAATTTCCCCAAGCAAACAGGCCTTCGGAACGTCCGCCAGGCCCGGGGTGTCCGTTAGCTCATGCATATAAAAAAGCAACGTCTCCTCACTCCAGGCCCGACGCCACTGTTGCCGTCGGCGCTTCACGCGATGATGGGTTCCGATATCCACCACCGCACGGAGGACTTTCGCACTCTCTATAAACGGGTACTGGCCGATCTCAAAGAGGTGCTCGGCACTTCGAACGACGTGCTCGTCCTGGTTTCATCCGGGACGGGTGGGCTCGAGGCCGCCACACAGAATTTCTTTTCGCCCGGCGACGAAGTGCTGGTTTGCTCGGCGGGCAAATTTGGTGAGCGCTGGGTGGAAATCATGAAGGCCTGGGGCATGAAAGCCACCGTGCTCACGGCTCCTTATGGAGACGTGGTTCACCCGGCGGCTGTCGAACAGGCGCTCTCGCAGAATCGCAATATCAAAGGCGTGTTCGTACAGTCTTCGGAATCGTCGACCGGCGCGCAGCACGACGTAAAAGCAATGGGGTTGGCGATCAAGAAGACCGATGCGATTTTCATCGTCGACGCAATTACGGGTATCGGCACGATGCCGCTCGATATCGCCGGGTGGGGACTGGATGTCGTCATTGGCGGCTCGCAGAAGGCATTCATGATTCCGCCGGGTCTTGCCTTTGTGGCAATCAGCCCAAAGGCGTGGGCGCTAGCCGAATCTTCCGGGGCGCCGCGCTTCTACTTCGACCTGAAGAAAGAACGGAAGAACGCTGTGAACGGGGAATCTGCCTGGACGCCAAACATCGCGCTGCTATTGGCGCTGGCCGAAGCGTTGCAATACATCAAGTCGCTCGGCATGGACAAAGTCGTCGAGAATGCGCAGGTGCTGGCGCGCGCGACCCGCGCAGCCGTTGAAGCGCTGGGCCTCAAAGTCTTTTCGAGTTCTCCGGGCTCGGCGGTGACGGCCGTGCGGCCTCCGGCGGGCATGGATTCCGCCGTGATCATCAAAGAATTTCGCAAACGCTTCAACGCGATCATCACCAACGGCCAGGGGAGCATGCAAGGCCAGATTTTCCGCCTGGCGCACCTTGGTTATTTCGATTTTCACGATTTATTCGCAATCATTGCCGAGCTCGAAATCATACTCACGGCCAACGGCCATCCGGTGCGTTTCGGTTCCGGTGTCGCGGCCGTGCAAAATGTATACGCCGAGATGGCGCTGCCTAAGGCGGCCGAACTCGCTCTCAACTAACTCAACACGATGAAGATCCTTGTTGCCGAGCCGCTGGCGCCAGCGGCGCTAGAACTATTGCACGGGCAAGCCGGTTGGGAGGTGGTGATTGCCGATCCCAAGAGCTATCAACCGCATTTAGCGGATTGCGACGCGCTGATCGTGCGCAGCGCGGTGAAGGTGGATCAGAGCGTGCTTGCCGCTGCCCCCAAGCTGCGCGCAATCGGACGCGCCGGCGTGGGGGTGGACAACGTCGATCTTCCGGCCGCCACCGCCGCGGGCGTGCTGGTAATGAATACGCCCGGCGGAAATGCCGTCTCGGTGGCCGAACACACGTTGGCGCTGATGCTGTCGATGGCGCGCGCGGTGCCGCAGGCGAGTAACTCCACCAAGTCCGGCAAGTGGGAGAAGAAAAAGTTTCTGGGCAACGAGCTGCGCGGTAAGACGCTTGGCATCGTTGGCTTGGGGAGCGTAGGGCGCGAGGTGGTCAAGCGAGCGAAGCCCTTCGAGATGCGCGTTGCCGGACACGATCCTTACGTCAGTTCGCAAAGCGCGAGCGACCTGGGCGTGGAGCTGATGCCGCTCGCCGAGCTTTACCGTAAAAGCGACTACATCACGTTACATGTCGGGCTTACTCCTGAAACCGACCGCATGCTGAATGCCGCCGCCTTCGCGCAAATGAAGCCGGGCGTCCGCATCGTCAATTGCGCCCGCGGAGAACTGATCGATGAAAAAGCGCTGCAGGAGGCGATCTCGAGCGGCAAAGTAGCCGGCGCCGCGCTCGACGTGTTCGCGAAAGAGCCGCCCGGCGAAAATCCGCTCTTCACCCTGGAGCCGCTGCTCGCCACGCCGCATATCGCGGGCTCTACCGAAGAGGCGCAGGAAATCGTCGGCATTCGCATCGTCGAGCAATTGATCGAGTATCTCAAGAGCGGTGTGGCGCTGAACGCAGTCAACATGCCGGCGCTCACCGCCGAGCAATACCGGACGCTCGCCCCTTATGTGACACTCGCCGAGCGACTAGGCCTCTTTCTGAGCAACATTACCGTCGGCAACGCGCATACCATCCGGTTCGTCTACTTTGGTCGCCTCGCCGATCACAATACGCAGCTTCTACGGAACGCCGGCCTCGCGGGCGTGCTCAGCCGCTCGCTCGAATACCGGGCAAACGTGGTCAATGCGATGCAACTCGCCACCCAACGCGGTTTTCGCGTGGTGGAACAGCGCGAGCCCAGCCCCACTCAGATGGATTCCATCCGCATCGAACTCGAATCGGAAGCCGGCTGTTTTTCGGTTTTCGGCGCCGTGGTTCTCGATAAGCCGCGCTTGCTTCAGGTCGAAAACATTTCCTGTGAAGCGACTCTCGACGGCAATCTGATGTACTCGCGAAACCAGGACGTTCCGGGCGTGATCGGCTACTTTGGCACCGTGCTTGGCAAGAACGGAATCAACATTGCCAACTTTGCGCTGGGCCGCCAGGACGAGAGCGCGCGCAAGCCGGGAGAACCGCTCACGGCCATTTCCATCATCGAAACCGATCAACCCGTTCCCGATACGGTCATTACGCAATTGTTCGAAAATACCGCGGTCAAGTTCGTACGGCGCGTCGCTCTTTAGGCGCGATATACACTTGACATCATGACTCGCCGGACTCTTGTCAGTTCACT
>DASYAX010000081.1:0-7382 GCA_036501045.1 Bryobacteraceae bacterium
GAGAACGTGCTGCGCAACCGGATAAGCATGGGCCAGACCCTCGAGAATATCGGCGGCTGTTGAGATGGTCTTACCCTTGCCGTACTTGACGGGTGAGGGAAGCATCATTTCTTCGAACAGCACTTTTCCCAATTGCTGTGGAGAATTGATGTTGAACGGGCGGCCGGCCAGATCGTAGATCTGCTGGGCGATGCCTTCGATGCGTTCGGAAAGACGCGTGGAAAGCTCGGCTAATACCGCGGTATCCACGCGAATGCCGGTCATCTCCATCTGCGCCAGAACGGGCGCGAGCGGAAGATCGATATCGCGATAAACGGTGTTCAGCTCCTGCGGCTCGAGCTGTGGGCGTAGTATTTCACCCACCGCGAGCGTCGCTTCCGCCTGTTGCTCGGCCGCGGCGTTCAGCTTGCGATCGAGGAAGCGCTCGGCCAGCGCTTCGGGAGAGCAGCCGCCAGGGTCGGCATTGAGCAAAAAGGCATAAAGCATTACGTCTTCGGCGACGTTCTGCGGGGTGATGCCGAGACCCGCCGACGCGATCAGAAACGCTTTGGCATCGTGAACGATTTTTGGAAGGCCGGGCGATTCTGCAACCTGCCGCAGAGGCTCTAAGAGTGAGAGCGGGATAGCACGGCCTTCGCCGACGCGATAGGAGAGACCGGCGAATCCGTTCGTCAAATCGAGCGAGACGGCAAGCGGCGCCGAGGGCGGACGTTTATCGAGCCATTCGCTGAGAGCGGCCGTCTCACTCAGCGTGGCGTAGTCGCGCGTGGCGCTATCGTCTTCGGGCGGGAGATCTTTTAGCAGGCTGAAAAATTCGAATTCCTTGTAGAGTCCTTTCAGCGCCGAATTATTAACCGCCTGAGCGCGGAGGCTTTGTAAATCCCATTCGATGGGAACCTGGGTGTGGATGGTCGCAAGCTTTTTGCTCAGCTCAATCTGCGCGCGATTGTTCAGCAGACTCTCGCGATACATCTTGCGTTCTACTTCAGCGGCGCGGTCGAGCGCGGCGTCGAGAGAGCCAAAGCGCGCGATGAGGTCGCGAGCGCCTTTGTCGCCGATACCGGGAGCGCCTGGAATGTTATCGATGGAATCGCCCTTGAGCGCCAGCAGGTCGGCCACTTGTGAGGGCTTTACGCCCATAAATTGCTCGACTTTCGCTTCGTCGTACCATTCATCGTCCTTCATGGGATTGAGCATGAAGACGCGCTGGTTGACAAGCTGCAACATGTCTTTGTCGCTCGAGACAATGACCACTTCGAGCGGTTTCACGGGTTGCCGGCAGGCGATGGCGCCGATCACGTCGTCGGCTTCGAAGGCGGGAAACTGGAGGATGGGAATGTTCATCGCTTCGAGCACCCGCCGGATGTGGGGAATTTGCACGCCTAGATCCTGCGGCATCTCCGTCCGGTTGGCTTTGTATTCGGCGAAACTTTCAGAGCGAAAGGTAGGCTCGCTGCTTTCGAACACGGCGGCAATGTAATCGGGCTTGAAGCTCGCCATCAGTTTGCGCAGCATGTTGTGGAAGATGAAGATAGCTTCGGTAGAAAGGCCGCTGGTGGTGCGCATGGGCGGAGCGCCGCTGCGCGCGCGGGCGTGATAGGCGCGAAAGATGAATCCAAAGCTATCGACGAGGAACAGACGCGGAACTGGCAACATATTCAGGATAAAGGCAGGCCGACGGTGAATTTTCGCTATCCCATCTTTTTGGATCTTTCGGGCAAGAAGTGCCTGGTAACGGGCGCGGGCCACGAGGTTTCGTCGAAAGTGCAGGGGTTGGTGGACGCGTCGGCGTCGGTAACCTACGTGAACCCGCATGCGGAACCGGCGATTGAAGCAATGGCGGCGGCGGGCGCGATCCGCTGGATGGCGCGCGAATTCGTCCCGCAAGACTTGGAGGGTTGTTTCCTCGTGATTACCGATCGCGATGACAACTCGCCAATCTTCCAGTTGGCGGAGGAGTGCGGCGTGCTGTGTAATGCCGTGGACGACCCTGCATATTGCCGCTTCACGTTTGGCTCGATTCACCGGCAAGGCGATCTGACGATCGCAATCTCGACAAACGGCCGCGCGCCCGCTGTAGCAGTGCGATTGAGAGAGTGCCTGCAAGCCGAAATCGGGCCGGAGTACGGTGAACTGCTCGACCTTTTAAAAGAAGCCCGACCCCGCATTACGGCCGCTGTGGCGGATTTCGCGGCGCGGCGTGCGCTTTGGTATCGAATTGTCGATTCCGCCGTCTTGGGCCTCTTGCGCGAAGGCCGGCGGGAGGAAGCGGCTCGGGTACTGAACCAAATGGTCGATGAGGCGAGGTGACAGTTCAACCCGCCTGGGAATGTGCGAACTTGGTTATTTAAGGGATCTGTAGGACCTATGAATTCGAACTTTGGCTGGAATCGCCGTTCTTTTCTGACCCTGCTGGGGCTTGCTGGCGGAAGTCTGAGCGCTCCTACTGACTTGCAGGCAGCAGGGTTCTTTGGCAAGAAGCATAAGCCCTCCATGCCTTCGATCGACGGCGACGCCATCGTACCCATCACCAGCGGCCTCGGTTCAACCGGCGATATCTACGCCGAACTGGGAGTTACGCCGCTGGTCAACATCAACGGCACCGTGACCGTCATTGGCGGATCGGTCATGAAGCCGGAGGTGATGGAGCTGATCCGCCAAGGCAATCAACATTTCGTTTTGATCGACGAGCTGGAGATCGCGGCCGGAAAATTTATCGCGAAGCTGTGTCAGTCTCCCGCCGGCTACACAGGTCTGGTGACGGGCGGGGCTGCCGCCGCGATGGTGGTCGGCTATGCCGGCATGATGACGGAAGATCTCGAGCCGCGCATGCGCGACATTCCCGACGTGAGCAACTTTCCCAAAAACGAGGTGATCATCCAAAAAAGCCATCGATACCCCTTCGATCACCAGATTCGGCAGACCGGCGCCAAACTGATCGAGGTAGAGACGCGCGAAGAGATGATCAACGCGATCAATCCCAAGACGGTCGCGATCCACTTCACGAATATCCTGTCGGACCGCGGACAGATCAGCGGCCCGGAAACGGTCGCGATCGCCAAGGCCCACAACCTCTACACCTTTAACGACGCCTCCGCGGACGTGCCGCCAAAGGAGCGGCTCTGGGAGTATCCGGCGATCGGCTTCGACATGGTCACCTTCAGCGGTGGCAAAGATATTTGCGGACCCCAGGCATCGGGCGTCCTGATCGGCAAAGAAGATCTGATTCACTACGCCTTGCTGAACATGAGCCCGCAGGAAGATCGCATTGGGCGTTGTTGCAAGGTAGGCAAAGAGACGATTTTCGGCTTACTGAAGGCGCTCGAGCTCTTCGTCAATCAGGACTTCGAAACAATGCTCAAACTCTATGATGAGCGCGCCCAGGTCATAACCGAAGCGGTGGCAAAGTTTGGCGTAACCGCCCGGCCCCGCGAATTTAACCCGCAGGCGCTGGGCAATGTGACGCCGCGTTATAGCTGGCAGATCGATCCGTCAAAGCTCAATATCACCGGACCGGACGTCATGCAGAAACTCGCCGACACGCGGCCGATCGGAGTCGGCAGCATGGGTGCAGGCTCCTCCGGCATGCGCGGCCGTAATCCGGATGCACCCCCCGAAAGTCACCACTCCGGTGGTAGGCACGGTGGCCACCATGGCGACCCGAACAGCTTCGGCTTCACTCTCTGGCAGCTCAAGGACGGCGAGGAGAAAATCATCGCGGACCGCTTGGTCGAGATCTTCAACTCGGCTAAGGCTTAGCGGTTCAGCAGCATTTCCCATTCTGATATTTCTGGCGGTGCCGGTGATCGCTGAATCGCTTCCATTCGGCGGCACTGGGGGCGCGGCCGCTTAGCTGTAAATGACGCGCATAGGCAGTTTCATCCGACAATTCGCGCGCTAGCGCAACCACGAAAGATAAGAACCGCCGGACCAGCGTCATGCGCTTTCCGTCTCCCATTGTGAGGCAATGAACGGCGATTCCGAGCTGATAGACGCGTGCGTTCCCCGCAACAGGCCATACCAGACGCGAAGCGAATCGAGCATGATAATCGTCACCAGCAGCAGGAAGACTCCGCAGACCACTGCATCCAGCCGCTCATTAAAAATAACCGCGCGCGTTTGGCTCAGATTAGCGGCCGCGATCTTACCGGCAGCGATGGCGCTTTCGAGGGCGTTGGCATGCGCCAGAAAGCCGAGTTTGGGATCATCGGCAAACATTTTCTGCCAGCCCGCAGTGAACGTCACACTCACCAGCCAGATCAGCGGCGAGATGGTGATCCAAACGTAGCGCGTGCGGTGCATTTTGAGAAGTACGGTCGTTGCCACGCACAATGCAATGGCGCTCAAGAGCTGGTTCGAAATGCCAAATAGAGGCCACAGCGAATTGATGCCGCCCAACGGGTCGATCACACCCTGATAGAGAAAATATCCCCAAGCAGCCACCACCAGCGCGCTGGTAACGAACACCCCGGGCATCCAGCCGATGCGTCCCAACGGTTTGTACAAGTGGCCGAGAAAATCCTGCAGCATGAATCGCCCTACGCGCGTGCCAGCGTCGAGAATCGTGAGAATGAAGAGAGCCTCGAACATGATGGCGAAGTGATACCAGAAGCCGAGCAGGTCATTGCCGATACCGGTACGATTCAGTACATTGCCGAAAATCTGCGCCATCCCGAGAGCGAGTGAGGGCGCGCCGCCGGTTCTACCGAAGAGAGTTTTCTCGCCGACGCTTTGCGCCAATTGCGCCATGCCGGCGGCGGTAACCGGGAAGCCCCAGGCGGAAATGGCGGCCACAGCCGCATGCGGGCTGGCGCCGACCACACCGGCAGGCGAATTGACCGCGAAGTAAACTCCCGGATGCAGCGACGCCGCGGCCACCATGGCCATAATCGCGACAAAGCCTTCGAGCAGCATGGCGCCGTAGCCGATCGGCCACGCATGCCATTCTCTCGAGATCATTTTCGGCGTGGTGCCCGATGAGATGAGCGAATGAAAACCGGAGATCGCGCCGCAGGCGATAGTGATGAAGCAGAACGGAAACAATTTGCCGGCGAAGATGGGGCCGGTGCCGTCGATAAATCTGGTCAGCGGCGGAAGCTCCAGGCGTGGGTGCGTAAAGAGAATGCCCACCGCCAGCAGAAAGACCACGCCCAGTTTGACGAATGTGCTGAGGTAATCGCGTGGAGCGAGCACCAACCAAACCGGCAGCACACTGGCAAGAAAACCGTACAGGATGATCGCAAACGTCAGCACGATGCCGCTCCACGTAAACCATGCCGACCAGGCAGCCGATCCGGCCACGATCTTGCCGCCATAAATGCTCGCGAGCAGCAGCACGAATCCCGCGGCCGAGCATTCGAGCACTTTGCCCGGGCGCACAAAGCGAAGGTACAGGCCCATCAGCAGGGCGATTGGAATGGTCATGCCGATGGTAAAGGTTCCCCAGGGGCTGCCTTTGAGGGCATTTACGACCACCAAACCGACTACGGCGAGCAGCACCACCATGATGAGCAGCACGGTAATCAGCGAGACGATGCCGCCTATTTTGCCGATCTCTTCGCGAGCCATTTGGCCGAGCGTTTTCCCATCGCGCCGCATGGAACAAAAGAGAATGACAAAATCCTGAACACCACCGGCGAGAACGGCTCCAAATAGAATCCATAGCGTGCCGGGCAAGTAGCCGAACTGCGCCGCGAGCGTAGGGCCGACGAGGGGACCCGGACCGGCAATAGCCGCGAAATGATGACCCAGGAGAATCCACTTGTTGGTGGGCTCGAAATCGTGGCCATCCCGCAGGCGCTCGGCCGGCGTTGCGCGCCGGTCGTCGAGCTGCATGATTTTGGCGGCTATGAATTTTGCATAGAAGCGGAAGCCGATCAGGAAAATGGAGGCAGCAGCCGCAACCAGCCATAGACTATTTACGGGCTCGCCATGGTTGCCGGCGATTACGCCGAGGCAGATGGCGGCGAGTACCGAAACCGCAGCCCAGCTCAGCGCGAAGATATGGCGCATAGACCGCCGGAATGCGAGCAACCTTCCCAATCAAAGCCGAACAGTAGCCAGGTCAGCAGAGCGCTGATGGCCAAGCCAATGATCGCTTTAAGCACGGGCGATTTTTTTCGCCGTTCCAAACGAATTGCAACCACGCGCGCCGGGCCGTCCGCGGCCGGGCGCGCGGAAGCGGGCTCAAAGCCGAAGGGCTCCTCGCGGAAAGGTGGCATCTCGATAACGCGCTTGACGCGGGGCTGCAACGAGCCGGAGCGAAAGTCTAGCGCCTTGCGCAGGCCGACGATCAGGAGCGGACCGCTGCCATCGGATACGGCGCCGATGTATTGACGCGGAATCCAGATTTCGCGGCCGGTTTGCGTATTGACTACTTGGACTTCAGACCACGAGCCGGAACCGAGCCGCCAGTCATTGGGCTCGGCATTCTTGATCGCCGGGTAGAAGGCGAAGCGGCGGCGTCCGATATAGTCGAGCGGCGAAGGCACCAGCGGCGCTGACACTGTTCAAGTGTAGCGAAACACCTGAAACAGCGCCAGCACCGCCATTTCAATACCGGTACGCCGCCCAGACTCTGGAAAAGTTCAGCGACGAACCGAAACAGAAACCCCGCCGCGTTTGGAATGAACCGCGCGCGAGCGTTGCCTCGTGCCTTTTTCATTTTCACTGAACGCGGCACAGATTCTCAAGTACCAAGGAGGACTTGTGCCAGTTCGAGTACTGCTACTTTTTCACCCACTCAGGGAAACCCCAATCGAAACAATTGGCGCCGCCGGCGCGCGCGGAGGTGCGCGAGCATGAGCGAATCGAGTTCGCAACACCTCAGGCTTGTCGAGCAGATGGGCGCGCAGCGCTTCGAAGGATTCAACCCTATTGCGCCGCGCTCGCATCGCTGGATGATGGACCACTCGCAATCCGAAGAGATCCGTGCCTTTGGCTGGGGGCTGTGGCGTACCATCGATCGCGACCCAGACGGCAAGACGGGGCCCCCGAAACTCAGGCGCACGCCCATTGCGCACGACAGCCGCGTGTCCGCAAGGGAACATCTCGGGGTCGAGCATATGGCCGAGGACCTGGGCATCAGCGTGGCCAACGCTACGGACGCCTTGCGGCGCAACGGGGAAAAGGGCCGGATGCGGCGCGATGAAAAGGGCCGAATCTGGGTACGGGGAGACGCACCTCTGCCTAGGCGAATAAAAAGCAAAACTCCGGATGACGAAGACGAGGTTTTTTTCTCTACAGAAAAAACACTCCGTGCTATGTGTCTTTCTTTTCAACAACTTGATAAAAACCGACGCATACAGTACGTGCAGCGTTATCTGGACGCTCCCAAACCCTTCCGCCAGCACCTCGAAAGTCTTCCCGCCGAGCCGCGCGCC
>DASYAX010000082.1:0-3505 GCA_036501045.1 Bryobacteraceae bacterium
CGGCGAGACTAGGGGCCCCAAATGTGGAGTTCCGCCTTCGAAACTCGATATGAATCCCGCACCCATCGTAAACACTGGCACGGGCTTAATTGCTTGGGAATCGTCGGCTTGGGCATTGGCTTGCGTCGCAGTGGCGCCAAATAGCGCGGCGGCCACGAGCAAGGTCCGCAATCCAGCGAAAAGAACCGTGTTGGAGCGCAGAAATGACATTGATAGCGAAGTTCAGGTCAAGCTACTTACGCGGCGCGGCAGTTAGCCGCTAAGCCACCCTTCAATGGCAGGTTATGGGGAGGACCCAGGCAGGTCAACAACCCGAATCTGGAAAGACTTCCTGGAGTTATTAACGGTCAGGCTACAGGAGACGCAAGGTTTTCCGATCTGATGGAATGGGTATTCACTGCCCGGAAGGACAGTGCACCTTTGGCACACCTGGCGCCTGGCAATGCGTCTTTTCCAGGGCGGCTCTGGGTAAACTGAGGTCAGCGGAGGTTCCGTGGCCATTCCGGCTGCATTCAGGACCATATACCGGATATTTACCTGGTCGAGCCTTGCCGTGCTCGTTCTCGCGTTGGTTCTCATTCTAAAAAGCCCAACAGCGCCGAACCCGCCGTCGGATCCCACTGCCGTCGCGCGAGTGGAGCAAAAATTCGCGGAAGCCGATCAAGCGAAAGCCTCCGGCCAGGCGGTGGACGTTGATCTGGATCGAACAGAGTTGAATTCCTATCTGCACCACAATTTGCAACTCGAGGCGGTACAACCCGACGCGCTCCCGGCCTCCACGCCCGGGAGCGAACCGCAACAAGCCAGTTCACCTGCTGGAATCCCCGGCGACCCGGCTACGCTCGAACAAGTTCGGTCGTCCGTGAAGGACGTTAACATCGATATGGATGGCGACGTTGTGAAGGCCTATGTCACCTTCGATTTTCATGGGAAGGATTTGGCCCTCGAACTGGATGGCCATGTGGGGACCGCGGACGGCTACCTTACGTTTGACCCTGTTGCGGGCAAGCTGGGATCGTTGCCATTGCCTCAATCCACTTTGCAGGCTGCGGTCGACAAAATGATGGCTTCGCCCGAGAATCGCGAGAAGCTTCGGCTGCCGCCCGATATCAGTAATATCGCGATTTCAAACGGCCAGGCCGTTATCTCCTACAAATAAGTCACTCCTAAGTCACGCGGGCCAGATCGGCGTGTAGGCAATGTAGAGCAGCCAGTAAACCACCACACCCGTAATCGAAACATACAGCCAGATCGGAAATGTCCATCGTGCGATCGCGCGATGGCGGTCAAACCGTTCCCGCAGAGCGCGAGCTAGCGTAATCAGAACGAGCGGGACAATCGCTGCGGCCAAAATCGTATGCGACACAAGAATGATGAAGTAGATCGGGCGTATCCAGCCCTGTCCGCTGAACCGAATTACGCCGGCGTGCAGGTGGAAATAGAGATAAAACACCAGAAAGACCGCGGAACATCCAAACGCCGAAAGCATGCATGCGCGATGCCAGCGAATCTTGCCATTGCGAATAAAGATGTAACCGCAGAGCAGGAAAACCGTGCAGGCGGCATTCAAGCCTGCGTTGGTGGCCGGGAGCATCGCCAAAAAAGGAGTTCTCATCGGGAAAGGCTACTATCGACCGGCATCTGGCCATGCCCCTTTCGCGCATTTTGCCGCGATAGGGTTCCGGCGCTCATCGCGTAATCAACCGGTCCACGATCAGCCACGCCAGCAATAATGGAATGTGCGCCACGGTTGCGTGCATCAGCCACTTGGCGCGCGTATTTGTGCGCGTGCGGTTCGCCCACAAACCCACTTGAAGCAAAATCATTCCCAGAATCAGCGCGCCAAAAAAGTAATACTTCCCCGCCATGCCCACGACCGCGGGCAGCGCGCTGACCCAAACCAGAACCGCAGAGGTCCAAATAATCTGGCGGAAGGTCGAGTCCCCTTTTAGGTCGACAACCGGCAGCATGCGAATGCCGGCGCGCGCGTAGTCCTCCCGATACATCCACCCAATCGCCATAAAGTGCGGAAATTGCCAGAAAAATAAAATCGCGAAGAGCACCCAGCCACCCAGCGAGAGCGAGCCTCGAGCTGCTGCCCAGCCGATCAGCGGCGGCAGGGCTCCCGGAATGGCACCCACCGCGGTCGAAAGCGTGGTGCGCGTTTTTAGCGGCGTGTATAGGCCCAGATAAAGGACTGAGGTCGTGAGCGCTACCAGGGCAGCCAATCCATTGACGAGCAGTGCGAGCCACATCGCGCCTGAAACAATCGTGCTTAGTCCAAAAAACAGCACTTCTTTCGGCTGCAACAGGCCGGAAGGCAGAGGCCGCGACGCCGTTCGGCGCATCACCGCGTCCATCTTTCGCTCAACGTATTGGTTCATCGCGGCCGTGCCGCAGGCCACGAGCAGCGTGCCTGCCAGCGTGTGCAACATCAACACCCAATCAATCGGACCGTTCGAGCCCAGGTAGAATCCGGCAATCGTGGTGATCACAACGAGGAAAGTGACGTCCGGCTTGGTGAGTACAACGTACGCCCAGGGCTTGTCGAACGCGGAGAGTGTGTCGGCGCGAGTGTCGCTCATCGCTTCTAGACCCCCGCCCTCTGACGCGCGTTATCTGCGTGGTTATCGACCACAGCCGACTCGGCTAGCGGGACGGTTGGACGAATCAGGCGGAACGAAGTGAGCGTCAAGATCACGGAAGCGGCCAATGTGAGCGCGCCACCCAAGACGTGAGCTACCGTGAGCGAAACATAGGTAAATGTTGGCTGCACCGCATCTCGTGCTGCTGCAACCGCCCACCATGCCGCGAATCCCAGCAGAATCTGAATACCGAAAAATGAGTGCAACAAGATTGTCGCGCGGCGAAGATCCCGCACGCGGCGGAAACGTTTTTTGGCGACGACGCCCGTCCACACCACCATCGCTGTGACGACTCCAGCGCCCACGAGGTGCGGAGCAATTCCAAAAGCGCCGTGGCGAAACGCCGCGCCAAGGACGAGCTGAACCAGAATGGCGGCAGTAGTCCACGCAGCCAGGGAACGCAGGCGCGGCGAGCCCGAATCATCCAGTTCCGGAAGCTCGCTTTGCCACCAACCGCTCAAGTAAAACGAGAGTCCGACCACGGTGATAAAAAATACTTGCGCGAGTATGGCGTGCGCCGTCGCCGAAAGCGCTGGGTACCCGACCAGCACGCGAACGCCTCCCAGGCATGCCTGCGCAACTACCAGCGCGAGAGCCGTCCAACCCAGCCGCCGCGCCAGGGGCCGGCGCTCCGACCGCGCGAGCCACACCGCGAGAACCAGGGTGAGAATCGAAACGATGCCGGCCAGCACGCGGTGCGTGTACTCGTAGCGGATTCCGCCAATCAATGGTGGGACGATGCGGCCATAAGCGAGCGGCCAATCCGGAACTGAGTCCGCGGCGTCATTGCTCGTTACCAGCGCGCCGGCCATCAGCAGTAGCGCCGTGCAGCACGAAGTGAGGACCGCGAAGCGGTAAAG
>DASYAX010000083.1:0-23678 GCA_036501045.1 Bryobacteraceae bacterium
CGCTTTTTCCTGCCGATTCCACCAGGAACTTCTCCGAAATCTGCGAAAGTTGCGGGCAGCCGATCAGGCCCATTGTCATCTCGAGTTCCGTGCGCAGAATCTCGACCACCCGCGCCACGCCAGCCGCTCCACCGGCCGCCAAGCCATATAAATAGGGACGCCCAATCAATACCGCCGTGGCGCCCAGCGCCAGCGCCTTGAATACATCGATCCCGCGCCGGATGCCGCCATCGAGCAGCAATGGCACGCGCCGGGCGACCCTTTCGGCGATGGCCGGAAGGGTATCAATGCTCGCGGGCAATGTATCCAGGCTGCGGCCGCCATGATTCGACACAATTAAGCCATCGCATCCTAGTTCGATCGCCTTTGCGGCGTCGTCCGGATGCAAAATACCCTTCAGCAGGAGGCGCCCCGGAATAATGGATCGCAGCCACTCGACGTCCTTCCAGGTGGCATCCGGCCCGTGGGTGGCGGAGTAAATATTACGCCCCGCGGGCCGATGCGCCGCCGCGGAAATCGCCTGGCCCAGACCCGAAAGATTCGCCCGCTCTACCCCCGGCGGCAATTTGAATCCGGCGCGAAATTCGCGATCGCGCGGCCCGTTTACCGGCACATCCACAGAAACGCAGATGGCTTCGCAGCCGGCCTCCAGCACGCGATCGACTACTTCTCTTGTGAACCCGCGATCAGTCTGGATGTAGAGCTGAAACCAGAGCGGCAGCTCGGAGGCTTTACGTATCTCCTCAAACGTCACCGTTGAAAACAACGCGGCCACCAACGTCGCCCCACTGAGATTAGCGCCCTTTACTGTTTCGATCTCGCCTTCCGGATGAACCAGCTTGTGATAGCCCGTAGGCGCCAGAAGAATCGGGAAGGAGTGCTCGCGCCCGAACAGCTTAAGCGTCGTAACGATTTGGCTGGCATCCACCAGCACTCGCTGATTCAACCGGATGCGATCGAAAGCCGCCCGGTTCTCTCGATCGGTTACGCCCGCGCCCGCGCCTCCCGCCACGTATTCGTAGGCGGCATGGGTCATGTGCTCGCTCGCGCGAGCCTCGAAATCGTCGAGCGTCCAAAGCTCCAAATGCCAGTCCTACTTGAACTCGAGGATTTCTTTTTCTTTGGCTTTGGCTACTTGGTCGATTTTGCCGATCTGCGCGTCTGTCAGCTTCTGAATGCTCTCGAGGGCCTGGCGCTCTTCATCTTCGCTGATGAGTTTCTCTTTCAGCATCTTCTTGAGGTGTTCATTCGAATCGCGGCGGATATTGCGAAGTCCCACGCGCCGCTCCTCGGCAACGTGGCTCAGCTTCTTTGCCAGCTCGCGCCGCCGTTCTTCATTCAACGGCGGGACCGGTACCCTTACTATTTTGCCGTCGTTCGAAGGATTTAACCCCAGGTCCGCGCTGCGGATGGCCTTCTCAATAGCGCCGATAGTGGAGCTGTCCCATGGCTGAACGGTGATCATCGCGGGTTCGGGTACGTGCAGTTGCGCTACCTGATTCAATGGAACAGGTGATCCGTAAGCCTCCACACGTACGCTGTCGAGCAGCCCGATAGAAGCGCGCCCCGTCCGAAAGTGCGCCATTTCACCCTGCAACTCCACCAGCACCTTATCCATCCGTGTGCGCGCTTGCGCTTCTACCTCTTTCACGTTCTTGAATGCGCTGCTGCTTGGAGCCGCCGGGGCTTGTTGTTCTTGTTTCATAGTTCGCTGGTCCTGGCGATCAGCGAATCATGGTTCCGATCGGATCGCCCATCGCCATTCGCATTATATTTCCTGTGGCTCTCAGATCGAACACCATGATCGGCATGCGGTTATCGCGGCACATGGCGACGGCCGAAGCATCCATCACGCCCAGTGCTTTTGACAGAACCTCCGTATATCCCACCTCTACATATTTCACGGCATCGGCATGTTTCTTGGGGTCTTTGTCGTATACGCCATCCACGCTGGTTGCCTTGGCGATGATCTGTGCGTGAATCTCCAGCCCGCGCAGCGTAGCCGCCGTGTCGGTGGAGAAATAAGGATTCGAAGTTCCCGCCGCAAAAATCACCGCGCGGCCTTTCTCCAGGTGTCGGATCGCCCGCCGCCGGATATAGGGCTCGGCTACCTCGTGCATCTCAATCGCGGTCATTACGCGCGTCGGAATGCCGAGCCCCTCCAAAGCGTCCTGGAACGCCAGCGCGTTGATGACCGTAGCCAGCATTCCCATGTGATCGCCCGTGACGCGGTCCATTTGATGGGCGGCGGCGGCCACGCCGCGGAAAATATTGCCGCCTCCCAATACCAACCCGATCTGCACGCCTGCTCGCGCCACGTCGGCGACTTCGCCCGCCAAGCTCTTCACCCGCTCCGGATCGAGCCCGAACGAGAGCGGCCCAGCGAGCGCTTCCCCGCTGATTTTAAGCAGCACGCGCTGATAGGGTGGCATGGTTCACGCGGTTACCGGCAATGGGCTTTCCCGTACTCCTGGAGCATCGCCGGAATCGCCGACTTTGTAGCGCACAAAACGCGCCACTGTTATGATATCGCCCAGTTTCGCTCCCACCGTCTTCATTAACTCCGCTACCGAGATGGTGTTTTCACGAATAAACGGCTGCTCCAATAGGCAGACTTCCTCGTAGAATTTGCTCATGCGGCCTTCGGCGATTTTGTCTACCATCTTTTCGGGCTTGCCTTCGCCGCGTGCGCGTTCGCGCTGAATGTCGCGCTCTTTTTCGAGTAGCTCGATAGGCACCTGCTCTTTGCTGACGAACTGCGGATGCGCCGCCGCGATCTGCATCGCGATATCTCGCACCAGCGTTTTCAATTCGTCTTTGCCGCGAAGGTCGCTTTGGCCGGTATTCACTTCGAGGAGCACGCCGATCTGCGCGCCGGTATGAATATAGTGGCCCATCACCCCTTCGCCATTCACTTCATACACGGCGAAGCGTGACACCACGATGTTTTCGCCCAGCTTAGCGATTTTCGTCTTGACCAGTTCCCCTACTGTGGTGCTCTGATCCTTGCTGAATTTTTGCTCATAGAGAGCCTCGTGCGCCTTAAAGTTGGCGCGCTCGGCCTCGGTAACTTCCTCTACCCGGATCAACGTTGGCTTCATTTGCGCAATATGCGCCGCCACATCGTTGCTCAAGCTCTGAAAGTCCTCCGTCCTGGCCACGAAATCGGACTCGCAATTGACTTCCACCAGCACGCCCAACTTCGCATCGCTGCCGATAAACGCGCTCACCATGCCTTGTTTGGCGGAGCGCGATTCTTTCTTGCTCGCCCCGGCGATGCCGCGCTTGCGCAGCACGATTTCGGCGGCCGCCAGGTCGCCATTCGCCTCTTGCAGCGCCTTCTTGCACTCCATCATGCCCGCGCCAGTGCGTTCGCGAAGCTGCTTCACTAACTGTGCGCTGATCTCAGCCATTTACTTGTATCCTCTTATCCACACGGCGTCACACACCTGTCTCGACCGGGCCAACTCCAACCCGCCGGCCGATAATTTAGCGTATCGTTACGCGTCGAATCAATGTTCGACGAGCGTGGGGCTGGCGGCCTCGTCGGGCGTTTCAGTGCCGGGGCCCTTACGCGGCGGCGCTTCGGGCTCGCTGCTGGTAGCGAGACTCTCCGACATCAGTTGCTCAGCATATTTCGGATCGAGATACTGGGTATACTCCTCCGCGCTATGCTCGACCGCGGTCTCGTCTTCGCTGACGATCTTTTCAGCAGTGAAATCGGTCTCCTTGGCCAGTGAATGAGCTTCCACAACGGCGTCCGCAATCTTGGTGGTGAACAAACGAATCGCCCGAAGCGCATCGTCATTGCCCGGGATGACGTAATCCACCTCGTCCGGGTCGCAGTTGGTGTCCACCACCGCTACCACCGGAATGCCCAGCTTCCGGGCTTCCTTCACGGCAATGGCTTCCTTGTTCGAATCGATCACGAACAGTAAATCGGGTAGCCCGTTCATGTCTTTGATGCCGGCCAGATTCTGCTGCAGATGTTTGCGCTCGCGCTCCAGGCGTCCGACTTCTTTTTTGGCCCGCCCTTCGTAGGCGTTATCCGTCGCCATGGCGTCCAGCTCTTTCAATCGTTTGATTGAGCGCTGCACGGTGGCAATGTTGGTGAGCAAGCCGCCCAGCCAGCGCTGATTCACGTAAAACTGGCTGCAGCGCGTAGCTTCCTCGGCCACGGCTTCCTGCGCTTGGCGTTTGGTGCCCACGAACAGCACCGTCTTGCCCTGCGCCGCCATTTCGCCCACATACCTCATCGCATCTTTGAAAAGCTTCAGCGTCTTTTGCAGATCGACGATATAAATGCCGTTACGTTCGCCAAAGATGTACTCCTTCATCTTTGGATTCCAGCGCTTGGTCTGGTGCCCGAAGTGAACGCCTGCTTCGAGCAATTCTTTCATCGAAATCGATGGCAACAATGCCTCCTGTATTCGCGACAAAGTGCAGCATCCGGGAGATCACGCGGCCCTAAGCGGAATTTTGCGTGTCCGGAAGCTTGCACGGTTAGGCCATTCGGGGGCCGCAAAACCACCGAATCGCGGTTGAAGATTGGAAAACGAAAAGACGTACTAGCGTTTGGAGAACTGGAAGCGCTTGCGTGCGCCCTTTTGTCCGTACTTCTTTCGCTCATGCGCGCGCGCATCGCGCGTCAAAAATCCGAGCTGCTTCAACTTCCCACGCAGCTCGGAATTAAATTCAATTAACGCCCGGGCGATGCCGAGGCGCGCGGCCCCGGCCTGTCCACTCACCCCGCCACCGGCAGCGAGGATCAAAATATCGAAGCGGTCTGCCGTCTCAGTGGCGAGTAGCGGCTGCCGAACATAAGCGCGCGCCGATTCGCTGACGAAATAATGATCGAAAGGCCGGTTGTTGACAGTAATCTGCCCTTTGCCGGTCCTCAAAAACACTCGCGCCGTGGCAGTCTTGCGCCGGCCCGTACCTAACTGCTGAACTAACTTCGCTGGCACTACTTTCCTTTCCTCGTTTGCATCCGACTACAGAGCCAGAGCCACCGGCTTCTGCGCCTGATGCGGATGATGCTCGCCCGCGTAGACTTTCAGCTTCCGGTACATCTGCTTGCCGAGCTTGGTTTTCGGCAGCATACCCGATATCGCCAGTTCCACCATCCGTTGCGGCCGCGTCTCACGCATCCGGCGCGCCCGGACTTCGATCAGCCCGCCCGGATACCCGGTATGGCGCCGGTATAGCTTTTGACCCTCTTTAGCGCCCGTCAGTTTGACCTTGGCGGCGTTGATAATGACTACATGGTCGCCCGTATCGATGGATGGGGCGTACGTCGGTTTGTGCTTGCCCATCAAAAGCATAGCGGCGCGGCTCGCGATTCTCCCAAGAACCGCTTCATTCGCGTCAATCACGTGCCAGGCACGCTCAATTTCGTGCTTGGACGGAAATTCGGTACGCATGGACAGAC
Organism: Bryobacteraceae bacterium; assembly: GCA_036501045.1. Taxonomy (GTDB): domain Bacteria; phylum Acidobacteriota; class Terriglobia; order Bryobacterales; family Bryobacteraceae; genus Bog-105. Next base: position 5,432 of record DASYAX010000083.1, read on the forward strand.
TTCTACTCTCCGGTTCGAAAACTCGAACACTTTAGTCTAGCGGATGTAGCAGTTGCGTGTCAAAGGGCGGGTTGGCGGAGTAGTGGCTCAATTTGAGCGTTCGAGCCGATCTGCCAACTTCCTAGGCCCAATCGGACCGGCTTGTGGTGGCTTTTCGACTCTTCCGCCGGCCGTTCAAAAACACCCTCAGTGAGAGTTCAGGATCTCACAGGGCACCGCAGCTCTGATTTTTTGATCAATGTAATCGTCAAGAGCTTCGCGAAATTCAGCGATCTCCGATTCGAGATCGTCTTGGCTAACGGCGTCTTTCGAAGCCATCAAAAGCCGGTAAAGTTTTCCGCTGAGATCATTCATAAGTGAATTACATAGAGACTGGAGAGCATGAATCCTCTCACGGCAAAGAGGGCATAGAGATTAGACAGCCGATTTCACTCTACACTGGCACTCAGTACTCTGTTAACCGCATAATCATCCTAAAGGTCCGTTGACAAATGGTGCTTGCTATATGGCGTTCCAGTTCAGGGCTGCTCCCTTCGCTTCGTAGCCGCTCCACGTTGCGTCTCACTGCATCGAACGAGGTGTCATCGCCGGTATCCGCTATGTCGCCATTCGCGAGCCGGCATCGGCAAGGCTGCTTGCGGGGCCTTGAAGCGCGTCCACGAGAACACGGCATAGCTCGAAGAAGCATATATCGTCTCCCAATCCTACGTGTCTAGCGATAGAATCGGCGGCATGCCACATCCATTTGATCCAACTGTCTCGGCTGCGCTCACCCGTATTGAACAGGTCCTAAAACGTATCGCTCACGCTATGGAGGCTCTCGCGGCAAACAAGGAGCCACATTCCCTAATGCTGAGCGTTGATGGAACGCTGGCCATTCACTCCGACGTGGCCCCCCACGCGTCTCTGGAAACCGCGCAAGTCGCTACCGCTCTTGTCGGCCTAATCAAGCAGCCATCTATTGGAGCATCTGTCAAAGCGCAGGTTTTTGCCGATGCTTCTTTCCCTTGGAGTCCTCGAAATTCCGGCAGCGGCAAAAGCCGCTACGGTGCCGATCAGCGGAATGATTCCTGCCAACGCAGTCGTCCGGATGGATCTCATTGCGGTCGGGACCACGTTCCCTGACGCGGGCCTTACCGTAATCGTGAGGTATCAGGCGGCTGCCAACAGTTCCCTCAAAACCAAAACCTGATCCGTAATCGCTACGTCCTCGGTTGGAGTCCGGCGGATTGACCGGTGAATCCGGCGACTCTCGCGTCGAAATGTATCAGAATAGAAACGATGCAGCGCTTCGACCGCATAACATGGAACCCGAACCAGATGAACGGCCAGCCTTGCATCCGCGGCATGAGGCTCACGGTACGTCGGGTCGTGGAGGCTGTGGCGTTCTATCCGAACCGTGACGACCTCTTTCGAAACTATCCAGAGCTGGAACCGGATGACGTTCAGCAGGCTTTGGCATTCGCAGCGGCCAATCTGGAAGACAGGGCAGGCGAAAGCGATGCCGCTTGACCGGCAGCACCGCCGTGCGCCTGGTGCTGGATCAAGGAATTCCGCGAGACGCCGCGGTTCGGTTACGCGGCATCGGATTTGAATGTTCGCATGTCGGCGAAATCGGAATGTCGAGGGCCGCCGATGACGAAATCCTCGCATATGCGCTGGGAAGGAATGCCATCGTAGTGACTCTTGACGCGGACTTTCACACGATTTTGGCAGTCTCCGGGGCGAGTGGCCCCTCCGTGATTCGTTTGCGGATGCAGAGTTTGGGTGCGTCGGAAGTTGTCAAACCGGTTCAGACTGTACTCGCAGGATTCGAATCCGATCTGAAACACGGGTCTCTCGTCACAGTCAAGGCGCACAAGACCACGTGTCACCGTCTGCCGATCGGCAGCTCCGATTGAGGAGATCTCGAATCGTTTGGTGCGGTCGCCACAACCGGAGCGTGAATGCCAAGATCTAACGCGAGAGGCATTCCATGTCAGGCGCAAGTTGAGGGCACTTTACAAGTAGAAGGCGCGAATGGCTGGGAAGTGAATCACTGGCAACAAGAGAGCAGCCACATCTACGTCCGGCCAAATCGTGTATTTCGACTTTGGGTTGGCTATTACTGGATGTCCCCAGAACCCCTCAAGATCGTTGCAACCGCCTTGCATGTTTCATACTACCCGCACACAAAACTTGCTCGTGCCCGCCAGACCACTATCAGCGCCGCCTACTTCCGTGGGAGAATGAGCCAGACGGACGTCTTATGTTATGCAAACCACAGTGAATCTTCCAGACTCCCTCTACCAGAAGAGTGAACAACTGGCGGCCTCGCGGGGGGCAACGGTGGAACAGTTCATCGTCGAAGCCGTCAAAAAGGAAGTTCAAGGTAACCTCGGCTCAGGCCTTTCCGGCACCTACGGTGACCGCGAGGTAGAGTTGCCAGTGATCCGCTCCACGCGGCCGGGAACGCTGGACCTATCTCATTTCGATTTTGATGACCTGCTTGCCTGACGTTAACGTCTGGATTGCTCCTGGCCGCAGAACGACACGCCCTTCATCGCTCAGCCCGGCACTGGTTCAGCAATCTTCAAGACGAAAAGCTCGCGTTCTGCCGGCTTACCCAGTTGGGCTTTCTCCGGCTGTTGACGAACAAGCACGTCATGCAGGAAGAGGTCATGAGACCAGACGAGGCCTGGGAGGCATATCGCGTCCTGCGATTAGACCGACGAATCGGCTACTTGGCAGAGCCGAGCGAGCTCCCAGAAACGTGGCAGGCGTTTACCCAGGGCGCATTGAGTTCGCCGAACCTGTGGACCGACTCCGACCTCTGCGCCTTTACCCACGCTGCTCGATTGACCTTGGTAACGTTCGACGCGAAGATTCCAACGAGGGAAGGCGTGAATTGCCTTGTACTCAGTTCGTAACCGGTCCCTCAGGCAGCCATTTATCCGACCTTGAAACTGGTACTTCTTGCCCGACATTGGTAGGGTCACTTGAGCGGCGTCCGATTTGAACCACCACCTGAGTAGTGGCTCAATTTGAGATTCATTCTGTGTGATGCGGCCTTGGAATTAATTTCCCCGCTGCGCGATCGGGTACCCCTGCCATACATATTCCAGCGCTTCGGGCAGCGTTTGCTGCTTCACCGTCCGATCGGTGTGCCCGGCATTACGCGCAAAGACAAACTGGTAGTGGTAGCCTTTGGCAGCCAGTACCTTGGCCATGTTCTCATTGGCCACCACCCAGTCGTGCATATTGTCGTGCATGACGTTCGGGTTGAAAAGGTCTCGGTCGCCCACTTCCATCCAGATGCGCAGCGGCTTGACCGGGCTGTCAGGGATGAGGTGTTCATGGAACTCCCAGGCACCGTGTGGAGTCTCGGGGTTTGACGGCCACTGCTGATTTACATACGTGCCTGAGTAGGTGAGGACCCGGTGATACAGCTCCGGGTGATACCAAGCCATGATCAAGGCGCACGAACCGCCGGAGCTGCCACCCATCGTCGCCCGGCCGTCAGGATCTTTGGTCAGCTTCACATGGTATTGTTTCTCGACCAGGGGCAGCACTTCTTTTTCAACGAACTCCGCGTAGCGGCCGGACATGGTGTCATATTCCAGGCCGCGTTCGCTTCCCTGGGCGTCGCCGCTGCCGTTGCTTAAGGAAATGGCAATCATCACCGGCACGCGATGCTCGGCGATCAGATTGTCCAACGCCTTGAACAGTAGGTGGTCGGGGCCATCCGCTCCGACGATGAAGGGCGCGGCGGTGCCGGGAACGTATTGTTTAGGGACATACACAGCCACGTGGCGAGTGTAGGGCGCCGGATGGCTTGTCGTGACAATCAGCTTGGCGGGTTCGGTAGGGTCCGCCGTGCCAAAGGTGTGAGGGTCGCGCGCGATGCCGGGATAGAGCTTGCTATCGGCTGAATTCATGCTGAAGTCGAACACCGTTCCTTGCGGCACGCCTTCCTGCACGGTCATCTCCGGCGCGGGATTGTGCGTGGGGCCGATGATGAAATTGCCGTCCGCCTTCGCCGGAGGGTTGGCGCCGTCGGGTAATTCTTTAGCCATAACGTAACCGGGCGTGTGTGGATCGCGCGTGGGCGGCGTCGGGCGCGCCGGATGGGCGGCCGTGGCCGGAATTTGGGCCGTTGCCCTATCTACACGAGCGATCAGACCGATCAGTAACGCAATGCCAAGGAGCCGAAACATCAGGCATCATCGTATACCATGGCCGCCGCGTTCGGTTTTGATTTTTCGATTCGTCGTGTAGCATGTGTCTACGAGTCCATGGCGTGTCGAAGCGCCCATGTGCGCGAAGGATGTGCATGCCCGCTAGTCAAGCTGAGAAAGCAAAGAAATTTCAGGCTCTGCATGCGCGCGAGGGGGCGTTCGTGATTCCGAACCCCTGGGACGCCGGTACGGCGCGCATCTTGGCGGCCCTCGGGTTCGAGGCGCTTACCACAACGAGCGCCGGTTTGGCCTTTACTCTGGGCCGTCGTGACGGAGCAGGCGCGGTGAGCCGTGATGAGACACTCGCGAATGCCAAAGCGATCGTGGACGCGACGGATCTGCCGGTAGCCGCCGACCTCGAAAATGGTTTTGGGCACACGCCGGAAGCCGCGGCGGAGACGATTCGCCTGGCGGGCGAAGTTGCCGGGCTGGTGGGCGGATCGATTGAAGACGCGACGGGCGACGAGCGCCGGCCAATTTACGAGTTCGAGCTTGCGATCGAGCGCGTGGCGGCTGCTGCTGAAGCGGCTCGCGACCTACCGTTTTCGTTTGTGCTGGTGGGCCGGGCCGAGAATTTCCTGCATGGCCGTCCGGACTTGGACGACACGATCCGGCGTTTGCAGGCATTTGAAGCGGCGGGCGCGGATGCGCTATACGCGCCGGGGCTCACCAAACCAGAGGATATTCGCACTGTGTGCGCATCAGTAACTAAACCGATCAACGTAGTCATGGGTCTCAAGGGCGGCTCGCTTTCGGTATCCGAGCTCGCTGCTTTGGGCGTGCGGCGAATCAGTCTGGGTTCGGCGCTGAGCCGGGCGGCGTTGGGCGCCTTCGTCCGGGCGGCGCGAGAGATCCGGGAACACGGCACCTTCCACTTCGCCGGTGATGCGCTGCCCTATGTGGACGCGAACGAATTGATGGTCAACGGCTAATGTTCACGAAACGCTTTTTGATTCTGTTCGCACTGCCTCTCTTTGTCAGCGCTGCAAATAAGTACCGCGCCGAGAAAACGACCGATCATGGTGTGGAAGTGGTCCGCCTGGAGGACACCGCGAGCGGCGTCGAAGTTTCGATCGTGCCTTCGGTCGGGAATCGCGCCTACGAATTGAAGATTCACGGAAAAAATCTTCTCTACTTTCCGCTGCCGGACGTTGCGGCCTTCGAGAAGAGCGGAGGACGGTCGCTGAACGGAATTCCCTTTCTCGCGCCATGGGCGAATCGAATTGCTGGCTCAGGTTTCTGGGCGAACGGCAAGCGCTACGCGTTTAATTCGGACCTGGGGACGGTGCGGGTAAGCCCCACGGGTATCGCCATTCATGGCATGCTGACGGCGTCGTCTTTGTGGGAAGTGACCGATGTGGGGGCGGATGCTAAGTCGGCGCATGTGACCAGCCGGCTACAGTTCTGGAAATATCCCGATTTGATGGCGAACTGGCCTTTTGCTCATGAGTACGAGATGACTTACCGGCTGGCCGGGGGCGTGCTCGAAGTGAGAACGATGGTGACCAATCTCAGCACGCAGCCGATGCCACTGGTGATTGGGTTTCATCCCTACTTCCACATTCCCGATGTGCCGCGTTCCGAATGCAGCGCGCATCTGCCCGTTCGGGAGCATGTCCAGACCGATGCTCAGTTGGTGGCGACCGGGGAGTTGAAGCCCGTCGCCATGCCGGAGCAAGTCTCGCTCAAGGATCACACCTTTGACGATGGATTCACCGGTCTGGTACGGGCGAGCGATGGCAGGGCCACGTTCTCGGTCCAAGGCGGTGCTGAAAAGATCGAAGTGGTGTATGGGCCGAAATACCAGGTCGCAGTGGTTTACGCGCCGCCTCACCAGGATTTCATCTGCTTCGAGCCCATGGCCGCTATTACGAATGGCATCAACCTCGCGCACGACGGTAAGTATTCCGAACTGCAGAGGGTAGCTCCGGGAGCAAGTTGGCAGGAGAGCTTCTGGATACACGGCAGCGGATTCTGATTGATGAGTTTTGATGCAGTGATTGATGCCAAACTGTATCAATGAAACAACGGCAGCGTCGCGCCGCTAATTTGGTAAAGCGGCGGACTACTCTAACTTTGCCAGCCGATTCCCTCACGCAGGCGGCACGCATCGCTCGCTCCAGAAAGGTCAACTTGAGTACCGTTATTTCGGAAGCACTCTCCGAAGGACTGCGGATGCACAGGGCGGCTGAGCGTAGCGAAGAGGTACTGAACGCCTACAGAAAGGCGTTCACTGGCTTTTCCGATGAGGAAATGTTGGTCCTGGATGGAGTACTGCTCGACTCAATTGCCGAGCGCAATTGATGGTCGCGCCCGCTTCCGGTCCTTTCCTCTTTGACACGAGCGCTGAGAGCTGGCTGGCCCGGTCGCGGGATCCTGCCGTGACGGCCTGGTTCCGCGAGTATCTGTCGCTTCATCCGGTTCACGTTTCTGCGATCACGATTGTTGAAAGGATTCGGGGATACGCACTCGTTTATCGCCGCGCAGAAAAGGAGCGGCAGCAAGGGATTGAGGCCGCACGGGTCACCTACCTGAGCGAACTCAGACAAGTATGGCCAATCGACAGTGCCACCGCAGTTGTAACGGGCGAAATCATGGCCCTCCGGCCGCACCGCCCACACCGCGGCGGCGAGCCCATCAGCTTGCTGAATCCCGACAGGAGCGCCTGGTTCGCTGGCGCTTCGACAGTATGATCGCGGCTACGGCTCTGGTCGCCGGAATGGTTCTCATCCACAATAATCCTATGGACTTCGAAGCACTCCGGGGCGTTATCGAAATATCTCCGCAGCGATTCCCGAGGCTGGGCTCGCTAGGGCTTATTCGTTGCGATTCTTTGGTTTGATCAACACTTCCGGTGAGGGACAAATATTGCCGGTCCTCACACCTCCTACTGACATTCCATAGGTACAATGGCATATTCCTATGGCATATCCAATGGAAACAGGAGTAAAGCGCGCCCTACGGTAGACTGAACTTCGTCGAGATGAATCGTATACATTCCCGCCGAAGATTTCTCCAAGGCACGGCCGCGCTGGCAGCCCAAGGACTCGCTCCGGCACGCACAAGTGGCCGGACGCTCGCCTACGTCGGCACCTACAGCTCACCGCAAGGGCCGGAAGGCAGCAAAGGCCGTGGGCGAGGTATTTACCTGTTTCAAATGGACCCCGCCACGGGAGCGCTCGAACAGCTCGAGGTCTTCCCCGCGGATTCGAATCCGGCTTGGCTTGCTTTTCATCCTTCGCGCACGCATCTTTATTCTGCCAACGAAACCACGACGTTTCACGGCGCGCGCGCTGGATCGGCCAGCGCGTACTCGATCAACCGCCAAAATGGACATCTCACGTTGTTAAACACGGTCAGTTCGGAAGGCGCGGGTCCGGCGCACCTCAGCGTTCATCCTTCGGGCAAGTATGTGTTTGTCGCGGATTATGCAGATGGAACAATAGCTGTACTTCCCATCCGGGCGAATGGCGAGCTTGGCGACGCTACTGACGTGAAGCACGATGAAGGGACTGTGGGAGCGCAACGTGCCGCCAGCGCTCCGCCCGGAAGCTTTGCCATCAGCGGGCATGACCGGACTCACGCGCACATGATTCAGTCCGACCCGTCGGGCCGGTTCGTGATTTCGACCGACCTAGCTATGGATCGGATTTTTGTTTGGAACTTCGATCAAACCACCGGCAAGCTCGCACCGCATGATCCGCCCGGAGTCGAGTTGCCCACGGGCGATGGCCCGCGCCACTTTGTGTTTCATCCCAACGGCCGGTGGTTCTATTCGCTGCAGGAGGAGGCCTCGACGCTCCGGTTGTTCGACTATGACGCACAGCGCGGAACGCTCACTGCAAAGCAAACGATTTCTAGCCTGCCGAAAGGTTTTGCGGGCACGAACTTTACTTCGGAAGTGATGATATCGTCTGACGGCAAATTCCTGTACGCCGCTAACCGGCTGCACGATAGCATCGCATTTTTCTCGATCGGCGCCGAGGGACGGCTGACGTTTGCCGGCGAGACGTGGACGCGCGGCGATTACCCGCGTAGCTTCAACATCGATCCGAGCGGAAATTTCCTGTACTCCTGTAATCAGCGGAGCGACGCCATTACGAGTTTCCGCGTCAACCGGCAGACCGGAGGCCTCACCTTTACCGCGCAATACACCGCGATCGGCACGCCGGCGATCATTATTTTTCTGACGTAGATCCGCAGCGCAGATGCGCCAAATGCGGGAGAATTGTGGGTATGTGCGGCAAACTCGCGATCGGCCTTGTCGCTGCGGCATTCTGTTTCGCGGGAGGCAATCAAGCCGAGCAGCGCCTTTCAACCGGCAGCATCCTGGTTGCGAGCGATAAACTCGCCGATCCAAATTTTGCGGAATCGGTGATTCTCATCGTGCACTACGATCCAGACGAGGGAACGGTGGGTATTGTCATCAATCGCCGCACCGAGATTACCCTCTCGCAAATCTTCCCCAAAATAAAGCATGCTGGCGCCGACCCGGTTTACATGGGTGGACCGGTTGGAATCACCGCGGCTCAGGCATTGCTTCGATCGCCGGAGAAAACAGAGCAGACCACGCAAGTGTTGGGCGATGTCTATTTGACGGGAGCCAAGGATGTTATCGAGAAATCGATCGGCGCCCACACCGGCCCATCCAAGTTTCGGGTTTATGTAGGCTATGCCGGCTGGGCGCCCGGACAATTGGAGACCGAGATCCAACTCGGCGCATGGTCGGTGATGAATCGTGGACCCAAGGTCGTATTCGATGAAGATCCCGATTCGCTTTGGACGCGGCTGACGCATGAGTCCCATTTGCAAATCGCGTTCTCAAACTTAATGGGCATCAGTTGTTCCCAGATATTTGTCGAACCAATCCAGCGTGCGGCGCAACACGTCTAAGCGGTCTTTCGCTTCGTGAAAGGAATGCCCCTCGCCGGCATAAACTACGAGTTCGGTCGGCACATCCAGCGTTTTCAAGGCGTGCCAGAATTCGAACGATTGGGGCGCCGGGCATTCGCCGTCGCGTTCACCCACCACTACGAGCGTTGGCGTTTTGACTTGCTTGATAAATGTGATGGGTGAACTCTTTGCATAGACGGCCGGATCGTCATAGACGGAAGCCCCAAAGTAGGGAATCATCCATTCGTCTATGGAGTTCTCGCCGTAATAGCTGAGCCAATCGGCAATCCCGGCGCCTGTAACTGCGGCCCGAAAGCGCTGGGTCTGTGTTACGGTCCACATGGTCATGAAGCCGCCATAGCTCCAGCCGGTGACTCCGAGGCGGTTTTCGTCCACCGGAACCTTTTTGAGAACCGTATCGATGCCCGCGAGAATATCGCGCAGGTCGCCGTGGCCGAAATCTTTCGCGTTAGCTTTCGTGAAGGCTTCACCGGCGCCGTAGCTGCCGCGTGGATTCGGAAAGAACACAAAATATCCCAAGCCGGCCATCACGGAAAGATCGAAATGCGCACCGGGCCAACCCGGAGATCGCATACCGGCCGGTCCGCCGTGAATTTCGACGACCATCGGATAGCGCTTGGCGGGATCGAAATGCTGGGGATACAGCAGCCAGCCCTGGACATGAAAGCCTTCGTTATTCCAGGTGATGCTTTCGGCTTTTCCCCAATGCGGTTGCTGGCCGGCATTGGCATGCGTGACTTGCTGCCAATTGCCGATCGGACCTGCCCAAATCTCGGGCGGGCGCTCCCAGGAACTTCGGATCAGCGCGCTGGTGCGGCCATCGTTGGCGAGCGAAAAATTGGGAAAGTTGCCGTCCTGATGCAACGTCTCGCGGCCCTTCCATACCATCTCGGTGCGGCCCGTATCGACATCCAGGTTGGCGATCGCGCCGCCGCCGTCGACGCTTTCAGTGAAGAGGATTTCGGCATTGTTCCGCCAACTGAATCCGTTGGGCGAAGACGCGATAGCGGGTGTGAGATCGCGCGCCTGGCCGCTCCCGACCGAGGTTACGAAAATGTCCCCTCCCAGAAACCCTTGATCGCTCATGATGCCGCCGATGAATGCGATTCGCTTGCCATCCGGAGACCAGCGCGGCGCCGCCAGTTGCCGGTCGGCCGGGGGTTTATAGATAACGCTCATTTCTCCGGATTTGCCGTCCAGAACGTAGAGCTGCGCCGTCCACCAATTGTTGTCCGCCGGGCCGGGAGCCGCGATCGCCCCGAAGCGATCACTCTCGGGCGACCAATCGTATTCGTAAATGTTCAAACGGGCTGGAGAAAGCTGCCGAATCTCGCCACCCTTCGCGCCGACCACGGTGAGCCGCTGGTTATGAATCTGACTTCCGATAGCGCCAGTCTGTGCGGGAACTGCTTCGAGAGGGCCGCCCCCGCCGCCATTTTCCGCGTAGAGAAATGCCAATTGTTTGCCATCGGGCGACCAGCGGAGCGCCGTAACGTAACCGTTCAAGTGGGTGAGCTGGCGGCTTTTCCGCGAAGCGGCTTCCACCACCATTACCTGTTCTTGAGCGTCGCCGTCGTTCGACAGGAACGCGATTTTCGAACTGTCCGGTGACCACGCCAAATCGTGTCCGCCGCCGAGTGACCTGGGCGTCGCCGCTGCAGTCTTTCGGTCAAGAAGATAAATTCCGCTATCGCCGCCATGGTCTGAGGCGCGCTGAATCCAGGCGATCCAACGGCCGTCGGGTGAAATGGAGACGCCGGAAAAAGAACATACCTGCTCGAGCTGCGCCAAGACGCGGTCGATGCTCGTATCCCCGGCGGCGGGCGCGAGGGTCGCGGAAAAGAAAAAATACGTGCTTAAGGCTAGCGAAAGAGTGACGCGCATCCGTGTCCGCTGCGCTATTGACCGGGGTGCGCCTGGTGCTCCGCCTTGCGGCGTAGTTCTTGCTGATGGTCGCGCTCTTCCTGCTCACGAGCGCGCTGCTCGTGTTCGGCCACCATTTGCTCGTAGGCCGGAACCTGGGTGGGAGTGAGCATCGCTTTCACGCGTGCGATCTGCTCATTCTTGATCTTAAGCATGGCCGGATGATAAGTATCTCTGACAGCCTTGTAGCGCGCTTTCGTTTCGTCAAGGATGGTCTCGAGCTGGCTGACCTGCGAAGGCGAAAGTTTCAGGCGCGATTGCATGTCGGCAACATAATGGTGCCGGAAGTCTTCCGCTGTTTTGGCGTTCACGACCGTGGCGGCGTAATAGCGGTGGCCCAGCGCCCCCACCGCCGTCCCGAGGCAGAATAGCAGGACGGCGAACAGTGCCGCGCTCCATTGATTACGCTTCATGACGACGGCCGCTCATCTGCTTTCGAGCGCTGCGGGAACTTCATCGGCGGACGGCGCATTGCGGATCGCCTCGGTGTAATAGGTCTTCTCCGCCGTGTGGTCGGCCATCAGCGCGTCGGCATAGCTGGGCGCGAGCAAGTGGCTTTGCGGCACGGAAAACAGATTCAGCGCCAGCAGTAGAAGACACAGGGCTGCGCACGCCGTCATCGCCGTCCGTGCGAAACGCTGAAAAACAAACCAGAAGTTATGCCGCGCCTCGATTTTCTGCCACAGGTTTGGCATGAAGTTTGCGCTGGCCTCCACCTCCGGGCAGGCAGCCCGATAGGTTTGGAACAGGTTGTCCAATCGGGAATCATCATTCATACTTCGCTTCCCCCTACCTTCCTACTACCGTCCTACAACTTACCATCTGCCGCCGCGGCACGGTATGCCTTCAGGACCCGTTGCCGCGCCCGGAACAGCCTCACTTTGAGAGCATTCTCATTAACACGATAGATGCTTTCGAGCTCTTTCAACGATAAGCCTTCCACTTCCTTGAGCGTCAACAGCAACCGGTCTTCCTCGGACACGTGACGGAACAGCGCATCCACAAAATCCCGAACATTACTCTTTTGCCGCTCCTCATCCTGCTTTCTGCCGCCCGCCAGGGAATCGGCCATCATCACTTGCTGCTCGCTCAAATCCGCCATTCGCGACTCACCCCGCCGTTTGGCCCGGCGGAGATAATCATACGAAGCGTTTACCGTCAAACGATACAGCCATGGCTCGAACACCTCCGGAGTGCGAAGTTGATCGAGCGAGTAGTATAAACGAACAAATACCTCCTGCGCCACATCTTCCACGTCTTCCGGGCGGCCGATCAGCCGCGAAATCGTGCCCAAAATGCGCTTCCGGTAAGCTAAAACCATTTGATTAAACGCTGCGGAATCACCCGCTTGTGCTTTTTCAATGAGTTCTTGCTCAACCAGCATTCCGGCATCTCTGCCGGATAAGCCGCCTTTAACTTCCTAGGCGCTCCGGCAACTTGCTAGGTTACAAGGGTTTGACTGGAACTCCAAGCTGTGAGCCGGAGATTAAGAATTATTCATTTCACGGGCCGCGAAGCTCGTTTCGCTATGCAACAAAATAGGAACGATGGCTACGAATCGTACCGAATCAGACAGCATGGGCAGCATTGAGGTGCCCGCCGACCGATACTGGGGCGCGCAGACGCAACGCTCGTTGATTCATTTCGACATTGGCGCGGACCGGATGCCGCCTGAATTGATCGCGGCGTTCGGTGTGCTGAAAAAAGCCGCCGCCCTGGTAAATCACGATCTAGGCAAACTGGATACGGAAAAGACGACGCTGATTGTCCAGGCGGCGGACGAGGTGATTTCGGGAGCGCTGAACGACCAGTTTCCGCTGCGCATCTGGCAGACCGGTAGCGGCACGCAAACCAACATGAATGCCAACGAAGTGATCTCTAATCGGGCCATCGAACTGGCGGGCGGGGCGATGGGCAGCAAGAAGCCGATCCACCCGAACGACCACGTCAATATGTCGCAGTCTTCGAACGACACGTTTCCCACAGCTATGCACATTGCGGCGGCCAGCGAGGTGCACCGGCGATTAATACCGGCGGTGGCCGAGCTGCGCGATATGCTCAACCGGAAGGCCGAAGCATTCGCGGACGTAGTGAAGATCGGCCGGACGCACTTACAGGACGCCACGCCACTGACGGTGGGCCAGGAGTTTTCGGGCTGGGTTTCGTTACTGGACCGCGACATCAAGAGGTTGGAGGCCGCGCTCGACGGACTGTTTGAGTTGGCGATCGGTGGCACCGCCGTCGGCACCGGGCTCAATGCGCCCCGCGAATTTGCCGGCCGTGCGGCGGCGAAAATCGCCGAACTTACCGGCCTGCCGTTTCGCTCCCATCCCAATAAATTTGCAGCTTTATCGGCGCATGACGAGTTGGTGATGGCAAGCGGCGCCCTCAAGACGCTGGCGGCTTCTTTGATGAAAATTGCCAATGACGTGCGGTGGCTGGCTTCGGGGCCCCGCTGCGGACTTGGAGAAATTACCATCCCCGAGAATGAGCCTGGTTCGTCCATCATGCCCGGGAAAGTAAATCCCACCCAGTGCGAGGCCATAGCCATGGTTGCGGTCCAGGTGATGGGTAATGACGCGGCCATCGGTTTTGCCGGCTCACAGGGAAACTTCGAGCTCAACGTATTTAAGCCGGTCATGATCTATAACTTCCTGCATTCGGTGCGGCTACTGGCGGATGCTTGTCTCAGCTTCACTCATCATTGCGCGAGTGGTATTGAACTCGATCGCACCCGAATCGATGAGTTTGTGCGCAATTCGCTGATGCTGGTTACGGCGCTTAGCCCGGTCGTGGGATACGATAAGGCCGCGAAAATTGCGCATACCGCGCACGTTGACGGCTCGAGTTTGAAGGAGGCTGCCGTGAAGTTGGGCTTTTTGACGCCTGAAGACTTTGAGCGGTGGGTCAAGCCGGAAGAGATGACCCACCCGGGTTAGCGCCGGCGCTCCGAGACTTTGCCGGGTGGCGGCCCACCATACACATGGGTAGACCTTGCCGGAGGATCGGAAGTACGTCGTTGAAAACGTAACTCGTGGACTGACGCTTGCAACACGTGTCGCGGTAGCAGGCACCAGTGCCGCCCGGCGGCGAGGCTTGCTCGGGGTTTCCGATTTTGACGCTGAATCTGGTCTCTGGATAGCGCCGTGCGAAGCGGTACACACCTTTGGCATGAAAGTGCCCCTGGACACAGTGTTCCTCGATGCCCAATTTCAGGTAAGGAAGCTCGCTTCCCACCTCAAACCTTGGCGGATCTCGCTTTGCCTTTCGGCGCGGTCGGTGCTGGAGCTGCGGGCGGGCACAATCGCCCGTACGGGTACCCGGCCAGGCGATCGCCTGGTTTTCAGGCGCGTTCAAACGGCTGAAGAAGAATCGCCCGGCAGCCGATGAATCTTCCTATGCCGCTTGTTTTGAAAATGGCACTCGTCGCCGTCGTCATCGCCGCGGGCGTCTACGACCTGCGAACGAGAAAGATCCCGAATTGGCTCACTCTCAGCGGCGTAGTTCTCGGTCTGGGGTTCAATACCTTACTCCTTCATTCTCACGGACTGGCGTTGGCCATGTTAGGCCTCGGCTTGTCGCTACTCGTTTACCTGCCGCTCTACGCCGTGCGGGGAATGGGCGCCGGAGACGTAAAGCTCATGGCGGCCATTGGATCGATTGCCGGCCCGCAGAGCTGGCTCGGAATTTTCCTGGCCACTGCGATATTGGGCGGCGTTGCCTCCGTGGTGCTGGTGCTTCGCCGGGGACGCGTGCACGAGACGATGTCCAATTTGGCGACGATCACTGGCGAGTTAATGCATGCCCGAATGCCCTTCGAGAAAGATGCCGGCTTGGATATGCATAGCGGACGAGCCCTAGGCTTACCGCATGGTGCGGTGATAGCGGCCGGCACGCTGGTTTTCTTATGTCTCGCCGGCGTCGCTTAGTACGTGGCTAAGACTTATCCCCAAGGGAGCGCTGTAAGTCCCCACCTAACCAATCGATAGAGCGAGCTAATGAACATTCGCCTGGCAACCGATTAGAAGGCGTAGGCATTACTTACTCGGAAGCGGAATAGATGCAGGCGGCAGCGCAAACCTGGAGCTCGATCGGTACGGTGTCCGAACAACGGTCCGCGCGGTTCATGCCGTCTCTGACCGACCTGGCCTTCCTGCTACCCGCATTTCTTTTGTTTCTAAAGATGTCGGGCACCAAGAGGCTCTTTTCCGATGGCGACACCGGATGGCACATTCGCACCGGGCAGTGGATTCTCGAACATCATGCGGTTCCTACGCAAGATATCTTCTCGTTCACGAAAGCGCACCAACCGTGGTTTGCCTGGGAATGGGCGTGGGACGTGACGTTTGCCGGAATTCATAAATTCTGGGGGCTTGTCGGAGTTGGATTCATTACCGTGCTCCTGCTTAGCCTCAGTTGCGCCCTACTTTACGCGCTCGTGGCCAAAACCTCGGGGAACAACCTAGTCGGCTTCGCGGTGACGGCCTTTGCGTTCTGTGGAACAACCAGTCACTGGCTGGCCCGCCCGCATCTGTTCTCCTGGGTCTTCTTCTTACTCTTTCTGCACTTGCTTCGCAAGGCTGAAGGGGGCCGGACCAAAGCTCTCTATTGGCTGCCGGGCCTAACGTTGATCTGGACAAATACACACGGCTCGTTCTTTGTGGGAATTATGCTGGTTTTGACCACGGCGCTTGGCGAAGCCATAACGGCATTTTGGGGTAAGCGCGAGTCCCCGGCCGCCGTTTACGTCAAATGCCGTCCTTTTTTGCTATGCGCCGCAGGGTGCTTGGCAGTCACCTTTGTGAATCCGTACACCTGGCACTTACACCGGCATATCTTCAGTTACTTAATGGATGGAAACTTACTAGATAAGATCCAGGAATATCAATCCACAAGCTTCCATCACGGGCAAGCATTTTTCTTCGAAGGTATGCTTTTGGTCGGCTTGGCCGCGTCGTTTCGCTGCCTGCAGCGGTGGCAGGTGACACCCGCGCTCAATATTCTCTGCTGGGCTCATTTAGCTCTCCTCTCCGTCAGGAATATACCGTTGTTTCTGATGGTGGCGGCGCCCGCCGTGGCGTGCTTATTAGAGGAAGTAATCAGGCACTGCAAGGGTTCCCGCGTGGTCGGCCGGTTCTTTGCGAGCATCGGTGATATTTGCGACGAAATTCGACCCTTCGAACGTATACCGCGCGTTCACTTGACTTCGGCGCTGGCAATATTACTCTTGGCGAGTCTTTTTGCCGGGGGTGCCAGAGGGTTTGAGGGCGAGTTTAACGCCGACCTTTTTCCGATTCAGGCAATTTCCGTAATCGCTGCCTCGCCCGCACGGCGCATTTTTACTTACGATCAATGGGCCGACTACTTACTCTACCGGCTATACCCGGCAAAACAGGTGTTTATAGACGGCAGGAGCGATTTCTACGGCGATGAAATCGTGATGACAAGTCTCCATCTTATAAACGCCCGCTATGACTGCTTCAAACAACTACGGCGCTTTGCGGTCGATATGGTCATTGTGCCACCAGATGCGCCGTTGTCGACCGTGCTCAAAGGCAGGGCCGGTTGGAAACTGCTCTTTGACGACGGGAAAGTGTTGGTCTTTCAGGCGGCTCAACCGGGAAACGTCTCCGCGGCCGGCGGAAAGGTTGAGCGCCCAACGCTGGCGGGGGCTTAGATATGGCTCAGATAGGTGAAAGAGCGGTTTTGGACCTCAATTTACGAAAGGAGAAATCAATGATCAATTCGATACTCAATACGTTCTGGAAGGAAGAAGACGGCCAAGACATGGTCGAATACTCTCTACTCCTGGCCTTCATTGCGTTGGCGGCGGTGGGGCTCTTGAGCGGCATTAAGACCTCGATCAGCACGATTTGGCAGAGCATCTCTACCAATTTGTCTAGCGCTGCTTCCTAGGGCAGGATCGCGTTACTCAGGAGGCCACGGTTCTTGTCAATGCCGTGGCCCGCTCTTTCGTTCAACAGTAAGAAAGGGCAACCATAACGATGCTTGCACTGCGATTGTGGTCTGGATCGCAGCTCGAGCGTTTGGCGGAAACTCTAACAACTTATAACTCAAAATGAACCGACGTCTAGTCTCCGTATTATTTTTTGCGCTGATCGTGGCAGGCATCACCAGTTACCTGTTGTACCGGTTAATTCTGGTGCGCATGCAGTCGCAGGGGCGGCCCGTGGCCGGCAACAAACTCGTGGTTGCCAAGCACGACCTTCAAGTCGGGTCGCTGATCCATAGCGGCGATCTGGACGAGGTGTCGTGGGGAGGACCCATCCCCGGCGAGGCCGTGAAGACGATTGCCGACGCCGAGGGCCGCGGCGTAATCGCCAATATTTATCAGAACGAGCCGATCCTGGAACGAAGACTCGCGTCGAAAGGCGCCGGTGCTGGCTTAGCGGCGACCATCCCCATGGGAATGCGCGCCGTGGCCTTACGTGTCAACGAAGTGGTCGGCCTGGCCGGATTCGTGCTGCCCGGAATGCGGGTGGACGTTCTCGTCGCGGGCAATGCCCCGGACTCCGCACAGTCTCGCGCCGGAACCCTGTGCCGGACGGTTCTGCAAAACATCGAAGTGCTGTCGGCTGGGCAAAAGATCGAGAAGAATGTCGAAGGAAAGCCTGAGTCGGCGCAGGTAGTAAACCTGCTAGTTACCCCCGATCAGGCCGAAACCCTGAACCTGGCGAGCACGGAAACGAAGGTTCAGCTTGTGCTGAGAAATCCGCTGGATACGAAGGCGGAAGCAACACAGGGCACATCGGTAGCGCGATTATTCGGCATGCCGGCGCTGACGCCGGTCGCCGCCCATGTTGTAAGAGTCCCCGTTAGAACCATCATGCAAGTGCCGGTGCATCACGAACGTGAAGTATCCACGGTCGAGATCTTCCGCGGCGGAAAGAGAACGGAAGAAACGTTCGCCGCACCGCAAGGAAAGAACTAAATGAAAATCCTGTCCCCTGGATGTCTTGTTCCACTGATTTTACTCACTCAGCCGTTCTTACGGATTTCGGCGTCGGCAGTGCCGCCGGCTCCGGCGGAGATCCCGGCCGGCGTCAGGTTCGAGGATCCGCTGAACAGCTCGATCTCCGTCGGGGTAAACGCCTCGACTGTCCTCGACCACCCGGCGGGTATCAAGCGCATCTCGATCGCCAACGGCGACATCGCCGAGGCGATTGCGGTGA
>DASYAX010000084.1:0-9721 GCA_036501045.1 Bryobacteraceae bacterium
GCTGCGGGTTGGGTACGCATCCACGGCGATTTGCGCCGCGTCGCCCGGCTTCAACTCCCCGATGTCGTTCTGAGAAATCTGCGCATACACCCAGACTCGCGAGAGATCGGCGATGGTATAGAGACGCGTGCCCGGCTCGACATAGAGATTCGGCAGGACATCGCGCTCGGTGAGGTATCCCGAAACGGGCGAATCGACGACGAGATCCGCAATCGGCGTGCCTGTTTGTTTGAGCTGGGCCAGATCGCGCGGCGTCACGTCCCATTGCCGCAAGCGTTCCTCCGCTCCGGCGTAGATCGCATCCGCGCCCGAGGCGACTCCCTCCACGGTGCTTGCACTCAGGCGTTTTTGGTAGCCTCGCGCGTCCAGATAGTTTCGCTCCGTTTCGACAAGATCCGGACTGTAAATCGAAAAGAGCGGCTCGCCCTTGCGCACGTATTGGTAGATCGCGTCGGCAAACACTTTGCGAATGTACCCGCGAAAGCGTACCTGAACATAAGAGGTCAGGCGTTCGTCTATAGCGACCGTGCCGGTTGCGCGGATATCGTTAGCGATCCGCTTTCTCTCGACGACGCCGGTGGTTACTCCGATGCTCTGCATGGCCTCGGAAGTAAGTTGCACGGGCATGCGGGGGGTGCTCTCCGGTATGCCCTCAGGGGCGGCTGCCGGGCCTGCCGCCACCGGTTGCGTAGCAGGATTGACAGGGACTTCTTCGATCCGGTAGCTGCGATAGAGGAACACACCGCCGGCCGCCAAGAGCAGCAAGCAGATCCAGACAAGTGAGGTACGCACTACGTATTTGTTCATCGGAGTATCGCTCCGGTCAGGGTTTCGAGACGCGCTATCGCGATTTCGCGATCGAGAACCGCCTGCTCGCGCTCCCGCTCGATACTTAACATCTCATTGAGCGAGACCAGGACCGAACTTAGCTGTTCCTTATTGGACTGGTATGCCGTTAATTCCGCGCGAAACGCCGCCTCGGCCTGCGGAATCAGTCCCTCGCGATACTCCGTCAACAACTCGGCGGCGCTGCTGGCCGCCACGTACTGTTTTTGAACCTCCGCCCGTTGTTGCCGGAGTTGAGCGTCCAACTCTTCCTTTGCACGGCTTTGCAATTCGGCGGCTTCCGCTATTTCTGCGTGAATCCGTTGGCGGCGCGGCAGAGTCATATTGAAAGTAAGCATGTAGTAATCGCGATAAGCATCGCCGGTTTGCTGGAACATGTAGCCTAGACCGAAATCGGGTTTGCCTCCTTTCTCAGCCGATTGCAGTTGCGCATCCTGCTTCTTCAATGCCATCGCCATGGTTTGCACGGCCGGATTGCGTTCGCGCACCAGGGCCAACAATTCGGACGCGCTATATGACAGGGTCGTGGCCGTCAGACTCCGGGCGGCAATATCCGGAGACTCCTGCCCGCGGTGCAACAGGAGCTTCAAATCCGCCTGCGCTTCCGCCATCTCCGCGTGGTGCATCGTGATCTCCCGCAGCAGTTTGGTGTGCTCGAGCTGCGCCTTCAGAACATCCGCCTGACTACCCTGGCCAACCCGGTAGCGTGACAACTCACTATCGGCGAGCCGCTTCAGTGTGGCGCCGCTGCGTTCGAGAACAGTGAGCGTCTGCTGAAGGTAAGCCAGATGGAAGTACGCAGTCTTTACCTGTTCCGCAATCGAGGCGCGTAAGGCGCCGGCCTGGGCGCGCTCAGTATCGGCTTGCCGCTTCGCCACTTGCCCCTTGAGGCGCAACTTGCCCGGATAGGGCAGCTCCTGAGACGCGCCGAATCCGATATAGGCGAAATTGCTATTAGTGAAGCCGGCAAAGGGCCGCGGACTCCCCACGCTGAACTGCTGCAGCATGAATTGCGGGTCCGGCAGCGCCGTCATCTGGCGAGCCACATAGGTCGCGGCTCGCCAGCTATGCTCCGCAGCCAGCACCTGCGCATTGTTAGACTCGGCTTCGGCGATCAGTTCCGCTAGCGAGTCCTCCGCATAAGTTGAGCAGCCTGTCGCCAGCAGAAGCGCTGCCACAGAAAGTGCAGTCACGTTCATCTGAAAATCTCCTATCTTGCGAACGCACACGTACCCCGGGCGTCCAGCCGGTAAGGCGCGACAGAAGAGTTGTTAGATTCTCAGGATGGAAACTGCTGAAGGAGGAGAACGCGGCGGCGAATGCGGCGGATTGCCGTCTCGCTCATACCGAATCGGCGAAGCGCTCCAAAGAGCGCCAGGGGGCATAGTGGCGATTGCAACCACCGCCGGAAACACTCTGCCTTCCGCCTGCACGGCATCGAAAGACCCGGTGTGGATACCGTGCCGGCAGCAGCTATGAGACGCAGGCATATGTACGACTCCGCATTCGCCCTTCATCTCACGGCAACAGGCACGCTCCTCGGCGGTCATGCGGGCATTCGGGAAAGCACACGCCATCGCGGGCGCCAGCAGCGCCAAACACAACGCCAACACCACCGCGATCTGCCGTGCGGCTCTCATCTATAGCTAAGAGTACCCCATGTTAGCGCCGGATCGCGATTGTGCGAAGCTACGGCGGCGACTTGCAGATGGGATGAATCGCTTCGCTTTTTCTTGTAGCATGTCTTCATGTGGGGTATGAGTTTCATTGAGCAGATCTGGCTGGATGCGCGCTACGCGCTTCGAACTCTCGGCAAGACGCCCGGATTGACGGCAGCCGCGCTGTTCACGCTGACGCTTGGCATCGGCTTGAATACCGCCATCTTCAGCGCAGTGAACGCGGTGTTGCTGCGTCCACTCGCCTACCGCGACGCGGACCGGCTGATGCAGATCTGGGAAATGCATCCGGTCATTCCGCGCGCCCAGGTAGCATATCCCGATTTCGTGGATTGGCGCAATGGCAGCAAATTGTTCAAGCAGATTGCGGCATACACGTTCGAAGGCTTGCAGCCGTTCAATCTGGTCGTCAATCAAGAGCCGGAACGGGTCGAGGCGTCGCTGGTATCCGGCAACCTGCTGCCGATGCTGGGCATACACCCAACATATGGACGCAACTTTGCGTGGGACGAGATGCAGCCTGGCCATGACGATGCCGTTCTGCTGAGTGACGCATTATGGCGGCGGCGATTTGCGGCCAATCCGCGGATCGTGGGCCAAAGCGTTCAGATCGATGGCACGCTGTATCGCGTGATCGGCATTCTTCCGCGGAGCACGCCGTTTCCGCCATGGGCAGACTTGCTCCTGCCCATCAGCCGGCTCGATCAACAGGAACGTACCATCCGCAAACATCACCAGCTTGAAGTGATCGGCCGTCTCCGAGACGGCGTGAGCAGGGAACAGGCGCAAGCCGAGCTTTCGGGCATCGCGAAGCAACTGGAGAGCCAGTATCCGGCCACCAACAAGAAAATCGGCGTTCGCGTGATTCCGCTGCGGGAGCAGTTAACCGGCCAGGTGCGGACCCCGCTCCTCATTCTTCTCGGGGCCGTAGGACTGATTTTGCTGATCGCCTGCGCGAACGTGGCGAATCTGCTGCTAGCGCGAGCGATCGGGCGCCGCAAGGAAATCGCGCTGCGGCTCGCGCTGGGAGCCAGCCGCGCGCGCCTGATCCGGCAATTGCTTACCGAGAGCCTGTTGCTCGCCTCGTTTGGAACACTTCTTGGGCTGCTGTTTGCAATGGGCGGCCTTCGCGTGCTGCGATTCTATGCGGCGCAACAGTTACCGCGTGCGGCCGAAATCGCCATCGATTGGCGGGTGCTGGCATTCACTTTGGCGATCACGCTCGCGACCAGTATTCTTTGCGGACTTCTGCCGGCCATGCAATCGGTGCGGCGCGATCAGAATGAAACGCTGCAGCAGGCCGGCCGGAAAACGATGGGCGACTCCGGACGCCGCGGCGTCAGAAGCATTCTGGTCGCAGGCGAGATTGCCGTCGCGTTGGTGGTTCTCATGAGCGCCGGCTTGCTGGTTCGTAGTTTCGAGCGCGTACTAGCGGTCGATCCGGGATTTCGCACGGATCACCTGCTGACCTTTCAACTCGCTCTTTCGCCCGCAAAATATCAAAGGCCGGAACAGGTCGATAGCTTCTATAAGCGGCTGATGTCGAACCTGGAGGCACTGCCGTCCGTAAAGGAAGCGGCCACCGTTTCTCCGGTACCGTTCACATCCGCACTCAACCGGACCCGCTTCTTAGTGCAAGGAACGCCGCCACCCGAAGCCGGCCGTTATCCGGTAGCGCAATTCCGAACGGTGTCGCCCAACTACTTTCATCTGATGTCGATGGCCGTGAGGGACGGAAGAGACTTCACGCCCAGTGACGCGGACTGGAATGCGAAGCCCGTGTGCATGATTAGTGAAGCGATGGCGCGCCGATTTTTTTCAGGGATGGATCCGGTCGGCCGGAATCTGCTGCTCGGCGTGCTCGATGCCAAGCCGACCGCAATCCCGATCGTGGGCGTAGTCGCCGACACACGCGACCTCGATCTGACAACGGAGCCCGAGCCGGTTCTTTATTTCCCGGGTTGGTACGGATCGGTGGTGGTTCGGACTCGCGCTGAACCGCTTGCCTTAGCCGGACCGGCACGCGAGGCCGTGCGGCGCATCGATCCCGAACAACCCATCGCCGCGGTACAAAGCATGGATCAGATTGTCGGCGCTTCGCTCGCCCGGCGCCGCTTCTCCATGGTCCTGCTAAGCGCGTTTTCCGCGGTCGCCCTGTTGCTCTCTTCAGTCGGCCTATACGGCACGGTGTCCTATTCGGTAGCGCAACGCACGCGGGAAATGGGACTGCGCCTGGCCTTGGGCGCGCAAGGCGGGCAACTGTTCCGTTCGGTCTGGGGCGAAAGCTTGCGCTTGAGCTGCCTGGGCCTGGCAGCCGGAGTGATGCTCGCGTTTGCTGCCACGCGCTTTCTTTCGGCGCTCTTGTTTGGCGTAGAAGCCACCGATCCCGTAACATTCCTGAGCGTTTCCGGAATTGTGCTGGGAGTGGCGGCTCTCGCGGCCGCGATCCCGGCGCGGCGGGCCATTTTGCTAGAGCCCATGACGGCGCTGCGCCAGGAATAATACCTCGAAAGTATAATCTAGGGGCGTGATGCTTGAGGCTTTTGGCCTGTCCGACCCCGGCTGCGTGCGTTCGAACAATGAAGACTACTTCATTAGCGATAGCGAGTCGGGAATCTTCATTCTTGCCGACGGCATGGGCGGAGCCAATGCCGGTGAGTACGCGTCGCATCTCAGCGCCGAAATGCTCTACGAATATCTCTTGAAAAGCCCCAGCCATGAAGCCCTGGAGCCGGGATTCCTCGAAGCCAATTGGGCTGTGCGGCAAGCTGCCTTAACAAATCCCGAGCTCGACGGCATGGGAACGACGCTGCTGGTGGCCCGCGATGTGGGCGAAGACCGTCTCCAGATCGGCAGTGTCGGCGACAGCCGCGCCTACGTATCCTCAAACGGCACGCTTTCGCTCATCACGCAAGATCAAACCTGGGTTGCCGAAGTAGGCGCGCGCCTCGGACTCAGCGAAGAAGCTCTCAAGAAGCATCCCATGCGCCACGTGCTTACCATGGCGGTCGGCAGCACCGAGGACCTGCGCGTTTTTTCAAGTATCGTGCGCATGAACCCAGCCGACCAGATTTTGCTCTGCTCCGACGGGCTCCACGGCGTTCTCAATGAAAAAATCTTGCAGGATACGCTTCATTCTGAGAAAACTCTGCCTGAAAAATGCCACTACCTTGTCGAAGCCGCCAAGAACGAGGGCGGGCCTGACAACGTTACGGTTGTTTTGATCCAGCTCGTCTAGTCGAGTGCGGCCGCTTTTTTGCGCGCGAGGCCGCCATGAAACTACTTTCTTCTTCTCTTTCTCTGCTCTTGACTGTTTTGATTACGGTCACTCCCATCGGCGCGCAACTGCCGCCGGCGGTTTCGGGACTGCAACTCCGCTTGGTGGAAAGCGATCCGGCCGCGCCTGTGGGCTCACGCTCGACGAAGGGATTTACCGTTGAAGTAACGGACGCAGCCGGCGCGGTGGCCGACGCGGCGGTCGCGTTCCGGCTGCCCGAAAACGGACCAACCGGAGCGTTTGCCGATGGTTCGCACGCCGCCGTGGCATACACGGATGCTGCCGGCCGGGCGCACATTTCGGGAATTCTGTGGGGCACTACGGCTGGAGCCGCCGAACTCCGCATCACCGCCGCCAAAGGCGTGGCTCACGCCGGGTTACTGCTCGAGCAGACGCTTACCTCTCGAACGGCGATGGCCCAACCGGGAGTCTTGAAGCCATCTGTAGTCAAAGCGGCTGAGCCGGCGATCCTAGTCACCGCCCGTTCCGGCGCTTCGGCCCCCGTGACGCCGTTGGTGCCGGCTGCGGCGCCCAAAGAAGAACCGGCCGTGACTATCACCAATGCTTCGCCTGGTCATGCACCTCACAGCAACAAGAAGTGGCTGATCATTGCTCTGGTCGCGGTGGGCGCGGGTGCGGGCGCCGCCTTCGCACTCAAAGGTAAGGGTAGTCCCAGCACGCCATCCACGCCCGGGCTCAGCATTGCCGCGAATGGCATCAACGTGGGCGCGCATTAGCGGGCGTTTTCGCTTTTCATTCTTTCAGATTTTACGAGCAGCCGTTTATGAAGCCTCTCTTTGCCTTTCTTGCACTCGCCGCACTGCTGTCCGCCCAGGTGAATTCACCGAGGGCTGGAGTCGCTCGCTTTGCCGACGGAACCATTCGGACGGTGCTCGGCCTACCGGCGAATCTGCTGGTCTCGGCCACGCCGCTCGCCTACGCCGATTTTGCCAGCTTCTCGGACGCGGGCGGCCTCGTCTCGCGGAATGGCCTCATCCGGCTTCTCGGGCCTGATGGCTCGCCGGTAGCTGAGTACGCCTCCGGCGAGACCGCGCCCTTGCTCAATATCGACGGCCCGCTTTCCACCACGATCGCCTGGCTGCCTTCGCAGCATGCTTTATTGCATTGGACCGGCCATTCGTTCTCGCTTACGGAGGTGAACATCAGCAGCTTGGGAGGCGAGGCCACCTCGGTTCAAACGTTCGGATCGGATCAGGCACGGCTGCTCGTTACGCACCCCAATGCCAGCGTCTCTGCCATTACGCTGTCTCTCGAAACCGGCAATGTCGTCAGCTCCGACATTCTTCCCGCTGCGCATGGCCGCGCGTTCGCTCAACACTCGTTCGTGGTTTGCGAGAATCCGCAGGGCTTGGTTGTCGAATCCCCCGACGGCCTTTCCCGCACGGTCCCGCTGAGCGCTGCGGGCTTGCCGGCGGGCGATCTCACCATCGAGCGGATGTCCTCCGATTGGCTGCATGTCTCGTCCGCGAGCACAGGTCACGACTGGGTCCTTTTCCTTAACCGCACAAACTTGCATCTGTCGGTATTGCCCGCACCGCCCGCTTCGTCCATTGAGGAGAGCGCCAAATGAGGGCTTCTCTTGTCCTGCTTTTGGGAGTCGCGGTCGCCGTCTCCCTCGAAGCTGCTTCGCCTCTTACCTTCTATCTATCGAACGCCAACGGCACCACCGGCGCGGCCTTGCCGAATACCTATCCGTTCGGCAGCACAGCGGAGGCCAGCGCCAGCTCGGTGATTCTCAAAGTAATTAACACTTCGACAAATACCGTCGACTTCCCGTCGGTCATCGTGACTACGTCGATCAGTTCAACGGCCCAGAGCCCCGATTTCACCGTCAAAGGGTTTTTTTCATCCGGTACCTTAGCGCCCGGCGATTCGAGGCTCTTCACTGTCAACTTCGCGCCGACCGAGAGCGGGGCCATTATCGGTTACCTGCAATTCGTCTACGCCGTTGACCCAGGTGGTCCCAGCACCATCGCGACGGCCAGCATCCTTACCGGAACCGCCACTCCGCCGCAGCTTGTGTTGAGTTACAGCACCTCGGCGGGCAGCGTCGTGCCGCAGCCCGACAGCACTCCCATCCAGTTTGCGAACGTGCCCGATTGCGGTTCCTCGGCCATTACGTTCACGGTGCAGAATCAGACTGCTTACCCGGCACCCGCCCCAGTCGTCTCAATCAACACGCTGCAGTTCATCAACAGCCCGTTTTCGCTGGACAAGTCTACGCTCGCGAGCACCATAGGCGCCAATTCATCCTCAACATTCACGGTCACCTTGGCACCCGGGAATCCTGGCGTTTATAACACCAATCTTGTCGTTGGATCGAATTCTTATCCCCTCCAAGGCAACAGCACGGACCCACTGACGATCAAATATGTGGATACGACCGGCGTCGGCCAACTGGCGCAGACGGCCACCCCGATTGTCTTTGGCAACGTTCTGGCGGGCGTCAATGGCAGCTCCGTCCTAAATTTCTCGGTCACCAATCCAGTCACTTCCACTGGTCCCGTCACACTCGCTGTCCCCAGCGTTTCCGGAAATGGCTTTGCCATCTCCGGCGTGTCGGCGGCCACCACGCTTCAGCCCGGCGACCAGCCATTGACCTTCACGCTAACCTTCGCGGAAAACGCGCCCGGCACCTACACCGGCACGCTTTCCATCGGCTGCCTGCAGTTCACTCTTTCCGGACAAAGCGTGGCGTCGCCGCTGCTCCCGCCGCAACCCACCTCGCCGCAGCCCACTTTCACATTCCAGCTCAACCCGCCGCCGCCGCTTACCAGCCAGCAGCAGGTGGATCTCTCGATTAAACTCGACAACCCGTCCGCGATTAACGCCCCGGGACTCCTCAAGATGCAATTCACGCCATCGGTCGCGAACGTGACTGACGATCCGACCATCTTCTTATTTACTACCCCCAGCGACCGCACGATCGATATAAACGTGGCCGCCGGCTCGCAAACAGTCACATTTACGGATCCATCGAGTACGGATCCATCGGGCAAGGATCAATCGAGTTTGACGTTTCAAACCGGGACCACGGCAGGCACCATAAGTTTCACTGTTGCCGGCTTCCCCAACACCGAGCCCTATACGCAATCGTTCACCATCGCGAAGGCACCCATCCAAATCACCTTCGGTCAAGCCGTCCGGCAGGATCCGAACCTACTCATCACCCTGAATGGCTACGACAATACCTACAGCGCGGGCGCGCTTTCCTTCATTTTTTACGATCTCAAGGGGAACGCGATTACCACGATTCCTGTGGACGCCACTTCCAACTTCCACCAATACTTTTTCACCAACGACCAGGACGGCGGCGCGTTCGTGCTGCGGGCCAACTTTGTGGTTACCGGGGATGTCACGCAGATCGGTTCGGTTGCCGCTACCTTGACCAACTCCATCGGACAAACTTCCACCACCCAGACATTCCAGTAAGCTACCCGGCCGCAAGCTAACGTGGAAGCATGCTAGCGGTGGCGCTCACCATCGCCGGCTCCGATCCAAGCGGGGGAGCCGGGATTCAGGCCGATCTCAAGACCTTTCACGAAATAGGCGCCTATGGCGAAGCCATCGTCACCCTCATCACAGTGCAAAATACACAGACGGTCTCACGCATTGAGATTTTGCCGGCAGATCTGGTGGTCCAGCAAATTGAGGCCGTCCTCTCCGATATTCCGCCCGCCGCCGCCAAAACCGGCGCGCTCGGCAGCATTGCAGTAGTAGAAGCGGTTGCAGAGCTTGCCAAATCGTTCGAATTTCCGCTGATCGTCGACCCGGTGATGATCAGCAAGCACGGCGCGCGTCTGCTCTCGCCCGAAGCGCAAACGGTCTTAAAAACCCGGCTGCTCCCGAGCGCCACCCTCGTTACGCCGAACATCCCGGAAGCCGAAGCACTCACCGGCAT